>JAABYK010000423.1:15417-25577 GCA_011775825.1 Candidatus Zhuqueibacterota bacterium | reverse complement strand
TAAGCCGGTTGTTTTAACCTGGAAAAGACGTTTCCGGTTTTCTTCAATTCGGCTTTTTTAATGTTCCGACCCCAACTTTATTGCTTTTTTGCTACAGGAACTTTTAAAATCCTTCAAAGTATATTTATTCGACATTTTTGAGGGGAAAATGAGGTTCTATATTTCTTGTTTTCTAATCCTGATTTCACTCAATTTTAGTTTTTCTCAAGACCGAGATTCAATCACAGTTTCGACGGACGACCAACTCGGTGCTATCAAGGTTGAGGCCCAGGTGGACCGCAAGCAAGTGCCGCAGAATCGCACCGTCACATACACCATTAAGGTGGCCTGGTCAGGGAACCTCGACCGCTATGATATTGTAAATGTGGAAAGCCCGGTCCTGAAAAATTTGGTGATTGTCAGCACCGCTTCTTCGAATTGGGTTGGCGAGATTGACGGTGTCAAGCAAGCCGTCAAAACCTACGAATACACCCTGCAGCCGCAATCCCTGGGCATGGGATACATTGATGCGCTGTTCGTTGAATATCGCGATAATGAATTTGATGAAAAGCACAGTTTGGTGACCAATCGATTGGAAGTAGAAGTCGTCGATCCGATCCTTAAAAAGGACAATTCGTTTTGGTTCATCGGTGGCGGGATTGTAGCGTTCCTCGTGCTGGTTTCTCTTGGGGGAGTCAGGTTCATGAAGCGCAAAAGAGCCAAAGAAGCAGAATTGCGGGCAAAAGAATTGGCGATGATTCCCATTGAAGTAAACTACTTGTCGGATCTCAAGGAAGAAGTCGAGCTAAAGAAGCCGAATATGGTTGAATCCTTTTCAAAACTCTCCAAATTATTGCGGCGATATTTTTCCGACCGCTATCGAATCGCTGCCATGGGAATGTCAACTCAAGAAATCAGCCAACAGCTAAGACAGTTGAGTGTGTCGGAGAGGATCATCGAACAGGCTGAAGAGGTTTTGAAATCTTGCGATGTCGCCAAGTTCTCCGGAGGAAATGTTGGAGGCGAAACTTTGACCCGGGCGTATACATTGGTGGAAGATATTTTCAATCGCAACAAGAAGGAGGTTTCCTCGGAATCGAATCAAAGTAATGGAAACGAAAGTGACAATTCTTCAAACAAAGAGGGGAGGATAGATGGCAATTGATATTCAGGCCATAAATAAGAAAATTGAACAGGAGAGCGAATTTATCGAGCAAATCACCAATGAGGTGTCGAAAGTCATCGTCGGCCAGAAATACATGATCGAACGCTTGCTTATCGGGCTGCTTTCGAACGGTCACGTGTTGCTGGAAGGCGTGCCGGGGTTGGCGAAAACCATGGCTGTCAAAACTTTGTCTTCGACCATTCAAACCAAGTTTCAACGCCTTCAGTTTACTCCGGATTTGCTTCCGGCTGATTTAATTGGCACTTTGATCTATGACCAGAGAAATGGAAAATTCACGACAAAAAAAGGGCCGATTTTTGCGAATATGGTGTTGGCGGATGAAATCAACCGTTCCCCCGCCAAAGTGCAGTCTGCACTTTTGGAGGCCATGATGGAACGTCAGGTTACCATCGGAGAGACGACCTATCCTTTGGATGATCCGTTTTTGGTGTTAGCAACCCAAAATCCAATTGAACAGGAGGGGACCTATCCTTTACCTGAAGCGCAAGTGGATCGATTCATGCTGAAACTCTCGATCGGATATCCAAATAAAGAAGAAGAGATGGAAATCATGCGCCGAATGGCTGGCAAAGCGGTGCCCGAAGTCAACTCGGTTGTGGATCCGGCTCGGATCATTGCCGCGCGTTCATTGGTTGATGAAGTTTACATCGACGAAAAGGTTGAGAGATACATCATCGATATCGTGTTTGCCACTCGAACCCCCAAAGAATATGGCCTCGATGATCTGCAAGACTTGATTGCGTTCGGGGCATCGCCAAGAGCTTCCATTAATCTGCATATCGCATCCAAGGCGCATGCTTTCCTGCGGCGTCGTGGCTATGTGACGCCCGAGGATGTTCGTGCCATCGGATTCGACATCCTGCGTCACCGAATCCTTGTGACGTATGAAGCCGAGGCCGAAGAGGTGTCGTCTGAAGACGTGGTTCGGAAAGTTTTGAATAAGATTGAAGTTCCGTAATTCATGATTCCGCGAGAAATTCTCAAAAAAGTCAAACGCATTGAAATTCAAACTCGTGGTTTGGTGAACGACGTGTTTTCCGGTGAGTACCATTCTGTGTTCAAAGGTCGCGGAATGGAATTCGCCGAGGTGCGTGAATACCAAATCGGTGACGACATTCGCTCCATCGATTGGAATGTATCTGCTCGCATGGGGCATCCGTATGTGAAAGTATTCGAAGAAGAGCGCGAACTCACAGTCATGCTTTTGGTGGATGTGAGTTCGTCGGGCAATTTCGGAACCGTTCAGCAAATGAAAGGCGAGATCGCCATTGAAATCTGTGCGTTGCTTGCGTTTTCTGCAATCAAGAATAACGACAAAGTTGGTCTGATTATTTTCACGGATCAAATTGAAAAATTTGTGCCTCCCAAAAAGGGCAAGTCTCATGTATTACGGGTGCTGCGGGAGTTGCTGTATCACAAGCCGCAGGGAAGGGGAACTGATATCGCCATGGCTTTGGAATATCTGAGTCGTGTCACCACTCGTCGTGCGGTGACGTTTCTGGTTTCGGATTTCATTTCAGAGAATTATCAAAAAGCGCTGCAAATTGCAAACAAACGTCACGATTTGATAGCCATTACCGTCACGGATCCACGGGAGGTGGAATTGCCCAATGTAGGTTTTATTGAATTGGAGGATGCGGAGACCGGAGAGATTGTGCTTTTTGACACAGGCGATCCGGCAATTCGAAACGCATTTGTTTCGCAAACTTCGAGAATTAAAGCGGAACGCGACAAACTGCTGCGGATGATGAACGTGGATACAATTGACGTACGTACGGACGTTTCCTACGTTGAACCGCTTATTCGATTTTTCCGGATGAGAGCCAAGCGTTTTCGATAAAAAAGTAAGTTGAACTTAATGTTGAAGGATGCTATGCCAATTAAAGAACGTGCAATAGAAATTGTCTCACTGCTGTCTTTTCTGATTTTTCTGTTGGGGTGCAAAGAAGAACCTGAGCCCAAATTTGAAGACAGCAAAATACGCGACTATGCTAACGCGCTGTACAACCGCCAACTCTATCAGCAGTCTGTAGAAGAGTATACCTATTTGTTAGATAACTATGAGCTCGATGATTCAGAGGCCGCAAACATCAATTATATTATTGGAGATATTTACTTTGAGCGGATTCGGGATTATGAAAATGCACTTGCCTATTATTTGAAGATCAAGCATTTGTATCCGGAGAGTCCTCTCATCGAGGAGGTAAACAAGAAAATGGTGCAATGCTTGGAGCGATTGGAACGGACGGCTGACGCACAGCAGGTGCTTGAAGAAGCGGCGATGCTGGATCCCTCGCAGGCCAAAAAGAGTAGACCGGGTGAGGTTATCGCCAAAATCGGCAAGCGCAAGATCACAACCGGCGATCTCCAACATGAGATAAGCAAGCTGCCACCTTACATGCAAAGTCAGTTGAATGACAAAAGTAAAAAAATCGATTTTTTGAAGCAGTATATCGCAACGGAGCTGTTTTATGATTCCGCCAAACGGCAAGGATTGCATAAGGACAAAGAAGTCATAGAGGCGACATTTCAAGCCAAGAAGAACTTTATGGTTCAGAAACTTCTGGAGAAAGAGATTTCGGAAAGTGTGAACATCACAGACTCGGATGTTGAATTATATTACAAGGCTCATAAAGAAAAGTTTGCAGAGAAAGATGATGAAGGCAATGTTGTTAGAATCAAACCTCTTGAAGAAGTAAGAAAGCAGGTTATTCAGAACCTGATTCGAGAGAGACAACAAGAAGCCTACAATCAAAAGCTTCAGAAAATGATGCGAGAACTTGCGGTTAAGATTTATGAGGATAAACTTGAATAACATCTCGGGTAGTCGAACCGGAATTTTTGTTCTTTGGGTAATTGCTTGCTTTTTCATTGCGCCGCTTTACAGTCTCCAAAATTCAATCTCCATTGATTCGAATGTCGACAAAAGCACCATCCGAATTGGGGATCTCGTTAAATACACCATTGTGGTGACTCGCAGCCCTGACGTAGAAGTTGAAATGCCAGGCCTAGCTGCGAATCTTGGTACCTTCGAAATCCGTGATTATCAGGTTCACGACCCGGAGACGATTGACGGGCAGACTGTTGATCGAATTGAGTACGTCATTTCAACATTCGATGTGGGGGAGTTTGAGATTCCGCCTTTGACTTTCCACTACACTCTGTCGGGGGATTCCACCAGGCATGAGTTGAAAACAAAAGCCCTTAACATAACCGTTGAAAGCCTTAAACCGAGTGAGGCGGGAGATATTCGTGATATCAAGCCTCCTTTGGAATTACCCCGCAACTACCGGAAGTTTATTATTTGGGGCAGCATCGCACTAGGTGCTCTGGTATTGATTGTCGCTCTGATCTACATTTGGAGACGGAAAAGAGCCGGCAAAGGCATCTTACCGGAAAAGGTCGAACCGCCACGCCCCGCACACGAAGTCGCTCTGGAGGAATTGAATGCTCTGAAAGATTCGACATTGCTTGCCGAGGGAAGAGTAAAAGAATACTACATAAGAGTTTCTGAAATCATCCGTCACTACATAGAAGGCCGTTATTTTATCGTCGCTCTGGAATTGACCACAACCGAATTGATAGAAAATCTCAGATCTGCAGAAATTGATGTAGAACATGAGCACCTTATTCATGAGTTTCTCGAGCTCTGCGACTTGGTAAAATTTGCAAAGTTTCAGCCCAGTGAGCAAGAGAATGCGGATGTATTAGATCGGGCCTTCGAAATTGTCGAAAAAACAAAATTAATCTATGACAGACCGGAGGAGGAAACTGAAACGTCGGAACAGGAAGTTTCTGAATCGGAAGCATCCACAACCGATGAAGAAGTGTTAGCTGAGAATGTAGAGGAGCCGAAATCCTAAGATGTTGAGATTTGCTAATCCCGAATTTCTCTTGTTATTCCTTCTAATACCCATTATTGTCCTCTGGTATCTTCGCCGGAACCGAGTCCGTACCGGAACGATCAAATATTCGAATCTCGGTTTGGTGAAGAACGTGGATAAATACTCAAACAGAAAGAAGTACCGGCATGTGACGTTTGTTCTCAGATTGATCGCCCTGTCGCTGTTGATTCTATGTTTCGCTCGGCCGCAATCCGGTAGGACCGAGGAAGAGGTCATTACCGAGGGAGTCGATATCGTCATCGCATTGGATATTTCCAGCAGCATGCTTGCCGAGGATTTCAAACCAAACAATCGTTTGCAAGCGGCAAAGCTTGTCGCCGCAGATTTCATCCGGGGCAGAAGAAACGACCGCATCGGTATGGTTGTGTTTGCGGCTAAGAGCTTCACACAATGTCCTCTGACCCTCGATTATGGAATCTTGCTGAATTTTGTCGGCGAAGTCGAGATTGGCATGATCGAGGATGGAACGGCCATTGGTATGGCCATCGCCAATGCCGCCAACCGACTGAGAGACAGCAAAGCCAAAAGCAAAGTAATCATTCTCTTGACAGATGGTCAGAACAATCGTGGTCAGTTGGACCCGATTACGGCGGCAAAAGTCGCAAAAGCATTTGACATCCGAATGTACACAGTCGGGGTCGGAAAGCGCGGTGAAGCCCTTTATCCCGTTGATGACCCGATTTTCGGGAAACGCTACATTCGCAGGCCCGTACAGATAGACGAGGAGATGCTGAAGGAGATCGCAAACATCACCAACGGACACTATTTTAGGGCCACCGACAAAGAGAATTTGGACAAAATTTTTGAAAGAATTGATGAACTGGAAAAAACCAAAATTGAAGTCAAGCAATTTACCCGTTACAAAGAACTGTTCACCAATTATCTGCTGTTGGCTTTAGGCGTGATTGTAATGGAAGTGGTTCTCACCAACACAAAATTTCGCAAAATCCCATGAGCGTTTTAAGATTTGCACAGGACGGTTTCTTCTATTTTCTGCTGCTCGTCCCCGTCCTGATTCTTTTTTATTACTTTATTTTTAAATGGAAAACACGGGCACTGCAGCGGTTTGGTAACCTGGACTTAATAAATAAGCTCAGCGAATCCACGAGTCGCAGCCGCCAGATCATAAAGGCCACGTTGGTGGTGCTTGGAATTCTGTTTATGATTCTGGCCCTTGCTCGACCTCAATTGGGAACCGAGTTGGAAGAAGTCAAACGCGAAGGCGTGGATATATTTGTGGCACTCGATGTCTCCATGTCCATGCTTGCTGAAGACATCAAGCCAAACCGACTGGCGAAGGCAAAACACGAGATTTCGTCTTTCATCGATTTGCTGCGCGGCGACAGGATCGGCCTGATCGCCTTTGCGGGTGAAGCCTTCATCCAATGTCCGTTGACGCTGGATTACGGCGCGGCCAAAACGTTTTTGGACATCATGGACCCCAAGCTGATCCCGGAGCCGGGTACAAATTTGAGATCGGCCATTGAGTTGGCAATGAAAAGCTTTGAGACACAGGAACGAAAGTACAAAGTTTTAGTTCTTATAACAGACGGCGAGGATCACGGTAAAGATGTCTTAAAAGTGGCAGAAGCGGCAGATAAAGAGGGACTGGTGATTTATACAGTCGGAATCGGATCGCCAAGCGGTGTTCCCATTCCACTATATGATGATCGAGGGCAGAAAACCGGCTTTAAAAAGGACCGTCGTGGCGAAGTGATTCTAACCAAACTTGATGCGTCGACACTTGAAAAAATCGCACTGACCACAAATGGAATGTACTATCAGTCGACTACCGGTGAAACAAAACTTGAATCGATATACGAAGAAGTTGCAAAGATGGAAAAGAAGGAATTGGCATCCATGAAATTCTCTCAGTACGAAGACCGGTTCCAGTGGATATTGATCGTCTCGATTATTATGTTGATGTTGGAACCTATGATTTCCGAAAGACGCAAGATGCGACAGGAATGGCGCGGTCGGTTTGAATGAAGTACAAAGGCAATTTAGAACTGTCTAAACATAAATAATGAGTCGGTCCAAATGATCAGCAATTATACCCCGAAACATACAAAAATCTCTTCAGGTTATATGGGCCAAATTTTTGAATGGCCGGAAGTTATACAGAAGGCAAGTTACTTGAAGTGTGTCGAAAGATGCTGAAAGATGCACGGGAAGAAGATGATCTTAGCCTATCAACAACAAGGAAAAGAGATTCCAATTGGTGGTTGTTTGATTGAACAACTACCAGTTGAGTTATGATTTGTCAGTTAAACGTCGTGATCTCATAAGATATTTAAAGAACAATGGTTTTATTTGTTGCTATAAGATGGAAATCATTCAGATTTACACGAACGGTCTAAAGACAATTCCTGTAAAACGTCATCGCCAGTTTGATAGATTCACCGCTAACGAACTTTGTAAGCAAGCAGGTTTGAAAACGAAGTTTTAGGAGTCATGCAAAAAATCACCTACACTTTCATGTTTTGTTGTGCTTTTATGGCCGTGTCTGCCTTCGCTCAGGGTGGAAGTAAACAAGTCGCGGAAGGAAACAAGCTTTTTGCCGAAGAAAAATACGATCAGGCCAATAACAAATATCGCGACGCCTTGCTGGATAACCCTGAGTCTCCCATTGTGCATTTTAACGTTGGCGACGTTCTCTACAAGAAAAAGAATTACGAGGAAGCCATGAAGTCCTATCAGAAAGCGACCTCCGCAGACGACATTCTCCTGCAGTCCAAAAGCTACTATAATATGGGCAACGCACTTTACAAGTCGGGAAAACTCCCTGAGAGCATTTTGATGTACAAAAAGGCGCTTGAATTAAATCCAAATGATGAAGATGCGAAATACAATTTGGAGTATGTAAGGGCCAAGCTCAAAGATCAGGCCCAAAAGCAGTCGCAACAAAACCAGCGGCAGGGCGAACAACAACAGCAGGGCCAGCAGAACCAAAAAAATCAAAATCCAGAAGATCAGAAAGAGCAGAAGCAGCAGCAACTGCAGACAGCCGAAGGTGAGGAAAATCAGCAAGAGCAGTCAGAAGAGCAACAACAGCAACAACCAGCGACCCAGGCGGAAGAGATTTCTAAAGAGGATGCGGAGCGGATATTGGAGGCTTTGAAGAACGAAGAGGAAGAACTGCTACAGCAACAACGGGCTAAGAAACAGGGACGTGCTTTCCGCGGCAAGGATTGGTAGTCACGTTAAGAAGGATTTCATGAAAGCCAAAACGATTTTAAAAGCAATTTTTTTCCTATTGGGGATCTTTCTTTCGATGCAAGGTCTGCTTGCTCAAGATCTGCATATTAAGGCGTATGTGAGTAGCACAAAGATTCCCTTAGACCAGCAGTTCGAATTAAATGTCGAACTCAGTGGAAAGGAGGCAAACAAAGTGCCTCAACCGGCCTTACCCGATATTGAGGACTTTGCAGCCTTTAGAGGGACAAGCAGTTCACAAAACGTTCAAATTGTCAATACCCAAATGTCGGTGACCGTCACGTACACCCACCGATTCATCGCAACTAAGATTGGAAAATTCGAGATTCCGCCGGTAAAACTTGAATATGGGGGCAAGAAATTCACCACCGATCCTATCCCGATTGAAATCGTGAAGGGCCAACCGTCGCAGCCACGAAGTGGAACGTCCAACCGAGGTTCAACAGACAATGCCGAAGATCTGTCGCAGTTGCTGTTTTTGAGAGCATCGGTGGATAAGAATCGCGTTTATCAAAACGAGCCCGTGACTGTCTCTTATAAAATTTACACTTCCGTCAACATCTCAAGCTATGGCATCTCGCAATTGCCGAATACTGTGGGATTCTGGTCTGAGGAATTCCCGACGCCCAGCAGACCGCCACTTCATGCGGAAGTTGTCAATGGTCGTCGATATCAAGTCGCTGAGATAAAGAAAGTTGCCTTGTTTCCACAAGGGCCCGGGACCAAGACGTTGGATCCCATGGTGATTGAATGTGAAGTTCGATTGAGAAATCGCCGTCGAAGCCGCGACATCTTTGACAGTTTTTTTGACGACCCGTTCTTTTCACTAAACCGGACCACGACCAAAGTGATTCGTTCCAATCCGGTGAAAATCGATGTGTTGCCTTTGCCTGCCGAGAACAAGTCCCTCGACTTTTCAGGAGCGGTGGGTGATTTCTCATTAAGCGCTTCGGTCGATAAAGAGAGAGTCAAAACCAACGAAGCGGTAACTTTGACCGTCACAATTTCCGGTACAGGAAACATCAAAATTTTGGCGCAACCAGATGTCGAATTTCCCTCCGATTTTGAAGTTTACGATCCAAAGATCAGTGAAAACATCAATAGAAATGGAGGCCAAATTTCAGGAAGCAAGACGTTCGAGTACGTTTTGATTCCGCGGTTTCCTGGTACTCAGACCATCAGGCCAATTTCATTTTCCTATTTTGATTTATCTGCTAAAAGATACAAGACGCTAAGCTCGGATCCTATCAATATTAGTGTAGCCAAAGGAAAGGATCGGCCGGTCAATGTTCCATTAGCTACTTCAAAAGAAGATGTTAAGTTCATTGGACAGGACATTCGTTTCATACAAACACATCTTCCGGAATTTCAGGAGATTGGAACCGTATTTTATAAGGAAGTACCATTTTTTGCCATCTTAATTTTGCCTTTACTCGTGTTGGCGGGCGCGTATGGCTACAGCAAGCACTTGGAAAAGATGAGTACGAATGTTGCGTACGCCCGTAGCAGGAAGGCGAATCAGATGGCGCTTAAACGCCTGCGCAATGCCAACAAAGAAATGGGCAAGGGCAATCTACGCAAGTTTTATGGTGAGGTTTCAAAGGCCCTGATGGGGTTCATCGGTGACAAGCTGAATGTATCGGCAGCTGGCCTCATCACTGATGAAGTTGACTCGGTGCTGCGTTCACGAGGAATCCGGGAGGAGACGGTAGCCAACTACTTGGATTGTCTGCGCACTTGTGATTTCAAGAGATTTGCGCCAAGTGATGCAGACAATGGTGAAATGAAGGTTTTCTTCGAAAAAGCGCGAAAAGCCATTATCGCTCTGGATAAAGAAATATGATCATGACTAAGCCGAAGTTGAAAATCAGTTT
>JAABYK010000423.1:0-15297 GCA_011775825.1 Candidatus Zhuqueibacterota bacterium | reverse complement strand
TAAATCCCAAAAATGAAGATGTAAATTTTAATCTTGAACTGGCAAATCTATCTGTGGTAGATCGAATCCCGGAAATACCTCGAGTTTTTTTTGCGGCCTGGATATATGATTTTGCAAATCTAATAAGTTTGCCCATGCTTGGGGTTCTTACCGGAGTGATGTATGTAGCTTTAGTGACGTTGTTAGTTTATCGAATATTGAGAAGATCGAAGGCATTTCGTCGAGGTAATCTCACCGCCATCATAATATCCGGTGTGTTACTTGTCGTATTTGCAAGTCTATTAGCGTTGAGAATATACGAAAACGAAAACAAACTGGAAGCCATCGTGTTGATCCCAAAAGTGGATATTCGAAACGAGCCGAACAACACGGCCACCGAAATGTTTACGCTGCATGAGGGTGTGAAAGTAGAGGTGAAGGATCAACAAGGAAGATGGGTCAAGATCCGACTTGCTGATGGCAAGGTGGGTTGGGTAAAAAATGAGAAGATCGAAATCATATGAATCGATTAGCTCTCAAGACGTGGGTTGTTTTGACTCTTTAAATTTTTCGTGCAGAAAGAATTCAAAAAAACACAAGCGGATCTCAAAGTCAGTTATGGATTAAACATCCGCAAAGCATTTCTTGTTACTTTAATCCTGTTTAATGCTGTCGTCCTTTTGTCGCCCAGACTCGATGTTCAAATCGAGGAAGAGCTGCAACCGAATATTCAAATAGATGTTGAGGAGATACCTGCAACTCGACAGGTTAGACGTAACCCGCCGCCTCCTAAACCTAAAGTGCCTGTACCTTCCTCCGACGAGACAATCCCTGAGGACGTCACAATTGAAGAAACGACGCTAAAATACACCAATATTTTTGATGACATCCCGGAAGGAGTTCCCGAATTTAGCGGCGTGAGTTATACCCCACCTCGGCCGTTAGCCTGGGTTTTCCCCGAGTATCCGGAAGAAGAAAAGAAAAAGGGGGTTCAGGGTGTCGTAAAGCTTAGCATCCATATTGATGAAAAGGGCCGGGTGATTGAGGCCATCGTGGTAGACAACACGACCGGAAGCAATAAATGCGCTCAAGCAGCCATCGAAGCTGCCCACGGGAGCCGTTTCACTCCCGCTAAAGAGGGGAAGAAACCCGTTAGTTCTTGGATAACTCAGCCTTACCGCTTTAATCTCAAGAAATAAGCTGCTAACTTAGTTAGCGTTTTCCGCTAATCATCTTATCACAAATTTCTCCATTGCCAGTCTGAGCGTTGTTAGTTTGAACTAAGTTCTCTCTTAAGTCGTTGAAAAAAGAGGGGAATCATGGCGTCAATATTTTGCTACTCATGGCATGGGCTTTGCATTCAATTTGAGCAGGCTTGATGAGAAATATTGAAATATGAATAGACCAATTTGAGGGAGTGATTACAAATGAAAAAGAAAATTAAAGCAACTTGGTTGTTCATTCTCGTATTGGTGGTTTCGGCGTTTTTCATAACCGGGTGCTACACACAGCTTGCCAAACCCAAATCAAGGACTGTTGAAGAGCCCTATTATCAAGAAGAGGAATACGCTGAGCAAGAATATCCTGATGAAGAGGAGTACGTAGAGGAAGAATACGTCGAAGAAGATTATGAAGACGTTCATGTAGTGCGTAAGTACTACCACGATGTTCACTACCACGGCTTTTATCCCGACCCATGGTGGTATGATCCGTTCTTCGATCCGTATTTTTACGATCATTATGGTCCTTATTCCAGTCATGTTTCTGTCCACATTGGATTTTATGACCCATTTTATTATGACTACTATTACAATCCTTGGTCATTCAGATATCGGGCCGGTTTCCACGGAGCCTTTTTCGGTGCCGGCTGTTTTCGACCCTATTACAGGCATTCATATGCTTATTTCCCGTCTTTTCATTTCGGCACCGCGACAACCGTTCCGGTTGCAAAACGAGGTTTTGCCAGACGAGGGACGAGAAGAAGCGACGACTTTGGGTTTCAATCGACGAGAGTGTCGTCCAATCCTGCAGCCAACTCAAGCAGAAGTGCAAGTCCAGCAACGGGCGCTGAACGCAGAACATCTTTAGACCGGAGAAGTGTGAACCCTTCGAATTCCGGGACCAAAATAGAACGGAAAGTTGGGCGACTGTCCAAAAGCACTTCGAGACGTACGGACAGCAGAAGGAGAGTGCATAAGGAAGCAACGAAGCCAGTAGAAAGACGACCGGTTGCCCGGCCCGTGGGCAAAAGTGACAAAAGTTTTTCAAAAGAACCAAAACTGAAGCGCAGAACGGAGAAAAAGGCTGACTTTGGAACCTTTGGAACGGCACCGAGCACGGCCTCAAGAAAGAAGTCCAGTGATAACAACGCACTGCAGAAACGGGACGTGACTCCGAAAAAGACGGTTGGTCGAAGATCGCGGTCGTTGAAAAAGTCGTCCTCTATCAAGAGCAAGAAACGCGATAGCAAGCGAACTTCTTTGATCAAGAAGTTCAAAATCAGAAGAAGCGCACCTACGAAGAGCCTGAACAAAAGCAGCAGATACAAACGAAGTACACCGTCGCGGAAGTCGCGGATAAGCAAGAGCCAAAGCAGAAGCCGGAGTTACAAGCGCAGTTCTTCTTCGAGACCTGCAAAAAGCACTTCATCCGGTCGTAGAAGCAGTTCCAGTCGAAGAAAAAAACGTTAAGGCTCAATTGTGAAAGGATGTGTACAGACAATGAACAAGATTGTTAGTGGATGGTTGGGACTCTGCCTTTTGTTCCTGCTACCAAAAGTTGGTACAGCTCAAGAAGATATTTTCTCTTTGGGATTTCAGTTGGGCAATGGCGCGAGAGCAGTAAGCATGGGCGGAGCTTACACTTCAATAGGGGGAGATTATTCAGCATCGATATGGAACCCTGCTGCGTTAGCTGACATCCGAAGGGTGGAAGTATTTGGTTCTCTGGGTCATTTAATGCGTGAAAACACCACCGGGATCAATAGTTTCAATGTGGGTAATTTCGAACACGATGCGGCGTTCACGAAACTGAACGATATCGGTCTGGCTTATCCGGTGCCCACGGTTCGTGGAAGTTTGGTATTCTCATTTGGCTTTAACCGCGTCAAAACCTATGATTCAAACTTCGCCTTCCAATGGTTTAATCCCACAGAGGATGACTCGGTGAACCAGGCCTGGCGAGAAAACGAAAACGGCAGTTTGAACGTTTGGACCCTCGCCGGTGCAGTGGATGTGTCCCCAAATATGTCGGTTGGGTTAGGTTTGAATTTTTGGACCGGCGGCACGGATTTCGAATCTTCATTTTTCGAACAAGATCGCGATGACATTTATACATTTGATTCGTTCACGGTTGAGAGTAGCCTAAATACAGACATCACAGGGTTTAATCTAAAACTTGGCTCATTGTTTCGAATCGGGCGTCTGATGCGAGTCGGGGCGACGATCACCACACCCGTGAAGTTCAAAGTTGAAGAAGATTGGTCTTTTCATGAGGAACTGTTTTTTGATGACAACACATTTGCTGATTCGCTGGATGCCGGGTTCTTTGAATATCGGATCCGTTCCCCCTGGACCTTTTCAGCCGGTACTTCCATCAATATGCTTAATTTTGTCCTGTCCGGTGATATCGAATACAACGACTGGTCCCAAATCCGATATACTTCGGAGCCGCCAATCGCTGGATTGACCGAAACCGAAGCCAATCGGCAAATTCAAGACAACTATCGTCCGACGACTCGTATTCGTTTGGGAGGAGAATTCACTCTGCCTTTGACGGGGCTGAGTTTTCGGGCCGGTTATTTTCGGGATCCAACAATTTTACAAAACAGAGATCCGGACGAAGACAAACAGTTTTACTCTGCTGGCATAGGATTTCTCGTGGACAGGCAAGTAAAACTAGATGTGGGCTTTGTGCACGGTTTTTGGAAGAGTTTTAACTCAGAGTTACCCCAAACGGACGATATCGACGATTACGTCGAAGACATCAAAGTGAATAAATTCTTTGTGTCGCTGGCATTTCGTTATTAAGATTCGATTTAGATGATCCATTACTCCTATTTAAGTCCTCCCGCCACTACGGACTAAGTAGGTCGGTTGAGCTGAGGTCGAAAAAGGCCTCAGCTCCAACTTTCAATGGATGTTTTAATTTCTTGTTGGTAAATTCTTTGATTTTGGCATAGATACTTTGTATCTTACGTTATTATATATAGCGCTTCTTCTTAGTATTATCAACATTACTTTTTTGGTGGGGTGATGTTATGTTAAAAAATCTTATCTTAATAGCCCTTGTTTTTTCCCTCGTTGCTTGTTCTTCAACATCCTCAGTTGTGAAAAGAGATGATCCGGTGGCCATCGTACTAAAAAATGGCGATGAAATTGATGCAAAAATCATGGACATTTGGCAGGACAAAGTGGTTTTCCAGGCAGAAGATTGGAAAAAAGCCTACGAATACGGCGAAGTCATCAACGTGGAACGAATCATGGGCATCAGGATAGCAGACGGGACCGTACTTTCGGTTAAGGACTATGACGCATTCCGTCGAGGCAAAAAGAATATTGCGAAGAAAGTCAAACCCCTCGAAGAAGAACGAGTTGCAGAGGCCAGGCAATTCAAGCCACTTATAGATGGAGAAAGTCAGTATGAAAGGCTGAAAAAGAAACCCATTGCAGAAATGACGGATCGTGAATTTGAATATTTCATGATGATGAAGAAGAGAGAATTAAAAAGCCAAAGTGACTCGTCTTCGTATCAGCAAGAAGTGTCGCAGGAAGAGTCGACAGTTTCTGCAGAAGAGCCGTCTACGCCGAGGGCACCTACGCCAACTTCGGTTGAGCCCCCAGTTCCATCTCCGGATGACAGGATCTTCTTTGAGACCAACCAGGACAAGGAAATTCAGTTAGACGCGGTCGCGGATTCTTTCATAGAAGCCGGGCTAGCGCCGTCCTACCTTACCTTTTTGAACCAAAAAAGAAGTCGTGGTGAATCTCTGACAGCTACCGAGTCGACTCTCTTGAGACTGATTGAAGACAATCCAAAATGGCAGGAAAAGATTGAGGAAATTAGATTTATCGATCGGAAATCTCGAAAAACATTGGAACGGGCCTATCTATTCAGTCCGGATGAATTAAGCGGCAAACTCGGTTTAGAGTTTGATAAAGATTTGGATATGGATTATCTTGCTTTGATGAAACAACTGCACCGCAAAATCGGAGAGGATGTCAAAATGGGCGACTTCAGGGTGATGGTGGAGATTCTGGGCGAAGGTGGGGCTCGTGCCGTTAAGGAAATCCTGGAGAATTACCAAACCTGGCAGTTTGTACGAAACAGTAACCAATCACTCGTCGTGAAATAGCCTTTCCTCCACTCGTTTTTGTTAAAGGCAAATGTTGCGTAACCTGCGAACATTTGCCTTTTTTTATTCTTGCTAAATTTTAAATTTGTAAAAAGCGATAGGCTGTCCAAGACAGCCTATTTCTGGATTAGTTAGTTAGGTCCTGTCAATGCATATTCGAGTTTAGGCCGTGACATCCCGAAAAATGCATTGCTTCTCAAGAATTTATTTAATAATTTAGGATACTCTCACAGGCTTTGAAACTACCAGCGCCCAAGATGTTTCATAATCACAAAATTATCTTCTTTCTGGTTTTCACTCTCGTCTTAATCAGTCGTGCTGTTGCCCAATCCGGAAGCGATTTCACGGCTTTCGAGTACTATCAACGAGGATTGCAACTTGCCGAAGAAGGCAAAGTCAAGCCTGCAATCCAATCTTTGCAAGAAGCCGTAGATAAGGACGATCAACTTGCGGACGCCTATCATCAACTGGCGTTGTTGTATCCCCAACTCGGTACAGTTCGGAGTCGCTTGAAGGCAACTCGTGCCCTTGAACGCGCATTGAAGCTTGACCGGAACAATATCCGCTATCATTTGGACATGGCCAAGCTGTACCTGAAGAAAGATATGCCGGGAATGGCAAAAGACTGTTTTGAAGAAGTCTTAGAACTCGATCCTTACAACGCTGAAGCATATTACAATCTCGGCCTTTTGAAGGAACAGGACATGCTTTGGCACAAGGATCTGATTAATCCGAAGGAGCATGTCGTTTTTCATTTTGCCGATGAAGCAACGGATGATATGGAGGAAGCTCGAGAATATTTTATAAACGCTGTGGAATCGGAACCCCAGTTTGCTTTGGCTTATTATCATTTAGCACTCATCCAATACGAATTGTCCGACTACCCGTCAATGGCTTGGTACTTGAAGAAAGCCGTCAATGTTCAGCCAACCAATAAAGATTTCCATCTTTTTCTCGGACTCGCCTTCCACCGGATGGGAAGGTATGATTCAGCGTCTTTAAGTTTTGAGAATGGCCAACAATACATGTCAGATAAAGAGCGTACTCTGTTTAGCTCGATTGAGCCGCTTTTGAACTCTGCGACGAATGAGCACTACAGCACCTTGAAGAGCAACAAATCCAAAAACGGGTATGAGTCTCGATTTTGGAAGGAGCGAGATCCCCTTTTTATGAGCGATTACAATGAGCGTCTACTCGAACACCACAGCCGATTTGCCTACGCGAATTTGAGATTTGGCAAAGCGGAGAAGGAGATCGAAGGCTGGCAAACCGATCAAGGGCAAACCTATATTCGTTTTGGTCCACCGCAGTCGAGATTCAGAACTCGGCCGTCAATCGAATTGACATTTAACGGGAAGAATCCACTGGTGCCCTCTACGGAGTATTGGGTCTATGAAGACTTCGAGCTTCGTTTTGAGGATCTCTATCTGAGCAGGAATTTTAAATTTAAGCGAGCGTTTTATCCGGAAAACGACAGCAAATATCAATTTGAGAGGATAATTGAGGAAGTGCCGGAATTATATGTCCCGGATTTTGGCGGCAAATACTTTGAGATTCCCGGTTTGATTACTCAGTTTATGGGAGATGCCGGTAAAACCGAAATTGAGCTTAGTTATGGGATCGCGAGTGAAATGATGAGCGGCCGTCACTCCGACCATGTTTCCATAAAGAAAGGCCTTTTTGTATTTGATGAGAAGTGGCAAGAGAACTCGAAAACAGTTGTGGAGACGCCGTTTGTATTTTCGGATTCGCTTCTTAAGGGAGAAACAAGCTATTGGCTGGGAAAAGAGCACCGAAAGTTAGAACCAGGAAGATATAATTTTGCATTTGAATTTCTTGATCAAAGATCAGGCAATGTTGGCAGATATCTGAATAAATTAGAGGTCAGAACTTTCCCTATAGACAGGCTGGCGGTCAGCGATTTACTACTGGCGGTTGATGTTCAGGTTACTGACTCAACTAAGGCAACAGAATCGCTGAAAACAAAGCCGAGTCTTTTCCACAAGTTTACGAGGGAACAGCCGATATTTGTTTATTTTGAGATTTACAATTTGCAACTTGATAAAAACAACCTTTGTCGTTATCAAATTGATACCCGTGTGAGTCCTGTTGACAAAGAAGGAGATTCGATTGTCAACCTTGTGGGTGAAATATTTGGTATCGGGAAATCCAAACCATATAGTTTGAGCACTTCCTACGACTACGAAGGGAATTCTACCAAAGAGCGAATCTACAACTCATTGCAACTGGTGGACGCCAGACCCGGTGAATATGTTTTGAAAATTAAGATAACAGATCTAAATGTGCGCGATTCCATCAAAAAAGATGTGAATTTTGAAATTGTTAATTGAAAATTTGATCGTGATATTTTATATTCAACATGCTCACGAATTAATATGGAGGTATCATGAGTCATGAAACGACTTGTTATTAAAATTTTGAGTGGGTGTTTACTAACGCTTATCGCTATCTTTTTTCTAAAGGCCACATCATTTACGGACCAAAGAGATATGGCTGTCCAGCTTTTCTTCACAGCCGATATGTTCGGCTACATCAAACCGTGTGGTTGAAAGGCCAGCCAGTATGGCGGACTGGCTCGGCGAGCCAGCTACATTAAGAGTGTAAAACAGAGCGAAGTTACTCAGCTACTGGTCGATTGTGGAGATTTCGGCAGCACAAAAACCAGGTCTCAGACTCTGAAAGTCAAATACCTGTTAAAAGGGATGTCCTTGCTAGATTACGATGCGATAAACTTGGCCGAAAAGGATTTGCAGTACGGGCACGAGTTTTTACGGGAGATGCGCGAACAGCACAATTTGTCTTTTGTATCGGCAAACGTATATGAAACCGCGACTGGAAAGCTCTTTGCCAAACCTCATATCATCAAGAAAATCAATGGATGGAAAGTGGGAATTTTTGGAGTCACGATGGAAGAGCGCGCAGCACGAATGGTCCCGCCAGAAACAGGCTTTGAAATACGAGACCCGGTTGCCGCTGCCAAAAACCAGGTGCAAACGCTCAAACAAGAGTGCGACCTCATCATCGGCCTGGTACATGTGGGGATCAACAATTCTATTCAACTGGTTGAGCAGGTGGAAGGAATCGATATCATCATTAGCGGCCATTTTGGAACCCACTTACGAAAACCGCATCGGGTCGGCGATACGGTGGTTATGCAACCCGGCTCAAAGGGTAAGTATCTCGGACAGCTTGATTTTCAACTGCCGTCGGACGGCAAATCCAATGTGTACGGCAAAACCGTTGCATTGAACAGCAAGATTTCGGATGATGCTGAACTTGCCAGACTTGTGAAGGAATATGACGAAGAAGTATTGCTGACCTTTCCATTGGAAAGCCCAAAGGCCAAGACTCAATACAGTCTGTTCAGCCAGAGAGCGTGCATTACATGCCATTTTAAACAGCACAATCAGTGGCGTGCAACATTGCATTCGCATGCTTGGGAAACTCTGGTGGAGGAGAAACAAGCGCACAATCCCGAATGCCAGAAATGTCATACCACTATGTCTGGTGAGCCCAATGGTTTTACCCGTCTCGCGGAGACTCCGGATTTGGTTAGTGTGCAGTGTGCCGAATGCCACAGACCGGTCGCAAAAGACATGGCGACTCACATCAATCGATTCAGGGGAAGGGGGCGCTCCACGAATGGTGAGACCAATGGGGCTACAAAAGATTTTAAGCCGATTACCGAGGAGACATGCCGGAAATGTCATAATGAAGAAAATACCCCTCATTTTGACTATGCAGAATTTCGAGCCAAGATAACTCATTAGTCGTTCAATTGCAGGAGTGAATGCTTAAACAAGAAAGTCGCTTCTTATGAAAAAGATACAAGGCGTCGAGATCAAAGAACTCAAAACTCATACGGATGAACGGGGATTTTTCCGAGAGATCATTCGAGAGACCGATTCTTTTTTCACAGAAGGATTTGGGCAATTTAGCCACTCGCTCATGTATCCCGGGGTCGCCAAAGCCTGGCACATTCACAAAACACAGGTGGATTGGTGGTATGTACCCGTAGGCAACATAAAAGTCGGCCTGCATGACAAACGTGAAGATTCTCCAACCAAAGGAGAAACGCAAGAGATATTCATGGGAGAAAACTACGGAGCCAAGGTTTTAAAGATTCCGCCAGGTGTGGCTCACGGATGCAAGGTGCTGGGCGACGTGGCTCATCTCCTGTACATTACTTCCAAAACCTATAATCCCGATGAAGAAGGACGAATCGCACATAATGACCCTGAAATTGGCTATGATTGGGAAGCAAGTCCTGAGATAAAGTAAGACTGTCGGGCATCCAATCGCTGAGAAAACGGAGGGAAGGAACACCATTCTTGAAATCCGCCTTTTTATTCAATCCCAACGGTTTGGTTGTTTATGGACTTACGTATTTCTGATAAAGTCGCCTTAGTGGCGGCATCGAGTCAGGGATTGGGGAAAGCAGTGGCCCTCGGGCTTGCAAGGGAAGGGGCAAAGCTTGTTTTATGTTCCCGGAACGAAAAGAATCTCGAAGCTGCAAAAAATGAAATCCAATCTCAGACCGGGGGCGATATTCTCACGGTTCTGGTGGATCTCATGAAGCCCGCTGACATCAAGAAACTGGTGACCAGAGCCACCGAAACGTTTGAAACAATTCATATTCTGGTTAACAACGCCGGAGGCCCGCCTGCAGGTGTTTTCTGGGATTTGGACGATGCGAGTTGGCAGAAAGGCGTGGATCTGACCTTAATGTCTTCGGTTCGCTTAACGCGTGAAATTCTGCCCCTCATGAGAAAACAAAAATGGGGTCGCATCATCAACATTACGTCCGTGTCAGTGAAACAGCCCATTGATGAGTTGCTTTTATCGAATAGTCTACGATTGTCCGTAGTGGGTTGGGCAAAGACATTGGCGAATCAAGTCGCCTCAGAGGGAATCCTAATCAACAACGTCTGCCCAGGCTGGACTCGTACGGATCGCGTTGAGCAGATCATTCAAGGCCGGGCGAAGTCTTCGAACCAGAAACCGGAGGAAATAGAAAAAGCGCTTACCGACACCATCCCGATGGGTCGACTGGGAAAACCGGAGGAGCTCGCGGATCTGGTTGTGTTCCTGGCGTCCGAACGCGCCAGCTACATTACGGGAACCTCCATTCAAGTCGATGGCGGCGCGGTTAAGGGTATCCTTTGAGATTGAAGACAGAGTTTTCTTAAGGAGAGAGGATGAAAACACGTGTCATTTTACTTGCCTCGATATTCTTGTGCACCGACACTCTCTGGTCCCAACCAATAGATCAACACCGACTCTTAATAGACATGCCGACCGCAGGTACGTTGGAACGAGGGAGCTTCGACATCGCGTTGCGAATGTTTGGAAACGGCGGCTTGCTTGGAGGAGTCGGGGTTGGAATTACACCCAGGTTTATGATTGGACTGTCATTTGGCGGTGAAAACATCATCGGTTCCGGTGAGATCGATTGGAACCCACAGCCTGGTATTCAAGGCAAAGTGCGATTTATAGATGAAGCTTTCGTTATGCCGGCAATTACATTGGGTTTCAATTCCCAAGGATATGGTGCCTTTAACGATGCTTTCGATCGTTACGTAAACAAGTCGCGTGGTGTGTATGCGGTTGCGAGTAAGAATTACGCATTCTTTGAGAATCTCGGCTTACACGGCGGTATAAACTATAGCCTTGAAACCGACGACAATGACGAAGACTTGAACGTCTTCTTAGGAGCAGATTTGAGCTTTAATCGAGAATTTCGCTTTGTGTTTGAGTATGACCTGGCACGAAATGATAATGAAAACGATGAACAATTCGGGTCCGGAGAGGGTTATTTGAATTTGGGTGTGGAATGGTCCTTTTCGGATCGTTTGTTTTTGCAATTTAACTTAAAAGACCTGCTTGAGAATGGGGCCGGAGAAGTAACGCGGGAGTTTCGGATCGGCTACTTCGAGTACTTTTGAGTATGACTAAAATTTCAATTCGATGACTTCTATTCGCAAGGTGTTCTTAAGTGCCGCGATCTTTATTTTTGTTGTATTCCTTACCCTTGTCTTCTTCAGTTATCGCCTTCTTCTTGAATCCCTGCCAAAAACCGATGGTGAAATTCAGATAAGCGTGCTTGATGAACCGGTACACATTTACAGGGATGATTATGGTGTTCCCCACATTTTTGCGGAGAACGAAAAAGATCTCTTCAGAGCCATTGGCTATGTCCAGGCTCAGGACAGGCTGTGGCAAATGGATTTTAATCGCCGGGTTGTCAGCGGACGCCTGTCGGAAATCTTTGGCAGCGAGACGATCGATAGCGATAAATTCACTCGTCTTTGGGGATTCAAAAGAGTGGCTCAAGAAATCATAACCACCCTTTCCGAGCAATCGCTTCAGAGCCTGGAAGCTTACACGGAAGGAGTGAACGCGTTCATCGACACTCACATGGATCGGCTTCCGGTTGAGTTTGCCATCTTAAAATATAAGCCCGAATTGTGGAACATAGGGGACTCCGTCGCGTTCATGCGATTCATGGCGTGGAAGCTTTCCTTTAGCTGGTATGTGGATTTAGCCCTGCACGAATTGGTTCAGAAACTTGGCGAACAAAAAGCGCGTGAAATATTCCCGGGTTTTCCCAAAAGTGGCCCGTTTATCATACCGTCAAGTATCCAACCGTTTTGGACGCATGTGGAGGGTTTTGTGAATGCCGGTTTGGAGCTGCGGGATATTCTCGGAATCGATAGCGCGCAACTTGGAAGCAATGCCTGGGCAGTCTCGGGCGAAAAATCAGCGTGCGGCAAACCATTGTTAGCTAGCGATCCTCATTTGGAGCTGGGCGTACCGTCGGTTTGGTATGAAATGCATCTGTCTTGTCCCGACATAAACGTCGCCGGGGTCGCGTTACCGGGCACGCCCGTGGTTTTGATTGGTCACAACGAGAACGTGGCCTGGGGCATTACCAATGGTATGGTCGATGACGTTGACTTCTACTTTGAGAAAATGAATTCGGAGAATCCTCAACAATATTGGAATGGCAGCGAGTGGGCGAACTTTCAGATGGTCGAGGAAGAAATCGTGGTTAAAGGAGAAGAAGCGCAAAAATTAGAAATTAGAATCAGCAGGAACGGACCCGTCATTTCTGACTTTCATCCTTTATTAAAGGATAAAGAAGATGCGGTTTCCATGCATTGGACCGGTCACCGACCGAGCGATGAACTGGCTGCGGTGCTAAGACTTCAAAGGGCGAAGAATTGGGATGATTTCACCGATGCACTGCGTGATTTCCGAGTTCCGGCGCAAAACTTTGTGTTTGCGTCGCGAGATGGGGACATCGGTTATTATTTGGGCGGCGCGATTCCCATCCGCAGGAATGCCACCGGAATTCTCCCCCATCGGGGATGGCTCGATACAGGCCAATGGTCCGGCGAAGTACCCTTTGAAGAACAGCCACATGTTTTGAACCCACCCGAACATTTCATTGTTACAGCCAACAACAAAATTGTCGGTGATCGGTATCCTTACTACATTACGAACCTTTGGGAACCTCCAAGCCGGGCGACTCGGATCAGAGAGCTTCTTTCCGACAAAGAGCTTCTTTCGATTGATGATTTTAAGACCATACAGATGGATGTGGTGTCCAAATATGCACAACAGACACTTCCCCTCTTGCTGAAAACGGTAAAGGCAGAGTTGGACTCGAGTGCAAACTCCGAACTGCAAAAACTCTATGATTTGATCAAAACCTGGGATGGTGAAGAAAGAACCGAAAGCATTGCGGCAGCGATTTTTCATGCCTTCTTTCTTAAAGTAACTGAGAATACCCTNNCCAAGTCGCGTTATTTCTTCATTGCTGGAGAAAGAAGATTCGGAGTGGTTTGATGATGTGAACACTTGGAACGTGGAGTCTCGGGAAGATATCACCATTAAGAGCTTTTTGGATGCCGGTGATTTGTTGAAGGAGATGGCTGGCGACAACATCAGTAATTGGAAGTGGGGGAGTCTTCACAAGCTAACGCTGTCTCACCCACTGGGCCGAAGAAAACCGCTGGATGCTGTTTTTAATCTCGGGCCGTATGCGCGTGCCGGTTCGAAAATGACGGTCAACAATGCGGAATATCGTTTTAGTTCGCCTTTCGACGCTAACTTAGGCGCTTCCACTCGGCAACTGGTGGATTTTTGCGATAGCAAGCATTCCCTGTCGGTTCTTCCATCCGGTCAGTCCGGTCAAAGAATGAGCGATCATTACAAGGACCAAACCGACATGTGGCTAAAAGGCGACTATCATCCCATGGTGATGGATCAGTATGAAATTCGTCACACCGCTTCTGAGCGTCTGGTTCTCAAGCCGTAGTGGCAGCTTAAATCCGCAACTGGGCTGCACCACATCATTTTGGTTGACATACAAGAACTTGTGACGTATATTTTTTATTGCAATGACGTCATATCAAAAGGATTGCCGTATGCAAACCAAACTTACACTAAGAATAGATGGAGAGCTTGTTTGCCGAGCCAAAATATTTGCAGGAAAGCATAGCAAGACCGTTGCCGGTTATTTCGCTTTGCTTGGAGATGCTGACGGAGAAGAGACTGATAGAATCACGCCAGTGGTACGATCTCTAAAGGGGGTCTTGGGAGAGTCGAATTCGGATTTTGAGGATTATCATCGCTATCTCAAAAAAAATACTTAGAGCTAAATAAACTTAATAAGGAAGTTTCTGCTGGAATAGAACACGCAGAAAGAGGCGAATTTAGAAAAAGGTCTGTCCAGGATATTATTAAAGATAAAGAGACAGGGAAATAAACCTAACCTCTATGGGCAGCTATAATTATAAACTTATCGCAAACGCAGACCTCGATATTGAAGATATATGGGAATACACCAATCACAATGGGGTGAAAACCAAGCAAGTAAATACCTTAGCCAATTGGAGGGAGCGGTTCTTTGCGCTTGCAGAGAACCCAAATATTAGAAAGCAGAGACACGAACTTAGGGGGCTCCTATGAGTTACCATTGCGGCAGACATGTAATTTTTTATCGAAAAGCGAAAAAGGGTATCGAGATTATTCGAGTCCTTCATGATTCTATGGATTTCCCGCGGCACTTCAAATAGCATGTTTTTGGTGTATTCGAAACTATAATCATCTAACCCCCATGATAACCGATCTTAAACCCGGCGACAAACTCGTCTCCTTTTTCGTTCTGCGAAAAAAGGAACTGAAATCTAAGCGGGATTCGGATGATGACTATTTGTCGCTGGAACTGGGAGACGCTTCAGGACGAGTGACTGCCACCGTATGGGACGATGTTCAGAAGCACTACGATGCGTTGAGCAAGGGTGACATTGTCAAGGTCAAAGGCAAGGCCATCAACTTTCGGGAGCGGCTGCACATCACTGTTGAAAAAATTCGTGGTGCAGAGGAAAAAGATCAATGCGACCTGAAACAATTGGTGCCAGTGGTCGATAAAGACCGAAATAAGCTCCTGGCGCATCTCGACGAGCTGATTAAGAAAGTTGAGAATGACCCGCTTAAGAAGCTGTTAAATTCCATTTTCAAAGATGAATCGATCCGCAAGGCGTTCAGAAATGCACCGGGAGGCAAACTCTGGCATCACAACTACGTTGGGGGGCTTCTCGAACACACGCTGTCGGTTACCGACATCAGTTTGAGTGTGGGAGCAAACTACCCGGGAATCAATCGCGACTTGTTGATCGCTGGCGGACTTTTGCATGACATCGGCAAGATCGAATCGTATTCTTACAAGACGCTAATCGATTACACCGATAGGGGACGCCTTTTGGGGCACATCGTCATTGGCGCTCAAATCGTCTCGGACAAGATCAAATCCATCCCCGATTTTCCAAAAAATTTGGAGAATCAACTCCTACATTTGATCCTGAGTCACCAGGGAAAACTGGAGCAGGCTTCGCCTGTGGTGCCCATGACATTGGAGGGGTTGCTGCTTTACTATG
>JAABYK010000425.1 GCA_011775825.1 Candidatus Zhuqueibacterota bacterium | reverse complement strand
AGCCGAACCCGATGAGGAGCTTGCCATCGCCCTGTTTGCCGATTTCGGCACCGGACTTTATCATTCGAAGTACATCGCTCGAAACATCGCCGCCATGAAGCCGGATTACGCCATTCACCTGGGTGACGTCTATTACGCAGGTCGAGACACGGAATTCAAGTTCAATTTCCGGGAGCCGTTGGAGCCCGTACTCAAAACCTCACGTCTGTTCACCATGAACGCCAATCATGAAATGTTCTCAAGTGGTTTCCCCTACTTCGGTTACATCAATTACAAACTTGGCCGAAAGTCCGGCTGGGTAGAACAGGAGCAGCAGGGCAGCTACTTTTCAATCCGAAACAACAAATACCAGATTATCGGCATCGACACAGCCTATCATGAAGATGGCCGGCACAAGGAAAAGGAACTCAATAAGTGGCTTGGCAAACGCCTCGAAGAAGGAAGGACCGCCAATCGCACAAACATCTTTCTCAGTCCCAATGAACCGTATGAATTGGGCAAAGATGAATTCTCCAACCTTTATTCGGATTTGCAACGGTTCGTCGACGCCAAGCTCATCGATTTTTGGTTTTGGGGAAATACGCACTACTGCGCACTATTTGAGAAATCAAAGAAAGCGCCGTTTTTCGGAAGTTGCATCGGCCACGGCGGACATCCCATTTACAAAGAAGACGTGGAAAAAAATGCGGCCAAACACGACAAGTTGAAAAACAAGGATATTCCGCCGCCAATGTGGGTGGATACCAGTCCGAAATTCCCCGAAGAAACCGGGCTGCGTCCCGACCTGGCCAATCACGGCTTCTGCATGATGCACCTGGGGCCTAAATCGGTCCGCTTGACCTATTACGACTGGCTCAAAAAAGAGAGACATTCGGTGGAATTTCCGACTGCCACAGCTTGAGGTGGTGTGTAGCCCTAAATAGTGGCTGACCAAAAACTCGTGTTCCAGAATTTCAAACATAACGGCATGAGAATGTCATTCTGGAAGAAACTTTTTAATTAATTAACAGCACCTTACGAACAAAACAGTTTCCTACAGAATGACACACGGGATGATATGGGTCTTCGGTCAGTCACCAAATGGTCGCCTATGAATTGCTCTATAGGTTAAATCATTTTGACTTGGTTCCGGGTACCCTGGGTTAAGTGCTGATGCTCTTCTTGCTCTTCTTCTTCGTTTTGGGCTTACTGTCAACTTTGCCGTCCAAAAGCGCCGCGAGCTCTTCGCCTTCGACCACCTCTTTTTCCAGCAGCATTTTGGCCAGCGTTTTTAATTTATCTTTCCTGGCTTGAAGCAGTGATTTTACATTTTTATAGGCACTCTCAACAATTTGCCGAATTTCCAGGTCGATTTCGGCGGCTATTTTCTCACTATGGACATTGCTGTTTCCGGAGTCGAGGCCCAAAAACATGGGTCGTTTATCTTTGGCATAAGATAACGGCCCGACTTTTTCGCTCATGCCGTACTCGGTCACCATACTGCGGGCAATGGCCGTGGCGCGCTCCAGGTCGTTTTGCGCGCCCGTAGAAATTTCCTTGAAAGTGATTTCTTCCGCCACGCGGCCGCCCAGCAGCACTTGCAAACGATTCTGAAGTTCGGTTCTGGTCATCAAATAGCGGTCTTCGGTGGGCAGTTGCAGGGTATAGCCGAGGGCCGCCACCCCGCGCGGAATGATCGACACCCGGTGCACCGGATCCACGTCCGTCAAGCTGCCCGCCACGATGGCGTGTCCCGCCTCATGGTAGGCCACAATTTCTTTTTCCTTTTTGTTTAAGACGCGACTTTTCTTTTCAAGACCCGCAACCACGCGATCGATGGACTCTTCCAGATCCTCAAGCGTGACCGCTTTTTTGCCGGAACGCGCCGCCAACAGGGCCGCTTCATTCATCACATTGGCCAAATCTGCGCCCACAAAGCCAGGCGTTCTCGCCGCAATGACCCGCAAATCGACGTCCGGGGCCAATTTTACATTCCGCGAGTGAACTTTCAAAATTTCCTCACGACCGTTGATGTCGGGACGGTCCACCACAACCTGACGGTCAAAGCGTCCGGGGCGCAACAGAGCCAAATCCAAAATTTCCGGGCGGTTTGTGGCTGCCATAATAATGACGCCAATATTCGGGTCAAAGCCGTCCATCTCTACGAGCAATTGGTTCAGTGTCTGCTCGCGTTCATCATGTCCTGCCAGAGGATTCATGCCTCGAGCCTTTCCCATGGCATCCAACTCGTCGATGAACACGATGCATGGAGCTTGCTGCGCCGCCTGTTGAAACAGGTCCCGAACTCTTGCCGCACCGACGCCGACAAACATCTCGACAAAATCAGATCCGGACAGACTGAAAAACGGCACGCTGGCTTCTCCGGCAACTGCCTTGGCCAACAAGGTCTTTCCGGTTCCCGGCGGCCCAACCAGCAGAACGCCTTTGGGAATTTGTCCGCCCAGCGTCTTGAATTTGTTCGGATCCTTTAAATATTCAACCACTTCTTTGATCTCCTCAACCGCTTCATCGATGCCAGCGACATCTCTGAAGGTGACCTTGGTTTTGCCCTGTACATAGACTTTTGCCTTACTGCGCCCAATGGACATCAGCCCCCCCTGCGGGTTCATGCGTCGAAACGCAAAGCCCCAAATCGCGAATAGAATGAGAATCGGAAAAATCCAGTAAAACAGTAAGCCTTGCCACCAGCCGTCATCGCGCTTCCCGGAAAACTTGATATTCTGCGCCTGAAGCTCTTTCACAAGATCGGGATCGTCGACACGAATCGTTTCAAAATAGCGCTCTCCTTTTGCCAGCTTTTGTTCCTGCAGCCCAAACAGCCCACCTCCTTTATCTGTTTCAGCCTCATCTTGAATAGAATCGTCCGGAACAAAAAATACCCCGAAGATTTTATCCGGGGTCACGGTGCATTCTTTTATTTTGGCATCGCGAAGCAGTTGCTTAAACTCACTGTACGGGATCTTCTTCACATCCTCTTGAACCAGAAAACTCTGGATGATGTACATGACGACAAATGCCAGGAGCAAGTACCAGATGGAAAAACTGAGCTTTTTTTGTCTGGTTTTGTTGTCTGGTTTTTGATTTTTGGCATTCATGTTTGTACCGGATGTTTTTAAAAATTTCATCCCCGACGGGTTAGGGGGTACAAACGAGACGTTTGCACTACAAAGGACAAAAAGAGGCTGTTTAATTCACCTGCATTTCAGAACCGGATCCGAAATTTCGTAGCACCGTCAAGCCTGTTTCGATTCTATATTCTGGTTCCCGCCATTTCACGTAACCGTCTCACACGCTCTTGCGTTGACGGGTGCGTCGAAAACATCGAAGAAAGGCCACCACCACGAAGCGGATTCACGATGAACATATGCGCCGATGTTGGATTCGCTTGCATGGGCCTTCTGGCGACACCCCGCTCGAGATTTTCCAGTGCCGACGCCAGAGCTAAAGGCTTGCCACAGATTTCGGCGCCGCCGCGATCTGCTGCGTATTCTCGAGAACGTGAGATGGCCATCTGGATCAGCATCGCCGCAATGGGCGCAATAATCAGCATCAGCAAACTGACAATTGGATTGCCTTCATCATCGTCGCCGCCACCAAAGAACAGCCCAAAGTAATACAGCATGTTGATCGCACCCGCGATGGTCGCCGCTATCGAACCGATCAAAATGTCCCGGTGTTTGACGTGAGCCAACTCATGTGAAATCACGCCTTCCAATTCTTCCTCATTGAGGGTGCGCATGATGCCGTCGGTCACCGCCACCGCCGCATGCTCCGGATCGCGTCCGGTGGCAAATGCATTGGGCGTGTCCGTGGGAATCACATACAGCTTGGGCATGGGTAATCGGGCTCGCTGCGCCAGGCGACGGACCATGGTGTAGAGTTGAGGCGCCTGAGCCTCTGTCACCTCCTGCGCTCGATACATTTTGAGGATCATCTTGTCCGAGTACCAGTAACTGAAAAAATTCATACC
>JAABYK010000035.1:5399-8629 GCA_011775825.1 Candidatus Zhuqueibacterota bacterium | reverse complement strand
GCGGTTGTTATGGTTAATCGATCCTCAAGCGCATCCTTGCGCCCATTTATGTCAAGCGAAGTTTTTGCTTGACCAAAGTTAATAGCTAAAGCCATCTGAAGATGCCTATTTTTTTTCGAAGACCCCAATCAGTCGGCTTCAGCCGGCTTCAGCTATCAGTCCGAAAATTTATTTTCGGACTTTGTAAACATTGGGATGTCCTCATCGTAACTTCTACCTCGTGAGTTCGTAAGGTACAATTCGCTTGCAAAGTTGCACCAAATTGTTTATTTTGTGACATCCTGATTCGAAAAAGTCACAGATGAGTGACATGCAAATGATCAACAAATGATTAGTAAGGTTAAAATTTACGGCTACAAGCCTGCCGAAAAGCAAAAGCGAATCGATGCCAGGTTGGCAGAACTCATCGATTCGCAAACGAAAATCGCAGTAGAGTGGCATAAATTAGTCCGGGACCACAAAGAATTCAGAACAGAACTTAACGGGCTTGCAACAACATTTGTGCATACACTTGAAAATGAAGCCTTCAAGGCTTTGCCTGAGCTGCTTAAACGAGACTACGATCTCTCTGTGGAAGGCAGACTTAAAAGAAAATTTGTAAAAGACAAGGAGGGGAAGGAGATTGAGATTAATATTTTGGGTGAGGCTTCCAAGAACGGCAAGCGATTCACTATAATCGGTGAAAGCAAAAGCCAGCTTTCCAAGAAAGCCATCGATGAATTTCTGCGCCGGAAGGTTCGACGTGCGAAGGGTGTTTACAAAAATATCTTCCCACTGCTGATCACGCATATGATCACCAGTTCAGAGGTCGAGCCATACGCAAAAGAAAAGGGCATCGTCCTGTACTTTTCCTACGATTTTTGAAAATCTGTCTGAGCGCCGGCATTCTGCTCTGACCAGTTAGAAGTTTCTCATGGCAGCAGACAAGAGACTATTTGATCAAGCCGAAGGCGAGGAGTTTCCCCGTGAACGCCTAAAATGGATTTTTGTAGCAGGATTCTGGGGCTTAATCATCCTGTTGTCTTTTGGCAGCAATTTGGTTCACGTCCCTTCCTGCCGGACTGTTCTGCAGGCGATTTCTATCACAGATTTGCCCAATTACGGTACTTGGGCGCTGCTCTCTCCGCTTATTCTGTGGCTTTCCCGCAAAATACCGCTTGGCCGGACAAACTGGCCTCGGCGTGTTGGCGTTCTTTTTCTCGTAGGAATTCTGATCAGCTTTGTGCAGGCGATACCGCCGGAAGTTGTCAATGTGCTCAGCTACTCAACGCCAGAGCATGAGAAGTCGCTTTCGCACAGTTTATTGTATCACATCCTCCCGGGCATGCCTGTTAAGTTTCTGATTTTCTGCGCCATTTTGGGCATCGGGTATGCGTTCGAGTATTATGGTCGCTTCCATGAACGCAGCACCAGGCTGAGTCAATTAGAACGGCAGTTGGTACAAGCCAGATTAGATACCCTGAAATCACAGCTTCATCCGCATTTTCTTTTTAATACGTTGAACGCCATTTCAGCGCTGGTGGAACGCAATCCTGCTACCACCCGACGCATGATAGCTCGGCTCAGTGAACTATTGCGATTGACCTTGGATAATAAGGACAAGCAGGAGATCACTTTGGAGCAAGAGCTCTCGCTACTAAAACTCTATTTAGAAATTGAACAGGTGCGTTTTCAGGATCGGCTTAGGCTTGAGTACAACATCGCTCCGAACGTCGGTAAAGCTCTGGTTCCGAATATGATTCTGCAGCCGCTGGTCGAGAACGCCATCAAACATGGCATAAATCAGCGCCGCACCGCCGGGCGCATTCGGATTTCGGTTGCCCATGAAGACGGTTTCCTCAAAATGGCCGTTGAAGACGATGGTCCGGGTCTGACCGATGAGAGCAGGAAGGCAACAAGAACGGGTCTGGGGATCAAGAACACGCAATCACGTCTTAGACAATTGTATGGCAATCAGCATAAATTTGATCTGCTGAGCCTGAAACAGCGCGGCGTAAGAGTCAGTATCATGCTGCCATTTCACAAAACGGCCATGCCTTTAACTGAATAATTGAACATTGAATAGACCGAATCTTACCGCCGTTGTCGTAGACGACGAACCGTTGGCAAGAAAGCGAATTCTGGATCTTTTGCAGAAGGAGCCAGACATTGCAGCGGTGGTAGAATGTCCAGACGGTTACGCTGCCGTCGAAGCTGTATCCAAACAGACGCCCGATTTAGTTTTTCTCGACGTACAAATGCCTGAAAAGGATGGGTTTCAAGTTTTGGCTGAATTGCCGAAGGATGCCATGCCAGTCATAATCTTTGTAACCGCCTACGACCAGTATGCCATTCAGGCTTTTGAAGTGCATGCCGTTGACTATCTGTTGAAACCATTCGATGACGAACGCTTCGCGCAGGCACTGAAGAGGGCGCAAGAGCAGGTTCGGCACCGAGAAACCAGCTCATTTAACCGAAAGCTGCTTGAGCTTATTGAGGCCTATCGCCAAGATGTGCATTCGGAAACGAGCACGAAAACGTCTCTGATAGACCGCTTTGTCATCAAAGAGCGCGGCGAGGCGCTGCTGATAAAGGCTGAAGATGTGGATTACATTGAGGGGGAGGGCGTCTACGTGCGGTTGCATAGTAATGGGGCTTCCTATCTCATGCGCGAAAGTATGACCTCCCTGGAGGAAAAACTCAACCCGCGCACCTTTTTCAGGATTCACCGCTCAACCATCGTGAATTTGGAACGAGTTAAAAAATTGGTCCCATATTTTCATGGCGATTACATCGTGGTTCTAAACGACGGCACCCACCTCAAGCTCACTCGCAGTCGCCGTGAGAAATTGCAGAGGCGATTGGGTACATCCTTCTGAGCTGCATCACACGGGGCTTTCAGTGCAAGATCACTCTCCCCCCAACTTTCCGATGATCTCCATCGATAACAAGCTGTAACGACTTGCAAGCAGTTGACAACATTCAACCCGCAATTCGTAACAAGGGCATTGGATGTTGGATGAAAATTCGTTTCATTGTCTGCAAGCAAAGCCGAAACTATAATTTGACATAGGAGGCCATGATGAAACGTAAACCCTTCATAACCGGGATCCCGGCATGCATTACTATTGTCTGCTTGTTCTTCCTGCTCGAGAATAGTTATTCGCAGAACTGTCGGTCAAGCGGCTCGTGTTCCGATTCGAAAACCGACACAAATGGCACCGTCGAGCCGCTGCGCCACAAGGTTAACT
>JAABYK010000035.1:307-5355 GCA_011775825.1 Candidatus Zhuqueibacterota bacterium | reverse complement strand
CAAGCTCTTGGACGGCAATCGCACCGTGTCCCGACAAGACCTGCTGGGCCAATTTTATCTGTTCGGTTTCTGGTGGTCCGGTTGCCCTTCTTGTGTCAGTCAGATAGCCAATTTGGAAAAGGCTTATGAAAAATATGGTGATAAGAACTTTACGATCTTAAGCCTTTCCCTGGACAAAGATATCGAAACCGTCGTAGAATTTCGAGAGAAAAATTTCAAAATGCCTTGGCTGAATGCGCACGTGCGTGATCAATGGCAAAACAGATTCACGGCCTCTCTCATGGTTCATGATGTGCCCAAAATATTTCTGGTCTCACCGGAAGGCGTCATTTTGGCAGCGGGACGCGAATTAATCGGAGAAAACTTAGAGAAGACGCTCAGCAAATATCTCCGCGCCAATTGATACTTCACCACCCATAACCATAGGCCGTCCGAGTCTCAGACCGGACGGCCTTGCTTTTTCTTTCAATCCGAAAGGCAGGTCGGACCAACGAGCTGTGATCTTCCCCACCTTACCCGATTTCCTCATCCGATACACTTCGTTGAAAATCAAATCCGGATTGCCTGCGCCGTTTTTTCTTTGATTTGTTTGACCAGATTCTTCAAATGCCTGATATTACCAGGTCTCGTCGTCTTGATTTCTCGTTCGAAGAGCCGTCAATTCATCAAAAATAAAATAAACTTTTTTCATTTGCAGTTGTATCATAGGTTTGGATTTGATATATTCTGCCGTTTTATTTTATATTGTCCAAAAAAAAGTTTAGCAAAAAGGGATTCTTGATGGAGCCGAAAACATTTTACCGCAACTTTGACGACCTACTCGAACGAATTCAGCAGCAGCGACCGAAAAAGGATTTCATCTGCTCCATTTTGAAAGAAGTTCAAAGCAACTTTGGTGGGATGCTGCGTCTCGGCAATCTCCGGATCTATGAAGACCGAGGCAACGAGTTTGTCCTGGTTCGAACCTTTGGCAGCACCAACAACAACTACACGAGAACCCTTGCAACCGATTCTGAGGCGGTTCGGCAGGTGTTAAAACACGGCAGTTACATTTACGACCAATCGGGTTTTAGCATCGATCCGGGAATGAGTCAACAGGGCTACTACGCGATCCCGGCCGCACTTGTAATTCAAGCTCCGCACAGGCGCTGGATTGCCATCTTTGAGCTGAATGCAGGCTGGGTACGCGAGGAAGTCCTGTTCGCTTTGAATGCCATCCGTTCGGCTTTGAACTACCGCATGTTTTCAGAGAACATTCAGACGGAATTGCAGCAGGCAGCGCAGATCCAGACGAGCCTTCTGCCACAGCAGATGCCGGATGTCGAAGGGTACGAGATCGCCGGGCGGTCCCAGCCGACCGAAATCGTCGGCGGAGACCTCTTTGATTTTTATGAATTTAACGGTGACGTATTTGGCTTTAGTATCGGAGATGCCAGTGGGCACGGCCTCCCGGCGGCGCTGCTGGTGCGCGATGTCGTAATCGGACTGCGCATGGGCCTGGAAAAGAACATGAAAATGGTCTATACGTTCCAGAAGCTCAATACTGTCATACATCGCAGCACCTATTCTTCTCGTTTTGTTTCCCTCTTTTATGGCGAAATTGAAAAAAACGGCCACCTCATCTACGTCAACGCCGGGCAGCCGCCGCCATTCCTGGTACACGGAAATCAAATCGAAGACCTCAAAGCAACCGGTCTTATTTTGGGGGCGTTGCCTGAGATCACACTGCATCGCTCCTACGCTCACATGGACCCCAATTCGGTATTGGTGCTCTACACCGACGGGCTGTTCGAACGCGAAAACCAAAATGAGGAATCCTACAGCATCAAACGCCTCAAGAATCTGGTGAAGCAAAATCAACACAAAAGCGCTCAGGACATCCTGGATTTGATCTTCGCGGAAGTGGACGAATTTGGCAATCACCGCAAATGGGAGGACGACAGCTCACTGGTGGTGATTAAGCGGATTGGGGAATAAAACAAGCCTGCCTGTTTTCACGTAACCGGTCACAGGGTACTCGCTCGGCGGCTTCGGTTGTCATTTATCGGACGCAGATGCCCGATACTGCCTACTGATACTGCCACTGTCTACTGATCTCAATAGCGCCAACTGGACAAATCCGCGCCCTCCGGTGCGGACGCCTCAATGCGGTCCACGATTCTCGGGATGAACATCTGGTGGTAACGCAGACGTGAGATGTGGTTGGGCCGCTCATGATCGCCGTTCCAGCAATGCGCGGCCCGGTCGCCGTAATCCACCTCGCCATCGTAATAGGGATCCGCGGTGCTTTCGAGGAAGTCTTCCATTAGGTAGACGGCGTTGTTCAGGTAGTAATTGTCCATATCCCCGCAGTAGATATGAATCTTGCCTTTGAGCTTGGGACCGAGGGTCTCCCAATCGCGCTCGAGGATGTAACGCAGATCGTAATTCTCTCGCCAGTATTCAGCCACGTCATGGTCGATCTCGCCGGTGAGCTTGTCCCAGATGGGCTTCGGGTAGCCGTCCTCACCCACGGGACTGTAGACCGCCTGCCAGATGTCCCACTGATCGCCGGAGCGACTGTTTGTGCCCAGCGCCAATTCTCGATGGTTCATCTGTTCCAACGTGACGCTGATCTCACCGAGGTAGTTTCGTTTCCCCGGTCTTGGGACACGTTTGAATTGGCCGTCCACATAGTAAGCATTCTTGTGTTCATAAATGTTGACGATGGTATAAGCCCGAAAATCGATGGGGTCCGGACACGCTGCCCAGCAGCCGTTGTAGTCATCGGGATAAAACACCTGTGCTGCTAACGCCTCCCAGCCGCCCGTTGAACCGCCATAGAGAAACCGCGCCCAGCCTTCGCCAATACCACGAAACTGCTCTTCGATATAAGGAATCAACTCATGGGTAATCGCGTCTCCATACGGGCCTACATTCTCGGAGTTGACGGCGTAAGAGTCGTCATAGTAGGGATTGGCATGCTGAATCTTGATCAACAGGACGCGCGGGAAATCCGGGCCGGTCCAGATTTCGTAAAACCGGTGGGCGTATTCTTGTACGATCTTGTTGTAGCCGTGCACGTCAAAACGTTCGCTATACTTGGGTTCGAGATTCGGATCGGGCGGTTCCTCTCGAAATCCGCTGAACGTGTAGGGAAAGTGGCCGTGATTGATGACCAGGAGATAGCGCGCCTCCGGGTGCTCGTCAAAACCTTCCGGCAGCAAAACGTGGGCGCCGAGATGCACGGGTCGCCCCCAAAATTCCGTCAACAGCTTGCTCTGAATCTTGATATGCTTGATGTATTTCGTCTCCGGCGGATCCGGAATAGGCGGGATTTTCCGGTCAAGTTGGATTTTGACCACCCCGCCCTTGGCAGGATCGAGGCTGATTTTTTCGGGCGTGCTGTACAAATTTCCGGGCGCTTTGTTCCACCTTTGACCTTCGCCACGATTCATGGGGAGTTTGAGCACATGACCGTCGCCGCGGTGAAAGGTTTCGTAAATGTGCAATAGGGCTTGCACATAGTAGTCGCCTGCCGGAATCTCGTTGATGCTTTTGATGGGATAGCCGAAAACGGTTTGATCGAATTTGGCAGGTTGTCCCGGTTCGAGTCCTTCGACATCGACTCCGAAAATCAGTTGGGTGTCCGGTCCGTCCTTGATTTGGAATCTTGGCTCATCCGATGGGTCGGTGGAGAGCATGAGCAGAACTCGACCATCGACCGGCTCCTCCCCCATGTCCTCCGCGAACTGGACTTCAAATCGCAGCTCGCCCGGTGCCGGCATTCCCGCTGCGTTCCCGATACAAAACAAACAAATGATCAGAATTAGGATTGGAAAGATTTGTAGCTTCGGCATTTCTCGACGCCTCGTTCATTTCGGTTAGATTGATGGGTATTCAAATCTATTGAAATTGGGGAGCTTTGTCAATTGAAATTCCACACAGGTTCGATTTGTTGTTAAAAAGACTCACCTTTCGTTCACGTGAATTTCTGTCAACATGAAATCCGCCCTACCAATGACTTGCCCAGGAAGTACTTAAACTCAATCTTGCTCGATTTTAGACAATCAATTATATTGGAACCGGTGAACGTCCGAGATGTCGTTAAGATGCTTAGAGAAGATGGTTGGTTCTCGGTTAAAATGTTGGGCAATTAACAATCAAAAAAATGAAGAAACATTTGATCGTCATTGAAAAAACGGAATCCGGCTTCTCAGCTTACTCCCCCGATTTGGACGGCTGTGTGGCAACCGGCACAACTCGAGAAAAGTCCTGAACGAACATGCAGCAAGCGATTGCGTTCCCTCTGCATGGACAACGGGAAGAAGGATACGAAATTCCGGAACCTCCAGTTCCTCAGCCTACGTTGAAGTCGCTGCCTGAAAAATGACGGCAAACTCTGCTTCCCAATCAATGCACATTCATACGTTCTCATCCATCTGTTAGACAAAAGCCTGCGGATTGCAGTTGGTGGGAATGGATTTAAATTCCTCCTCAACGACTTCGATTACGTCGGTCGTGCCAAATAGCTCACAACTGATGTTCTTCAATTCTGTGATAAAATCTTTAAGATTTAAGAACCTCCGCTCCGGATTCTTTCTAAGTGAGTGGGCAAACAAATTTTCTGCGGCCGAAATCAAAGACCGATGCTCTTTACTCGATAATAGTTCGGGCTCAAAGAATGGCAATTGTCCACTCAAGATATGAAACAGAATCATGCCCAGAGAGTAAATATCTGCTCTGCCATCGATTTCAGTGGTTTGCCTGACAATTTCGGGGGGAACATAGAACTTGAAATCTTCCTCTATCTCTGCCTTTTCTGACATAAGTTCAGGAATCAGCACATGAAAACCAAAGTCGTCTATCTTGACTTTCAAATCGGGCGTCACATAAATGGCAGCGGGATGAAGTGAACCATGCGTCACACCCTTCAGGTGAGCATGACGCAGTGCTATGGCTATTTTGGCTAAGACTTGAAGAAGCTCAGAGTGAGAAAATTCAACATTATCTTCATTTAATGTAAGCCAGTTCTCTGTATTTATGTGTTCGCTTGCGATGTAGTAGTA
>JAABYK010000035.1:0-236 GCA_011775825.1 Candidatus Zhuqueibacterota bacterium | reverse complement strand
GCCCTCTTGTTTTTGGAAAAGCTTTTGTTCAACAGCTTAAGAGAAATGCGGATTTTTGTTTTCTGATCCACAGCATCATAAAGCGTATAGAAGGGATTCTTGGAGATCTTTTTGACGATTGCGTATTTATCAAGGACCGGAAATGACATATTAACAAAGCTCGGCTACAACACTTTTTACCAAAGAAAATTGTATGCAACTAATAGACCAATTGCAAATATTCTTAAAATTCTGAG
>JAABYK010000157.1:23221-29695 GCA_011775825.1 Candidatus Zhuqueibacterota bacterium | reverse complement strand
TGTAAGTGAGAAGCAATATCAGAGTTTGCACGTGCTGAGTTCATGATTTTACCTTCCCTAGTTTAAAACTATTGTCTTCCATAATCGTGTGCCATGACTGGCTGCTAAATGATCTCAAAACTGTGGGAAGCGATATCACTTTGAGCACTTAAATCCTGAAAATACTTCAGAGGTATATTTGACGAGAAACTCAAGAAAACCGTGCCACCTTTCTATCTCGAAAGAACACATTTATATCCGTAGCACAGGATTCCGGCACGCCCATCTTGTTGAATTTTGCGGAAAACCACTTTTACTTTCTCACCGATTCTAACATCCTCAATCCCACAATCCACAATTTGACTGGTAATCTTCACCCCATCGTTCAACTCCACAATAGCCATGATATAAGGCGTTTGGGTAGCGAACTGTTCCGGCGCCACATGAATGACTGTGTAGGTCAAGACTTTGCCTTTATCCCGCAGCTTTATGACCCGGAAGCTCCCAGACTGACAATCAGGGCAGATTAACCTCGGCGGGAAGTGAATTTTACCACAGCTTTCGCATCGTGCTGCTTCCAAACGATAGCGCTGCGGAATTTCCCTTGTATATCTTGGTGATTTCATTGCACAGCCTCCATAATATGAACGACACTGCTGCCCCCGGATCCGCCCATATTCTGGGCTAATCCGATGCGAGCATTTTTCACTTGCCTTTCACCAGCAGTCCCGCACAGTTGTTCAAAAATCTCAATTATTTGAGCAGTTCCTGTTGCACCAACGGGATGACCTTTCGATTTAAGTCCGCCGCTGGTGTTGATAGGAATCTTGCCGTCCAGTGCATTAAAACCTTCATCCACCGCTTTGCCACCTTGTCCCCTCTCAACAAATCCCAATGCTTCCATCGCACAAATCTCAGCGATTGTGAAGCAGTCATGGACTTCTGCCACGTTGATATCGCCGGGCTTAACGCCAGCCATTTTGTATGCTTGTTCTGCGGAACGCGCTACTGCTGCCAGATAGGTTAAATCATCCCGGGAATGCAATGCAACTGAATCTGATGCCTGCCCGGTACCAATTACCTTAACTGGTGTGTCGGTAAATTTTTTGGCCACGTCTAAAGGACAAAGAACAACTGCAGAAGCACCATCGCTAACAGGCGAACAATCGAGCAGGCGCAACGGATCCGCGACCATACTCGAATTAAGCACCTGATCAACTGTAACTTCCATTTGAAATTGCGCATTTGGATTTCGTTTGCCGTTGTAGTGGTTTTTTACAGCAACTTTAGCCAACTGCTCGCGGGTAGTTCCGTAGTGGTGCATGTGAGCGCGAGCGATCATCGCATAAAGTCCCGGGAAGGTTACGCCCTGATAGACTTCGTACTCTTGGTCAGCGGCTGTTGACAAGGCATAGGTTACGTCCGCACCATCATTCATTTTTTCAACGCCGCCAGCCAAAACAATGTCGTTTAATCCGGAAGCAACCTCGATAAATGCCATACGAAAGGCCACACCACTGGAAGCACAAGCAGATTCGACGCGAGTGGCAGGAATGGGCGTTTGCCCTAAGTAGTCAGCCATGAGAGAGCCGATATGCTCCTGGCCAACGAATAGCCCGCCGGACATGGTTCCAACGTACATCGAGTCAAGATGATCTACCCCCGCATTTTCAATCGCCTTTAAGCCGGCCTCCACAAACAAATCTCGAAAGGACTTATCCCACAGTTCTCCAAATTTAGTGAGTCCAGCTCCAATGATTGCTACTTCACGCATCTTCAATTCTCCTCTGGAATTCCTGGTACCGCAAGGACGGCACAAGAATCCTCATGTTTCAAATCCTAAATCCCGCAGGAGCGAAGCGCTCTTTGACTCTGCTCAGGGTTAACTTCAAAGCGTTGAGCGATTATTGACATATTTGCATCTCCCTCGTCCTGACGGTTTAGATTCTTCGAAATTAGGTTTCTTCTATTCATTCATAATAATTTTTCCACGATGCTTTGCGTATTGCGCGTAATTGAGATACCTTTTGTTCGCATCCAGCATATCCCGTGTGTGCGGTGCCCTGTCTTGAATTTCTTTCAGGCGCTCTGTGACTCGAAATATAAATGCATCGCTACCAGCGCCGGATCCAAAAGAGACAAGTAAAATCAAATCGTCTTCTTTTGCCACATCCAGAACAGCCGTCAATCCCATTGGCGAAGAACCCGAATACGTGTTGCCCATAATTGGCACGAGCCAACCTTGTTCGATTTGTTCTTTTGTGAATCCTAAGATCTTTCCTGCTTTCATGGGAAATTTGCCATTGGGCATGTGAAAAACGGCATAAGTAAAATCTTCAGCCTTAAAACCGCTTTTGTCAAGAATTCCTTTTCCTGCATTCACAACATGTCGGAAATACGCTGGCTCTCCGGTAAATCTTCCCGTGTGCTGCGGATAGAATTCGCCTTCGCGCCGCCAAAAATCCGCCGTGTCCGATGTGTACGAGTAGGTGTCAACCACCTCGGCTGCCACGTGATCCTTGCCAAAAATGAAAGCCGCTCCACCTGCAGATGCAGTATATTCCAAGGCATCCCCTGGGGCTCCTTGCGAAGTGTCGGAACCAATTCCAAAAGCATATTTCATTAATCCAGACTTCACATGACTATAGGCTACAAACATGGACTCAGTGCCGGCCTTGCAAGCAAACTCATAATCTGAAACATGCACATCCGGCCCAATCCCCAACGCATCGACAAGGACTGTTCCGCTTGGTTTTACCGCGTAAGGGTGTGATTCAGAACCAACATATAACGCCCCAATTTCTTTAGCGTCAATTCCTGCTCGCAAAAGAGCATGTTTCGCTGCTGACGCTGAAATCGTGATGGTGTCTTCATCCAAACCCGGGACGGTTTTCTCTTCCAGGAGCAATCCTCTTTTGACAGCTACGGGATCATTCCCCCATTGTAAGGCTATGTCTTCAGCCTTGATTCGATAACACGGCACATACGCGCCATACCCAACTATGCCAACCATTATAGCGCTCCCATTGAACTATGAAAAAGTTTAAGTAGTTAGTATCTGACACAAACGTGACCGTGCCCGCCATTCCGGCATGTTTTTGAGTCGGAATTTCCCTGTGTCAGCAGAAGATTTCGATCAAAACATTCGGGAATGACAGCTACGGACCGTTTTCAGTCAGAGACATGTAGGTGAAAAATTTTCACTTTAAAACCCAAACGGGCAATTTTGATACCAAAAAACTCAGATTGCCAATTAAACACGCTTACTGTAAGTTCTTGAACCTAAAAGGATATATTATCCGTCAAAAATATTGTCGGAATTATCCTTTAGTATTTTCTTACTTTTGGGAAAGTGGCGCCTCGGTCATCTCATTTCTGACAAACTCTTTTTACTTCAAAAGAAAACCCGAATACCAACGTCATTTCGGGGGATTTGCGATTTCATACCTAATTCATCTTCAATGGTTCTACCTCTAAGTCATCAGGTACCTCAATTTCCATCAGCAAAAGTGCCTGACCGTGGGTTTTCCCTTGAGCATCATTTCTGAGGCTTTCGCTGCCGCCACCACCGAGAGAGTTGCGGAGGATAAAATTCAAACCCAAGAGATTCGGCAGTTCATATCGCTCTACGTTGCCTTTAACCAGGCTTTTAAAATGTTCTTTAACCCGCTCTGCGGTCACTTCTTTCTTTATAATTTCATAAGCCTCTTTGTTGTTTGCAAGCAGCCCAACATTAGAACTATCTCCTTTGTCGCCGGAACGAGCATGGGCAATTTGCCTGAGTTGAATCCGCTTCAACTTCACACCTCCTCGACAGTGACTGTCGTCTCAATCAAACTTTTGGGGATGAGCGCTGGCCAAAACGCCACAATCTCCTGTGGTTTCGGACGGCCTCCTGCAAACCCTGTGACTCCAGGTGGTCCGTTGGTAATCAGTGGCGCTATTTCCTTCCCAAAACGAGCGATTTTTCTCTCATGGGAATCACGGACTCCAAGCCGTAGAACGACTTCGTTGATTTGGTCCGGAATAGGGGTTATATCACCATGAGAAGAATTCAAACCCACGTATTCAGTGCTAGTCTCTTCAAATGAGCAACCAGCTCGTTTTAATCGCTCCCAAATGATTTCAGCACATTTCTGTGCTTTTTCATAGGCGTTTGGGCCACTAATGGTCAAACTGCCGGATGCTTTAAAACCGTGGCGATAACTGATGGAGACTTTATAGCTATCCGTGTTTGGAGCCCCTTTGATCCCAAAAACTTTCACCCGATCTTTGCCAGCCCGTTCCAATTGAATCGTGGTAAAATCTACTCGCACATCAGGAGAAATATAGCCTTTTGGGTCGCCCATCTCATAGACAATCTGTTCGCTGACAGTGTCAACCGTTACCATGCCACCGGTTCCAGGCTGCTTGGTCACGTAAAATGTACCATCGCTGTAGGCTTCAACAATTGGGTAACCGATATTTGCATAATCCGGTACTTCCCACCAACGGGTGAAATTGCCGCCACAAGCCTGGGCGCCGCATTCAATAATATGTCCAGCCACTGTGCCCGCCGCCAACTCATCCCAGTCATCCGCTTTCCAACCGAATTCGTGAATCATTGGCGCCAAAACAAGCCCGGGGTCGGTAGCACGGCCAGTTATAATTACCTGAGCGCCTTTTTGCAGAGCCTCTACAATTGCAAAAGAACTGATGTAAACATTTGCTGAGAGAATCTTATCTTTTAGCTCGGTGAGCGGCTGCCCTGTTTGTTTATGGTTCAACTCGGTACCGGATTCCATCAACTCCGGGAGTCGGTAAAAGATGTCATCTCCTTCAACGATACCAATTTTTAAGCCGCTCAATCCTAACGTTCTGGCAACATCGAACACCGCCTCTCGACAAGCTATAGGATTTACACCGCCGGCGCTGGCAATGACTTTGATATTTTTGTCCATAATGGCGGGCAGCATCTCGTTCATCAAATGGACAAAATCCGTGGCATACCCTTTCTGTGGATTACGTTGCTTTTGGCGCTGCATAATCGACATGGTCACTTCCGCCAGATAATCCAGGGTGATGTAATGTACCGGCCCACCCTCGATGAGTCTCACCGGCGCATCGACGCTGTCACCCCAAAAGCCCTGGCCATTTGCAATGAGTACGGGTTCTCGCATTTTAGCTCTGTAAAATATGTTGTTTGTGAATTGTCATTTAGGAACTTTGAGTAAGATTTGGAATCCCATTTGTTCAAAATGATGATCGTTGGTAAAGGCCTCGGTTATCTTGAATTGTTGCATAACCTCAAATGAGGTGCAATCCGTGAAAGAAAACTCCTTGTCCGAATACTTCTTAAAAAGTGTCCAAGCGTCTTCCTCTATTTGTTCGGAAATACGTAAAACTCTAACCGTTTTTGATTTTCGGATTCTCTCCCCAAAATCGACGGCTGCGAAATGGCCCACTTTTGTAAGTAAACCTGAATAGGTTTCATCCAATACGAAATTTGTTGTCAAATAGCGGTTACCGCCGTTAAGACGGGTTCTGTTAGCCTCGACTGTCTTTTGATGAAGATAATCTCGCTTGCTATTAAGAGCAATCCAGCCGTTTGAATCTACAAAGACTTGATTCATCGTGGATATTCTTCACCGTATAAGTACTTATCAAGATTCTCTGATAAGTCGTTTGGTGCATCGAAGTCGTACCCCTCCATTTGAAAAACAGGATCTTTCGATACATCAAAGTGTTCGTCATGTTCATCGGGTAACTGGGAAACCCATTCATTGATAAGCGCTTGAACGGACTTACCAGCGCGGTGTGCGGCTTTTTTGAGCCTTCGCAGGTCTTTCTCTTTCAGTTTAATGGTAAGGTTCGTCATAATTATGTCTTGTAGTAATTAGATCAAAGATCATTAAATTCTTCAACTGATAGCTTAGCTTGTTTGATTAATTTAGTCAAAATCCCGATCCCCAATTGTTTATGCTGCGGAACGGAAAGCGTGTATCGGTAACCCTCTTTAACAAGCATCACATGTGAGCCTTTTTGTCTTTTTATTTTCCAACCTACTTTTTGAAGCTTTTTTACAGTCTCTTTTCCCGAACACAACTTTAGCTTCGGGCTCATACCATCACTTCGATTACTTCTCTGTCGGATTCTTTTGCTTTCTCATTCATAACTTCCAGCCACCCTTCAATCGCCTCTTTAATGTTTTGTTTTGCTTCGTCGAATGTCTTCCCCTGGCTGAAACAACCCGGCAAAGCCGGAACTTCCGCAACATAGAATCCGGAATCGTCTTTTTCAATAATCACATTAAATTTCATATTTTACGCCATCCAAAAATCTGATCAACATTAGTTGAACTAAGAATCTATAACCGCAAAACCCCTGTTTTATACTCCGGGATTTCCGCATTGTTCTGAGCCATTTCAAGGCCCCAAATCAGCGTCTTTCTGGTTTCACGCGGATCGATGACGCCATCCACAACCAGGCGGGCCGCGGAATGGTAAGGTGAGGCCT
>JAABYK010000157.1:20646-23182 GCA_011775825.1 Candidatus Zhuqueibacterota bacterium | reverse complement strand
GCCTTTCCGCACATGGCGTAGTTCCCGGCGCCGAAACTGTTTCGGACAATGATGGATAGTTTTGGCACTATGGAATTGGCTTGCACATTCACCATTTCGGAGCCGTCTTTGATGATGCCGTTGTTTTCAGCCATTTTCCCAACCATGAAACCCGTGACATCGTGAAGGAAAATCAAAGGAATCAATCGCTCGTTGCAAAGCATGATAAAGTGCGAAGCCTTGTTTGCGGAATCGCTGTAAATGACATTGCCCATTTGCACTTGCGGCGGCTGCGGTTTCCCCAAATAATCATCCGGCATTTGTCTTTGCACGGGCTTGCCCTGATTGGCCACAATGCCCACCGAGAAGCCACCAATCCTTGCAAAACACGTAATCAAAGTCAAACCAAAATGGGGTTTGAATTCTTCAAAGCGACTGCCATCGACGAGGCGGGCGATGATCTCTCGCATTTCGTAAGTTCCCGCTCCCTTACCCGGCAAGATACCCAGTATTTCATCTGGATCATAGTAAGGCTCTTCTGGCCGAATTCTCGAAAAGGGAGCTTGCGGACGATTGCCAAGGGCCGCAACCTGATTGCGTATCCACTGGAACGCACTCTCCTCGTCATCAAACTGGTAGTCGGCCACGCCACTGATGGCATTGTGCATGCTGGCTCCACCCAGCGTTTCCATGTCAACCTTTTGTCCCAAGGCAGACTGAACCAAAAACGGACCGGCCAGGAACATGCTGGAATGCTGCGTAATCATCGCCAAATCGCCGCTCATGCCGGGTAAATAAGCCCCTCCGGCAACGCAGAAGCCAAACACACACGAAATCTGCGGAATCCCCATGGCGGCCATCCTGGCGTTGTTTCTAAATATACGACCAAAATGCAACTTGTCGGGAAAAATCTCCGCTTGCCGTTCTAAATTGACCCCTGCCGAATCAACCATGTAGATGATGGGTAAGCGATTCTCCATGGCAATTTCCTGAGCACGCAGATTTTTCTTGCACGTCGTTTCAACCCAGGCACCTGATTTAACCAGCGGATCGTTTGCCATAATCACGACCTTTTTGCCAGTGACGGTGGCCACAACCGTGACCGTACCCGCAGACGGATATCCGCCGGGAATGTCGTGGTACATGTCATAGGCGGCAAGCGAACCGATTTCCAGCACTTCGGTTTCCGGATCGATCACTCTGTGAACCTTCTCACGCGCCGGGAATTTTTCTCTCTTCTTCAACTTTTCGACGGCTTTTGGATTCTTCTCTTTAACTTGTTTAAGAATCATATTGAGGTCGCTGACCAAGCCGAGCATGTAGCTTCGCCGTTTCTTGTACTCCTCAGATTTTATCTCTAACTGGCTCTGATATCGCTTCATCGGATTTGATCGTCTCCCTCCTATCGTAGATCTTTCACACGCAATTGAATGCGCTTCCGGTCATTCCATTCGTTCTCCTCAATCACATAGACCATTTCGACGTTTTTCTCTCCGGGCGATATGCGATACATCAAGTCTCCGAGTTCGAAGCCGATGGCATCCATCACGATCCCATCCTGGCGGACTTTGAATTTCAAATGGTTTTTTCCGACAATCATGGGTGTACCGACAATTTGCAATCCTCTCGTCAAAAATGACGGTCGCATGTTCTGAGGTCCAAAAGGCGCCATTCTATTTAGCAACTTCACCAAATCGTTTTTGATCTCTGTCAATTTTATCTCTGCATCAATGAACAATTTTGGCGTCAGCATCTCCGGCGTTAAGCGTTCGGCTGCCACCTGATTCAATTTGTCTCGAAACTCATGGATGTTCTCAGAAAAGATTGACAAACCGGCAGCATATTTGTGGCCTCCAAACTCTAGCATAAACTCTTGACAATTTTCCAGCGCCTGATAAATATCAAACCCGCGGATGCTCCGTGCAGACCCTTTTCCGAGGCCGATTTCCGTTGAAATCATCACAGTTGGCCGATGATACTTTTCAACAAGTCGAGAAGCGACGATTCCAATGACGCCCGGATGCCAACCTTCCTTCTGAAGGACGAGGATTCGCTCATTCTCGGGATTGACACTGCCCTCGATCATTTCGATGGCTTCTGTAAACGTCTCTTCGTCGATATTTCTGCGTAACCGATTCTCTGACTCCAAAATGGAAGCGATATTCCTGGCTTGCTGCTCATTATCTGAAATTAACAGTCTGACGGCTCGACCCGCATCGCCCAAACGCCCAACCGCGTTAATTCTGGGCGCGAGAATAAACACCACTTGTCCGGTACCGATTTCCAGACCATTGATGCCCGTACTGTCGAGCAGCGCGCGGACGCCGAGATGCTGCGTACGGGGTAAGTTACTCAAGCCAAATTTAACAAACACGCGATTTTCGTCCACCATCGGCACGATATCCGCCGCGCTTCCAATGGCCACAAATTCCATCAGGGGCAACAAGATGCTTTCATCCAAATCGAGATGCTGTTGAAGCGCCTGAACAAGTTTGAAGGCCACGCCGACTCCGGCCAGCTCTTTAAATGGATAGCTGCAATCACGACGTTTGGGATT
>JAABYK010000157.1:12093-20565 GCA_011775825.1 Candidatus Zhuqueibacterota bacterium | reverse complement strand
TGCGCCTGACGTATCCCCGCTTCGGATAGACCGTAGCCTTCAAGTAATCGGTCAGGGACATAGAAGTCCACAGGATGATCCAAACCTTTAAAGAATTGTACAAGCATGGCAATGGCTGTCGTACCGTCTACATCGTAATCACCGTAAATCAATATTCTTTCGTGTTCCGTTAATGCCGCGTGAATTCGGTGAACGGCTTCTTCCATTCCGGCCATCAGGAACGGATCATGCAAGTGCTGCAATTGGGGTCGAAAAAACAGTCTCGCGGTTTCAACGTTTTCAATGCCGCGGTTCAAGAGAACCGTGGCAAGAATCGGAGAAGAGTTAAGTTGGTGGGCAAAATTGCGAATGGTTGCTTTTTCATGATTATTGATAACTTCCCAGGTCAATTCCATTCAATTGGCCTTTCAGAAAAAGTAAGAGAGAACAATCCAAAGCAGTCCGATAAGCCGAATTCTGTCTCTCCGAATGATCGGAGATGGCGACCATTTATCTAGCGCGACCTACCCGTCCCACGCTCCCGATCAGGTCGGGAATTAGAGCGGGCTACTCTACCATCTCGACATTCATCGGGATGGACAAGCGGGACATATTTGGTCTTGCTCCGGGCGGGGTTTACCTCGCATCTGACATCGCTGCCAGACCGGTGAGCTCTTACCTCACCATTGCACCTTCGCCTGTGTCCCAACGGAATCGGGACCATCGGCTGTGTATTTCTGTGGCACTTGCCGTAGGGTCACCCCCCCTCCGTCCCGTAAGCCCAGAACGGAGCGCCCTGCCCTGTGGAGTTCGGACTTTCCTCATCCCGATCCGATTTGCATCGGAGTCGGAACGCGGCCGCCTGGACTACTTTGAATTGACTTGATTTCCGCACCTCAAAATGACAACAAACTCGCGTGCGCGTTAACTTGTCACGGCTTCACTCTCGTTCTCATAAACCAATATCCTGCCACATGACTCACAAATAATCAATTGGTTCATGGTTCGAATTTCGACGACTTTCTGTGGAGGAATCGCCGAATAACACCCTCCGCAGGCATATTTATTCACATTCACGACGGCATTGTGGCCCTTCACCCTACGGATTCGTCGGTACTGCGAGAGAAGCGGCTTATTGAGATTGTTAACCAGAGCTTTACGCTTATCTTCCCACTTTCTGTATTCGTTTTCCGTCGCTTTGATTTTTTCATCTAGTTCTGTTCGTTTGTCTTCAAGCTCCTCTTCGCCGGCATCTATTTTCGATGTTAACTCTTCAAGTGCGTTTTGAATCTGATCTTCTCTTTCCATAAACTCAACAATTCGAGTCTCAGCGTCGTCAATCTTCTCCTTTGTCGCATCAATTTCAACGGTTATCGCATCGTACTCGCGGTTAGACTGGACTGAATATAACTGCTCTTGATATTTTGCCAATTGGTCCTGGAGCACTTTCAATTCGGTGTCCCAATGCGCTTTTGCTCGCTTTAACTCGTTCAGCTCATTTTCATAATTCTCTTGTTCTGTTTTCAGTCGATTCAGCTCCGATTCGAGTTCTCTGACTTTGTGGGGCAAATCGCCTTTCAGACTTTCTAGGGCATCTAACTCATTTTCCACTTTCTGGAGTTCCATCAAATTTACCAGACTATCTCTCAATTTTAACCTCCATTACTTATATTTAAGAGTTTCGCACCCGTTCCAGTTTCAAAGTGACTACAAATAAAAAATGCACCAACATGATGGTGCATTTTTAAGTTTGAAAATATATTTCTCGAGGCTTCGTATCGTGCTTCGGAATTTTACCTTCTTTATCTTTAGATCAGTAAATTTGTTCATTCTCAACACATTTTGATAACTCAAATGGCGCTAATTTTATCATATCAATGTACATCAAATATATAAATTTAGACAAAAAAAGCAAGGGATTTTCTTTGATCGTCTCGTTACTTTTTGATGTGCACATCTTCAAAATGATGTTTGATGGTCTTCGCTTCCACCATGTAAATGACTTCCTCGCCGATATTGGTTGACAGGTCCGCAATCCGCTCGAGATTTTTCGCCACCAAAGAAAGCGCCAATGCCTGGGAAATATTCTTGGGATCTTCCATCATATATGTGATCAACTCACGATTTATCTGAACCTCCAATCCATCGACCACGTCGTCGTTTTTACAAACATTTTGCGCCTTCGCCACATCGCCTTCAACAAATGCGTCAATGGAGTCTTTCACCATACTTTGCACGATACCTGCCATATACGGAATGTCGATGTAAGGTTTGATTGGTCGCGACTTGCCTAAGGCCAGGGCCTTTTGCGCAATGTTTACAGCATGGTCCCCCATCCGTTCTAAGTCGTTGTTGATTTTGGTGGAAGCCATGACGAAACGCAGATCCACCGCAACAGGTTGATGACGAGCCAAAAGCGACCTGCATTCGATCTCAACATCTATCTCCAATTGATTGATCGCCCCATCTTCATCCATCACTTTTTGGGCTAAATCGACATCCCGATCCTTCAGGGCGCGAATGGCTTTGTCGATCGCGGACTCGACCAAGCCCGCCATCTTGATTAAGCTTTCTTTTATGCCTTTGATTTGCGTATCTAGGTGGCGTTCCATTTTAAATGCTCACAGATTATGTACATTTCTTCATTGACTAACGAATGAAAATAGGATTTGGTTCTAAGGTTGCACTTTTTTATATCAGATCTTAGCAATTTCTGCAGCGTGAACTCAGCACTATCTTGATGCTAGCCAAATCGTCCGGTGATGTAATCTTCAGTCAGTTTGTTCTTGGGATTGGTAAAGATGTTGTCGGTGATATCGTACTCGATGAGTTTTCCCAACCAGAGGTATGCCGTTTGATCGGAGATTCTCGCAGCTTGTTGCATATTGTGTGTGACGATGACAATGGTATAGTCTTTCTTTAAATCTAAAATGAGTTCTTCGATCTTGGATGTCGCGATGGGATCGAGAGCAGAACATGGTTCGTCCATCAGCACGATTTCCGGCTCGACGGCAATCGTGCGCGCGATACAAAGACGTTGCTGCTGCCCTCCCGATAGGTCCAGGGCGGTTTTGTCCAATCGATCTTTCACCTCATCCCAAAGCGCCGCACTTTTCAAACTCCGTTCGACAATTTCATCCAGAACCGATTTCTTTTTGACACCGGTAATCCGTGGCCCATAAGCGACATTCTCATAAACTGACTTGGGAAAGGGGTTCGATTTTTGAAACACCATCCCGACCCGTTTTCTCAGTTCGGTCACATCCAGAGAGGGATCGTAGATATCCGTCCCGTGGACAACAATCCTGCCTTCTAATCTCGCACCATCAATTAAGTCGTTCAATCGGTTGATGCACCTTAATAACGTACTCTTCCCGCAGCCTGATGGTCCGATAAAGGCTGTAACCTGATTGTCGGGGATATCCAAGGTTATGTCTTGTAAAGTCCAATCTTGACCGTAACTGAAGTGCAGATTTTCGATCTTGATTGCCGCGTCTGTAGAAGAATATTTGTTGTTGAAGGAATCCGTTTTCGACTCTTCAACTGTTTGCGATGAATTTTTGGGCTTGCTTGATAGAATCTCAGTTAATCCTTGTTTCACACTCATTAATCAACCCCATTTTCATTAATTTGTCTGCCTTAACCTGCGTGTCTCCCTAGAAGGTCGAAAAAGCCAGTTTCTTTCTCAAACGGTTCCGTATGGCTATGGCTACGACGTTGAGCAACAACACGATAAGTAATAGAAGCACGGTGGTTGAATAGACCATCGGGATGGCGGCCTCTACGTTAGGCGATTGAAATCCCACGTCATAAATATGAAAGCCTAGGTGCATAAATTTTCTTTCCAAATGCACAAAGGGGAAGTGACTGTCTATGGGCAAAGTGGGCGCAAGTTTGACAACACCGGTTATCATGAGAGGCGCCACCTCACCGGCTGCGCGGGCAATCGCTAAAATCAAGCCGGTTAAAATACCGGGCATGGCACTTGGAATCACCACCCGCCACAAAGTTTCATACTTGGTTGCTGACAAAGCAAGCGAACCTTCCCGAATTTCCCGAGGCACGGCCGCCAGCCCTTCTTCCGTGGCAACAATAACGACGGGAACAGTCAGAAGAGCCAGGGTTAAAGACGCCCAGAGAATGCCACCCGTACCAAAAGTCGGAGTTGGCAATGATTCCGGGTAAAAAAGTTGATCGATGGTGCCGCCAACAGCATAAATGAAAAAACCCAGGCCAAATACCCCGTAAACAATGGACGGAACCCCGGCTAAATTGTTTACGGCAATCCTGACAAGCCGCACCAGGAAACCTTGTTTTGCATATTCGCGAAGATAAATCGCCGCTAAAACCCCAAACGGCACCACGGCCACAGTCATGATCAGCACAAGCATCACGGTGCCAAAAATTGCCGGAAAGACACCGCCCTCTGTATTTGACTCACGCGGTTCCGCGGAAACAAATTCCCAGACCTTAGCGGCGTAAAAGCCGGATTTTCTGAGGACATTCATGTTGTTGGGCCGATAGATTCGTACAATATCGAAAATCTTGATGTCCTGTTCAAGTTCGTCGGCCGTTGACATGCTTAGAACATATCTTTGCGACTGCTTATACAATTTTTTAAGCTCGGCTTCTTTTTCTTCGAAACGCGATTGCAATTCCTGGATCTTTTGTTTCTTCTCGGCAATCTGCGTTTTTGCTTGTTCTCCTTCCGATTCCAACTTGATCTGGCGAATATCTAACTGCAGATTCTGCATTTGGTAGCTGATGTCACCAATCTCGTCCTCCTCAATTTCCTTGATTTGATCACGCAAGTCCTGCATCTCATCAAGAAAATCATGTATTCGCGGCCAGGCATCCCCTAAATGGGTTTCAACGACGTCGCCTTCAACCTTTAGGTTCGAAAAATACCCGTAGAAATTTCCCCACTCCCATCTCTCGATAGCGATGGCATTTGGAGGTTGTTCCCTTTCTTCTATATTGGCTTCGTCGATCCATTTAAAGTCAAGGGAATAAAGGTCGCGGTTCCCGATTTTTAGACGCAATCGGTATTTGTCTTCTTTCGAATCGGTCTTGAATTCTGGTATCTGTTCCCGCTCCCAAATTTCCCCCAAGACCTTCTGCCCGCTCTTCATCTGGAACTCGGTCAGACTTGCCGGCCAAAACTGGCTTAATCCATTGGCCAAGATCAACACAATCAGGCCCAAAATCATCAACAGGCTGAAGGCCAAAGCCCCGCCCGTCAACCAGACAAACGGATCACCGCTTTTCCAATACTTTTTCATTTACAATTTCTGATATCGTTCTCTCAATCTTTGCCGGACCAACTCGGCCAGGGTATTGACCAAGAATGTGATCACAAACAGCAAAAAGGCAGATAAAAACAGCACTCTATAAAGTGTGCCGCCAACCGGCGCCTCAGGAATCTCCACCGCAATATTCGCTGAGAGGGTCCGAAATCCATTAAAGATATTCCAGTCCATAATCGGCGTGTTTCCAGTGGCCATCAAGACGATCATGGTCTCTCCCACTGCACGCCCAAACCCGATCATAATCGCAGAAAAGATCCCGGCCGCTGCCGTCGGGAACACCACCCGGATAGCGGTCTGCCACCGCGTTGCGCCCAATGCCAATGATCCTGAGACAAGCGCTTTCGGAACATTACTCAAGGCATCCTCCGAAATCGTATAAATGATCGGTATAACGGCAAACCCCATGGCAATACCGACGACCAGGGCATTGCGTTGATCGTAGGGAAGTTTGGAGGAATCAAAAAGCCACACTTGAAAATCGCCACCAAAGAGCCACTGTTCCAAAGAAGCATTTAGTTCTAAACAAACCCAGATACCCAAAACGATAATCGGTACAAGCAGCAGACTTTCGGCTCCCATGCGAAAGCGATTGCGAAAGCGTTGAGGAATTTGCCGCCAGATTATCGAGCAAACCAGGATGAGCACGGGAATGAACATGCTCATCAGCAAGACCGCCGGGACAATGTCTTCGATGATGGGCGCCAACCAAAGCCCGGCCAAGAATCCCAGGATTACGCTTGGAAGTGCCGCCATGATTTCAACGGTTGGCTTAACATAATTCCGCCAGGACGGGTGCATAAATTGCGATGTGAAAATTGCCCCCAGAATGGCCAGCGGTATGGCGATAATTAACGCATACAATGTACCCTTCAAACTGCCAAAGATTAAAGGCACCAGACTGAGTTTGGGCTCGAAATCATCGGAGCCTCCCGTGGACTGCCAGACGTACTCTGGCTTCGGGTACCCTTCATACCAGACTTTGCCAAAGAACGCTTTAAAACTCGACTCGGGATGGGGATTGTCGATTTTCCAATGGCTTAAATGACCCTCGGAGTTCAGGGTCAGCGCACCATTGGCTTTGGGTGCGAAGTTGACAAACTCGATCGCCGAAGCCTTATCCGAACCAAACTCGGCCAGTTTCCGGTTGGACGTGCTATATTGCAAAAGCAAATTGCCTTCTTTATCCCCCGAGATAAATCCTTTGCCACGTGCCGATGGGGCAAACATAGTCACGGCAGCCGGATTTGGCTCCATGTCACGAATTCGGGTCAGTCGCCAGCCCGTGACCGCGGTGCTGTCTCGCACCAAAAACCAGGAGCTGACACCGCCGTCAGATTCACCGACCATGAGCGTGCGACTTCCGATCAGGAAATCCAGGGCTGTCACACCGACCTCATCTCCTTTGGAAACCCTGGCTACGCTGACAAACTCAGGCTTATCTTCAATCGACACATTCCAATGATAGATTTTTCCATCGTTGGTGCCGATATACAAGTTCTTGATCGAGGCATCTATGGCAATCGATTGCGGCTGTCCGGACCATTTCGGCGGTATCTCGTATTGCGCGGAAACAATCTCCGCTTCGCCAAGAAACGATTCCTCTTTTTCTTGCAAGAAAACAAGCACCCTTCGATCTTCCGTGATGGCTGCGATCGCCATGGACTCGTCCGAATCGCCTGCAAACGTCAATTTTTCGAGCGCCTTGCCGGTGGGATCAACGGTCATCCCGGCATTGACCGAAATCTCCGGCTGGTAACTTCTTTCCCCCTCAAAGAATTCAGAGTTGTAGTCAATGGCAACTTCAAACGTCTGACCCCGGCTGGTGCCCAGAATCAAGTCTTTACCATCAAGCGACTGCCAGACCGACGTTATCTTCTCATTCTGAAGTCCCTCGATGGAAAATCGTTCCCTAGGAGTGCCCTCCAAGACAGAAAAGAACTGCACAAATCCATTTTCAAAAACAGTGAAGCCAATTTCTTGATTATCATCTAAACCGAGTGCGATGGCATTATCTGCCGGGTTATCGAAACCATCACCAACGACATTTCTAACAGACATGCTTTTGACAAGCTTGACTTCTGCAGGTTGGAAAAGCGGCCAAATTTCAATAGCAATGTAAACCAGAATGGCCACGATGCTGGCAATTACCGCAAGTCCACCCGAAGTGATCACCCACCGGGCCCACTTCTCCAGCAACATTCTGGTTCTCAGCCGAATTTTTGACTCGGTTTGATAAATTGGGGTGCGAGCTTTCGTTTCGGGAGGTTGTTTTACTTCAAGACTCATCAATCATCTTAATGATAGTTCAATCAGAGCTACAAACTGATGGAGCACTGAGCACGGATCTGGTTTTTTCCCAAACGCAGTACTCCATCATCGTAGCATCTTTTTTCTTAGTCGTCTAATAGGTTCCGCTTTCCAACTTGTCTAATTCCTCTTTGACAAGTTTGTACGGAAGTGGCATGTATCCGTCTTTGATGACCACTTGTTGCCCTTCTTTGCTGTACACGAATTTTAAAAACTCCCGAACCAATGGATCAAGCTCTTTTCCAGGCTCTTTGTTCACGTAAATGTATAGAAAACGAGCCAACGGATATTCGCCCGACATGACATTTTCCATGCTTGGTTCAGCCGATTCATCGCTCTCTTTCTCGGCCAGGGGTACCGCTCTTACACCAGAAGTGATGTAGCCAATGCCGCTGTAGCCGATTGCATAACGATCTTCAGTCACACCCTGGACGACGGAAGCCGAACCGGGCTGCTCTTTAACTGTGTCCCGGTAATCGCCTTTGAAGAGTGCGTGCTTTTTAAAATACCCATACGTACCGGACGCCGAGTTTCGGCCATACAAACTGATCGGCTTATTTGCCCATTCGCCTGTCAAGCCCAAATCGCCCCAGGTTTCAATATCCTTGGGGTATCCGCCAGCGCGAGTTTTAGAAAAAATAGCATCCACCTGCTTCAGAGTCAAGCCTTTGATGGGATTGTCTTTGTTCACATAAACCGCCAGGGCGTCAATGGACGTACGAAATGCAGTCGGCTTGTAACCAAACGCCTTTTCAAATTCGTCGAGCTCTTTGTCCTTCATTTTGCGGGACATAGGTCCAAATTGAGCCGTGCCGGAGATCAAAGCGGGTGGTGCTGTGCTGGAGCCTTTGCCTTCCACTTGCAGTTTTACGTTTGG
>JAABYK010000157.1:6962-12048 GCA_011775825.1 Candidatus Zhuqueibacterota bacterium | reverse complement strand
CCCGCTGACTTTTTTATAAGAGGGAATCTTCGGATCGACCTTGACCTTCTCTTGTGCGAGCCCACTTCCCAATGGGCTTATCAAGAACAGCATCGCAGTCATGGCCAAATAAAATCCAGTCCATTTGATACACTTATTTTTTGCCATGGTGAACCTCCAAGTTAGTTAATAAAAATTCTATCTAATGTTTAACCATGCTTAATTGACGGCACTCTATGCCGACTTTGCAATTAAAAAACATACAATCACATTGTTACATTCGTGTTACGACTATGTTGAATTTTGAAGAAATCTTAGAATTTAGAAGTTAAACGTGGTTTGCGCTCGAAATTGCAGAACCGTGTCTGCTCCTTCAGCCGTAGGCTGTTCAAGCTCAGCATTGACCTGCAGACGGGTCTGCTTGCCAAAATAGACTGCCGGGCCAAATCGGAAAAATAAGGCCTCGTCATCATCAAAGTCGGTATTGGGCTCGATAAAAGAAATGCCCGCGGCTAATTCAAACGCGTCCAAGCCGCCCAAATTCTGTTTGACCTCAGTCAGTTTCGTCATCCAGCGGCCGGTCACATCGAACAGCACAAAATTAACATCCTCGGCTGTTCCGGTGAACTCACTACTCATGCTGCCAACGGCCAAACCGCCTTCGATATCCAATTGTCCTTGCGCACCCGTCGAGAGGTAAAGTCCGAAATCGGGCGCGATGGTGTAGAGCGTTCCGGTATTATCGGTGGTGCCGGTATCCGCGCCGCCGCGATTCGCAGCCCCCGAGACCCCCACCTCCAATCTCTTGCTGACGGGCACATTTACTCGACCGGTGACCATCTTACCGTTGTTGACAAAAGCGCCATCCTTGGTGCGCCCGGCATCCTCACGTCCACCTTCGCCGGCGCCGTTGGATAAGTTGACGGCCCATTGAATGCGATTGCCGGCTTTTCCGCTCACCTCAACGCCAATATGCCGGGCAGAAAGACGATTGTCCACCAAGAAATCTGCCGCTGCACTTCGTTCGATCAAAAGCAGTTTACTGGATGAGCGCAGCTCCTCACGCCAGACCGGCACTTTGAATTGACCAAAGCGTACGAAGACACGTTCGCCTAAAAGAATTTTGCCCTCAGCATCTTTCAAGCGTGGGCTATTATCCCGGATTTCAACTTGAAACTTGGTCTGCACCCAGTCCGTAAGCTGCCCCGTCGCTTGCAAACGCCCGCGACGAATACGAAAGCCGTTGTTGGTTTCCGCGTCATCACTATCGATATCGGTGTTGAGCAGATATTGCAACTGAACCCGACCCGAAAGCTGCCACGTCTTGGCATTCTTGGACTTCACCTCTTGAGCCCGGCCACTCGATATGCTCAGAGACAAGACCATCGCTGTTAGCACAGCACTCCGCAAAAGTTGGTTCATTCTGACCTCCCCATTCATTTGGTTGATGGTTGTTAGTGACTACGATGCAAATCTCTTAAGATTTGTTAATAAAATCAACCAATGTTACAGCAATGTGACAAATGTGAAAATTATTTGCGAAGAATAGCCCCAAAAGCGCATAGAGCGCTCAGAAAAGGAGCAAGGCGGGGATGGTATGGAGTGAAGGGGCCGAAGTCGGTTCGGTTCAGTCGAAGCGCAGGCGTTTCTGATCGTTACCGTACTTGACGGTGATGGGGTGGTCGAGGTCGAACGATTCAGGCAACATGATAATGCCTTGATGAATTTGACCGTCGTTTAGAACGCCGCCGAATTTGGTCTCTTTGCCTAAGGGGAAAAGGTCGAGGCTGGCGGTATCGAGTTGAGGCTGCCAGATCTGGCCATTTTGCTCAAAGCGGAATGAAGTAGGTTCGAAATCAACTTCGGAAAAAGGCAACGTCGAAATCGAAAAGATCAGCGGAGTTTGATTGCTTTGCAAAAACTCTTGTGCCACATTCGTCACTCCTTCATCGTAAGCAACCAACATTAATAACACCTTTGATTCCCGACCTTCGGGACGAATAAACAAAGATTTGATTTGACTCTTCCTGATCTTTGTGTCAAACTTATCCACAGTTTCGTTCGTTTTGTCGATCAGCTCTGCCAGGCTGTCGGCTTTGCGGGGATCGTGGCCATACGTTCCTTGATTGAACGCACCGAACAGGAACATACAAGTAAGCAGAAGCACAAACTGAATCTTAAGACGCCTGGTTTTCATTGAAGCACCTCCATGATGTTAAATAAGGCATCCGGTTTCTTGAAATTGTTGATCCTGTATTTTTTCAATGTAGTAATCCGTAGTCACTTTCGCATTTGTGCCATGGAGTGACCGATAGATTCCACATTGTCTGTAATTGTCACCCCTGCAAAATGTCCTTTCCTCAAAAATGCTGGGATGCAACAGCCCCATCAACCGCACCGCAGAGATTTCGTTTTGCTTCCTGAAAGTAGGGACAAGTCATGATGTAACTCACCTCCGTTGGATTGATTGCTTTCCTAATTTCTTGCTGAAAGTATACGGAGGCAATGTTACAAATCCATTAAGGGGAGAAAAAGAATGGGTGAAATAAGTTTTAATGGGGATTAAGCGAATTGATTATTGTCGGTTGGATATTCGTAAATCGCGGAGAAACACTACCTTATTTTAATCGTAACTGATATCCTGCCAAACAAAAAGCCCCATGCTCCCAAAGGCAAGGGGCTTGCAATTATCCAAAACAAGATGTTGGCAGCTTTCTCTCATCCATCAGCTTGATACCTGTTTTCTTTCATCTCAACATTGACGAAATCAGGTAAGTAGACTCCATAGTCTGCATGGCAATCTGTCTTTATTTACAACACTTCTGGCAAATTCCAACACCGTCCTTATATCCTTAATTGGATCATCGCTTAAATTACCGGGTGGCCTTGGATTATCTTTTAATTCGAGGATTCTCTTGATTACGTTCTTATATACTGTGCCCTGGAGTTTGTCAAGTTGCTTTTCCACTGGTTTGGGGACTGCAACCTTGTAGGTCAATTTTTTCTGTGCTCCCGTTTTTCGATGTATTCATCAATCGTTTGGTAGTCTCCAGCTTTATTGGGCAATTTCTTCTTCCAGCACCTCCCATAGACGGATTTTTTCTTCTTTACTTAATCCTTTTATGGTATTAAGCAAAGACTTAAAAGGAATAACCAATTGAACGTTTTCGCTTTTCATGGCAAACTCCGCTGCGTGGTTTCGAGTGTTTCAAGTGAGACAATTACAAATTGAAAGGTATTCAATTTAATCTGAAAAATCAAGTCTTGTCGATTGAATTGTCGATTGAGTGGCTTGCACAGAGGCTACCACCACAGGCACTCTCACTGTTCCCCAAGCCTTTGGAAGTCAAATCTGCCAAGCACTAACTTAGGCGCTTAAGAGTTAGATGCTTGCACAAAAAGCAAAGATATTTTGGTTCTGGTTTCGGCTTGTCCGGGGTTAGGAGTTGAAAACATAAATGGTCGGCAAGCACCGACGTACCACCAAGCCTTCGCTGGGGGAGACATATGCTCCAATAGATTTCTGTATGGGACAAATGTCCCACACGCTCTACTTAAATCTAAATCCAGAATTCACTGAGAGCGCATACGCCGATCTTCGAAGCGTTGATTATCAAAATCAGACAACAAACCCTTATTTTCCAAACGCCTTGATAGCACTCTCCAAAATCCGCTCCGCCTCATCGACATCGAGAAAGCCTTCGGACTTGAGCACGCCTGGCCCCTTATAGTTCGAAAACCAGGTTTCAATAATGGTGGTGACACCGGGAAAGCTTTCATTCAAATCGTCCAGGTCGTCGACGTTCGCCAAAGATTCGCCCTCAATGGCGGCCAACAGTTTGTCATCGCGCTCGCCGTCGTCGAGGAGCTTCAGGACGCCGATGAGCCGCACCCGAACCACGGAACCTCTCGGCACCGCTGGCCCGAGGACGATCACATCGAGTGGATCGCCGTCGCCGCCCAATTCTTTCGGCAGCAGGGTTCGCGGAACCATGCCGTAGTTTCCAGGATAGCTAAGATATTTGACCACCCGCGGCTTACCGTCTCGGAATTCCCATTTGAGATGACCTTCGGGCTTAGTCACTTCCCATTTTGCCGTGGTACCGGCGGGAATCTCTACCACGACATTGATCGAGCCATCCGGATTCTGTGCTTCGTAACCCGTCAAAAAGCTCTTTTCTCCGACAAGCGTGTACTGATCAACGGCCTTAAGTCCGGCTGCGAGGTCCGTCGCTGAGGTTTGTGAAAAGACAAGGGTTGTGGAAACAAGAATGGTTACTACAATGAGGAGCAAATGTTTCTTCATGATCTGACTCCGGTTTGGTTTCTCAAGTTTTTGACAATCTAAGATAGATTACCCATACCGGACAAAGGTGCGGAAGCTTGACGTTTGTTGGTTCAATTTTAATTACTAACAGCAGTGTTTGCCCCAAAAATTAACGAGGGTGTTGCATTCCAAAGTTGACCCGAGAGGAGATAGGAGAGTATGCAACACCCTCGAGGTTAATGAGGATAAGGGGGCTCTGAGAAGCTAATTTGTCAATTCAAATTTCACGGGCACCGCAACCCAGGTGCTAATCGCCCGATCGCGCTGTTTTGCCGGTTTCCAGCGAACCTTTTTAAGGGCCTGGACCGCGCTTCTCTCAAAACCAAATCCCGCTGCGGAAACTTTCAAAATTTCCACCTTCTTTGACTCACCAGATTTGGTCACATAGATCTTGGCCACGACGGTGCACTCAACACCGGACTTCCGCGCCAAAGGCGGATAATTCAGGTGATAGAGAAGCGCACTCATGCCACCGATGATTTCCGGAGGCTCGTCGTAAGCCACAAAAATGTTTTCTCCCTCGTCATCCGACTCCCTGGGCGGAGGCGGTGGTGGGATTTCCGTCAAGTCGAGATTCGTAGAGGAGATGGTCAAATCTTCCGGCACAGCTTCTTCGTCCGTCGGAATGGGAATACTTGGACGTGGAGGGGGTGGCGGCCGACGAAACTGTTGGGTCACCGGAATGTCCTGGACTTCGATGGTGACATCTACTTGTTCCACACTTTTTGCTTTGAGGTCGAACGTGCGTGCAAGTTGAAAGCCCAAAATCAGAAAAGCGAG
>JAABYK010000157.1:3102-6886 GCA_011775825.1 Candidatus Zhuqueibacterota bacterium | reverse complement strand
CCCGATAACCGGTCCTTTGGGGGCTGAGTCAATAAATTGAATCGTTTCCTTGGAACAAAACTCACTGTAAATACAACCTCCTTCAGCTTAAACAATTGATTACAAAGGAAAACACAGGGCACGATAAAGTGATGCCATTAATTTTTTCCAACTGAAGTCTACGAATGCAACGTTACAAAAGCATTAACAAAACATGACTATTGCGTGAAATGATTGGAATATTTGCAAAAAGATTTCATCGAGTTCCGAAAAATTAAGACGATGTTAAGAAATTGTTAATTGTGCGGATTCCGTAAGAAAACAATTGACATTAAAACAATTTTTCTTAGATTACATGCCGTTTGTCACGGATGCTATGCTATAAATTCCAATAAAATCTTTGGATCAGTTGTAATCTATCTATGGAAAACACCATTGCGATTACGCCATCGCACGCCTGCGACCCGTCCATTGCCATCGCAGCGTGCCGTGCCGGGGGACTCGGACTTCTTGATGTCGGACTCACCCACCCTGACGATGCCATTCGAAACAGCCTGCACCGCCTTGCAACGTATGCGGGCAAGAACGGACGTTGGGGCATTCGTTGGGACACACTCGGCCAGAAGTCCCGGTCCGTCACCAAACTCCAAAAATCTCTTGAGAACCCTATTGAGGTCCTCCTGCTTGCCGGCGTTGCGAAAGCGAGTTTGGCTGAAGAACTTAAACAGGCCCGTCAATTAGCCGATCAGGTGTTTCTGGAAGCCCGAAGTCTTCCCGAGGCACTCGCTGCTCAGAACACTGGCTACGACGGCATCATCATCAAAGGCCATGAGGCAGGTGGGGGCGTTGGCAGAGATTCTTCCTTTATTATGGCGCAACACCTCCACCGGCGTCTCAAACTACCGTTTTCGATTCAAGGCGGAATTGGCCCAAACACCGCAGCAGCAGCTCGACTCGCCGGAGCTACGGGTGTCGTTCTTTGTGAACAGCTCTGGCTTACCGAAGAATCCCCCTTCTCTAAAGAAGACCGTGAAATCTGGGCAAAACTTGATGGCAGCGAGACCACCTGTGTTGGCAAAGATGACGAATGGTTTCGATTTTACAGCCACTCAGGCCGAAAAAAACTGCGAGAATTGGACACCAATTCCGTCAACGGAAAATGGTACGCCACACTCAGGAACTTCCTCACCAATCCTGATGACGATCCTTTACTCCCTTTGGGGCAAGACATTGCGTTTGCGCAAACCTTTGCTCAACGATTTGGCACGGTCGGGCGAGCTGTCACGGCACTGAATCAGAGCATGTCGGAAAACGTATGCACCGCTCGGCAACATCAGGCATTGGCTGCGAATGCGCCATTGGCGCAAACGCACGGCACCACGTATCCCATCGTGCAGGGCCCCATGACTCGAGTCAGCGATGTGGCTCCATTTTGCAAAGCGGTTGCCGATGGCGGAGGGTTGCCTTTTCTGGCATTGGCTCTGATGAGAGCGCCCCAGGTTCATGAGCTTCTGAAGGAAACGCAGGCACAATTGGGAGCAATGCCCTGGGGTGTTGGAATTCTTGGGTTTGTCCCGCTCCAGCTGCGCCAGGAACAGCTTGAGGTCATCAAAGAATTCAAACCGCCGTTCGCCATTATTGCCGGAGGACGACCAAACCAGGCCGCCGAACTTGAGGCCATCGGCATTTCGACGTATTTGCATGTGCCCTCCCCTGGATTGCTGGAAATGTATCTCAAAGAGGGGGCGCGTAAATTCATTTTTGAAGGCCGAGAATGCGGGGGGCATGTGGGGCCGCGCACGAGTTTCACCCTCTGGGAATCGGCCATTCAGATTCTGCTCAATGCCAGGCTCGACCGTACGGAACAGATTCAAATTCTATTTGCCGGTGGCATTTCCGATTCGCTTTCCGCGGCTATGGTCGCCACCATCGCGGCGCCCTTAACCGCGCGTGAAATGAAGATCGGGGTGCTCATGGGCACATCCTACCTGTTTACGGAAGAGGCGGTGCGCTGCGGTGCGATCACCAAACAATATCAAAAACAGGCTTTGGCATGCAAAGACACCACGCTTCTGACCTCAGGAATCGGTCACGCCGTTCGGTGTGCTCTAACGCCTTATGCCAAAGAGTTCGACACCAAGAAAAACGAACTCATTCGCGCAGGCAAAAGCAATGAAGAAGTTCGACTGGCTCTGGAACGCCTCAACCTCGGCCGTCTTCGAATTGCCTCGAAAGGTGTGACGCGAGACTCAAACAAGTCGATAGTTAAAGTTGACACAAAAACGCAACAGCGTGATGGCATGTATATGATTGGCGACGTCGCCAGTCTCTATAAGAAAACTTTTTCCATCGTGGACTTGCATGCCGAAGTTTCCAAAGAGCATCAGAAGTACCTGTCCTCCGTTGAGATTGTAACCACGAAAACGGAAGAGGAAGCACGAAAGCAAAAACATGAAGATATCGCCATCGTTGGCATGGCGTGCCTGTTTCCCGGCGCATCAAATGTCAAAGAATATTGGCACAACATTCTAAACCGAGTGGATGCCATTCAGGAGGTCAGCACAGAGCGCTGGAATCCGGACACCTTTTATGATCCCGATCGCCGAACTCCGGACAAGTCGTACTCCAAATGGGGTGGCTTCATTCGAGACATTCAATTCGATCCGCTGAAGTATGGAATTCCTCCTGCCAGCTTGAAATCCACGGAACCCATGCAGTTGCTGGCCCTGGAAACGGCCTGGCAAGCCCTAAAAGACGCGGGGTATCATGAACGCGAATTCCCAAGAGAGAAAACATCCGTCATCTTTGGCGTCGGTGGAACGTTCGATTTGGGCATGGATTACGTTTTTCGCACCATGCTGATGCACCACTTGCCGCATGTGGATACGCTCACATCGGAAGAACGTGAGAAAATCATTCGCTCGCTTTACGAGCAGCTTCCGGAATGGACGGAAGATTCCTTCCCCGGTTTTCTCGGCAACGTCTTTGCTGGACGCATTGCCAATCGCCTGAACCTGATGGGAAGCAACTTCACCATCGACGCGGCTTGTGCGTCTTCTCTGGCGGCAGTGGAAGTCGCCTCCAGACAGTTGCAAGCTCAATTGTGCGACTTGGCCCTGGTTGGAACCGCCGACGGCAACAACAATCCGTTCGCCTATCTTTCGTTCTCTAAGACTCACGCGCTTTCTCCCCATGGACGGTGTCGAACTTTTGACGACAGTGCCGACGGCATCGTAATCAGCGAGGGGGTCGCTGCCATGGTGTTGAAGCGGCTCCCTGATGCGGAACGCGATGGCGATCGCATCTATGCGGTCATCAAAGGCGTGGGCAGTTCCAGCGACGGCCGCAACAAAAGCTTGACGGCTCCCCATCCGGCGGGGCAGGTTGCGGCGCTACAACGAGCGTATGAAGATGCCAGAATCTCGCCCGATACCGTCCAATTGGTTGAAGCACACGGCACAGGCACCGCGGTAGGCGACAAAGCAGAAATTCAATCTTTAAATGCGGTTTTTGATGGCCAGGCTTCGGCGTCACAGTATTGTGCTGTGGGCTCAGTTAAGTCCATGATCGGACACACGAAAATTGCCGCCGGCATGGCCGGACTGATGAAGTGCGTATTAGCCCTGAAGCATCGCACTTTGCCTGCAACCATCGGCGTCGAGATGCCCAACTCCCACGTGGATTTCTCCCGCACTCCCTTTTACATCAACACGGAAAATCGGCCGTGGTTATCACCCCATCAAGATCATCCGCGGCGTGCGGCCGTGAGTGCGTTTGGATTCGGCGGGACAAACTTTCATGCTGT
>JAABYK010000157.1:2212-3081 GCA_011775825.1 Candidatus Zhuqueibacterota bacterium | reverse complement strand
CGAGATATATTCCATGACCCGCAATTCGCGTGCGGAGGTTCAGAAGTTCGTATCGTCCCTGTCAAAAAAACTGGAAAACATCGAGAGCCTCGACCTGGCGCAATTGGCATACTGCCTCTTCCTGGACGAACAAAGACACAACGAAAAACACAAACCCGACGCGTGTCGACTCGATATCGTCGCCATGTCTTTGGACGATTTGAAGAATAAGCTCAAAAAAACCGCACACGGCCTTTCGACTCCAAATGAGCTAAACACTCTGCCGGGAATCTTTTATTCAGAAAATCCCAAACCATCGGGCAAACTATGTTTCCTTTTCCCGGGCCAGGGATCGCAACGCGTCAACATGCTGCGAGACTTGGCAATCGGGTTTCCGGACACGCAATCTCATATTGAGCACGCAGATGATCTCTTGAAACGTTATTTTGATAAGCCGCTCTCCGGCATCATTTATCCGCTGCCGGTATTCTCCGAAGGGGAACGCTCTACACAACAGAAGCAGCTAAACGCCACGCAAGTAGCTCAGCCTGCCATGGGCTTAGTGGATCTGGTCGCGTTCGACATTCTCGCATGTTTTGGCCTGCAACCGGAGTTTGTTGCCGGACATAGCTACGGCGAGTACGTTGCGCTCTCTGCCGCCGGAGCCATTTCCAGAGACGACTTGCTTCGGCTTTCCGCCATCCGAGGCCAGATTGTTTACCAAAGCAGCAAGAATCACCCGGGGACCATGGCAGCGGTACAAGTCAGCGCCGACAAAACGTCCGCGGTGATCGACGAGGCACGCCTCTCCGTCTGGCTCGCCAATTTGAATGCACCCAACCAAACCATCATCGCCGGAGAACAAAACGCCATCGCCAAAGCGGTTCAAG
>JAABYK010000157.1:0-2153 GCA_011775825.1 Candidatus Zhuqueibacterota bacterium | reverse complement strand
TTTTCAAAAACCTGAAATGCCGGTGTTCAGCAACACCACGGCTCAGCCCTATCCGAAAACGTCCAAAGGCATTCGCGAGCTTCTATCCCGGCACATTACGGAACCCCTGCAATTTGTTCCGCAAATTCAAAATCTGTACGAAGCCGGCGTTCACATTTTTGTTGAAGCCGGACCGGGACGAACGCTCACCACATTGGTCTCAAAAATCTTAGCAAATAAACCACATGCCGCACTTTGCCTCGACGTTCCCGGCCGTTCCGGCTGGTCGCAGTTGGCGGCCCTGCTGGCCGAAGCCCACAATCTCCAGCTTCCAATCAACCTTGAACCGTGGTTTAGAGGGCGCCGCCTGCAATCCATGAGCACGGACGACTACCTTGAGAAAGCAGAAGCGTTGGCCAATCCGCCTCCACATATCTGGCGCGTGAATGGCGGCAGAGCACGTCCCTGGCATCAAAAGCCTACCGTCAAAGCCGAACAGAAAACGACTGCGAACAGAAACGGGGAGCGTCCCCAAGACTTGCAAAAATCGCCATCAGATGCAGCGCCACAAACCAGACAGGAGACCAGCCCGACTATGAGTCCAAACAGGGAACATCAAACCGTGGAAGCTTTGAATTCCAAGGAGAACGGAAGCCCCGAACCTGCGACAAATCATAACTCCGAATCCATTCTGGGTCATGTTCAGAATACCATGTCGCAATTCTTCGAGATGCAGCGCGAGCAGCAGAAGGTGATGAATCGATTTCTGGATTTGCAGGAGCAGATGTTGCAATTAGCCATGAAAAACGGCGACGCATCTCTGATTAAAAAATCATTCCGCACTTCCGATCATGAGGGCCAAGCTTTCGGACAGACCGAAAACAGACCGTTGGTGCCCGTGCTTCCTAAGTTGAAAGTGAAGCCAGCGGCTCCCAGTGTAATCTCGCCGGGACCCGAACAACCAGGAGCAAAGGTGACAGAACCCAAAGGGACGTCGGCACCGAAAACCGAGGCGTCATCTCTTCCCGCCAAAAGCGATGACACAAACTTTGAGGCCGTCGCCAGCACCGAAGAATTCAAAGCGGACCTGCTGGCCACGGTGTGCAAACGCACGGGCTATCCGCAAGACATGCTCGATCTTGACGCGCACCTGGAAGGCGATCTCGGTCTCGATTCCATCAAGATGGTTGAGATTTTCAGTGAACTGCGAGAACATCATCGTGTGTTGCAAATCCAGGATCAGGATCGGATTCTTGAGGAAGTCTCCACCTTGAACACGTTGCGGGGGATCATTGACTGGTATGATACCAATCGGATAAATGACGAAGGCAACGGCGCGCCGACCGAGCAACAGGCTTCGGAAGCGAAAACCTCGATCGGGGATAAATCAACGACTTCGGGAATAGAAAAAAAAAATCGAATTCAATCACGCCCTGAGCAAACGGGCACAAAAGAAAAAGACCCTGCCCTGACCTCCGATCCGGTTCGCAGATTCATCCTGAAACCGGAACCGGCTCCATTGCAGCCAAAGTCAGATTCCAGCACTTTTCCGAACGATCGTCTGATATTGGTGATCGGCGAGGCGCCTCAAATATCCGCAGCCTTGCATGGGGCGCTCGCTGCACAAAACCATCGTGTCCGACAAATCATCCCATCGAAACAAACGAGAGCATTGGGGGACGATCGAATCGAAGTCGACCTCTCCTCGGAAGACTCCATTCACGAGCTTCGGGAGAGGCTCAAAACATCGGGGGACACAGTTGGAGCCATATTCAATTTGCTGGCACTTATAAAAGATGAAGCCACCGGTTCCGAGGATGCCCGGGGTCTGTTCCTGCTTCTCAAATCCTTCGAAAGCGATTTGAAAGAAAGCGCGCGCTCCGGCGGCGGCTGGATCATTCATTTCACCAGCATGGGCGGCCAATTTGCCTTAAAAGAAGCCACAACCCAATCTTTCGATCAAACCGGCTGCATTGGGTTGCTGAAGACTGTGGCAAGAGAATGGCAAGACGTCAAAGTCAAATGCATCGATGTGGATCTAAACATGGAGCCGCACATGCTTTTGGCGCAAACCACCCAGGAACTCTTGACTCAAGATGACCTCATCGAGGTCGGTCTAAATTCGGAAGGACGCTGGAAGATCGCAGTGCAGCCGCAACCACATTCTGGTCAGC
>JAABYK010000216.1:2390-3851 GCA_011775825.1 Candidatus Zhuqueibacterota bacterium | reverse complement strand
AATTATTTTGTCGTATTAAAATCTTTGCCCATTGTGCAACGTTTTTATGTTAAGGTAATAACGTTGAAACCGACAAGTAAAATATCTATAGGATAGTTGGTTATGAGAATTAAACACTTAGGTGGGCTTCTGCTCGCCCTTATTTTTTGCATCAATCCGACTTTCTCTCAGGACGAACCACCGACCTCACTGAGTTTGGATGAGGCCATCGATTTGGCTTTGAGACAAAATGAAGATATGCTGATTGCCGACAACGACGCTCAAAATGCCGGCGCCCTGCTAAGAGAGGCCTGGGCCGATGCGTTTCCGGAAATCACCTTCAGCAGCATCTATACCCGAAACTTCAAGCAGCCAGTATTTTTCTTTCCGGATCCGATGACTGGCGAACAACGAGCGTTCCGAATCGGCTCGAGAAACTCGTATGTATTTAACTTGACCGTCGATCAGCCGTTGTATCAAGCCGGGAAAATATCCGGCGGCATTAAAGCGGCTCAGGTGTTTAAGAAATTCTCTAACGAGGGCTATCAAGCCGTCAAAACGAATGTCATTCTTTCTGTTAAAAAAGCCTTCTACACGGTGCAACTGAACCAGCAACTTCTGGAAATCAACCAACAATCCCTAGAGCAGCAATTGGCGCACCTGGTGAATACGCGCAAGCTTTTTAGAGAAGGCCAGGTCTCCGAACTGGATACATTGCGGGCATGGGTTGATTACACCAACTTGCAGCCACAAGTCTTCAAGGCGGAGAACAATTTACGCATTTCCGAAAATCGACTTAAGGAGTTAATCGGTCTTGACCTGGAAAAACCCATTGAATTAAAGGATGAGCTGGAATTTGAGGGGACAAATGGCATCTCTTTAGCCGAACTGCAAGAGGAGGCCCTCAAAAAACGTCCGGAATTCAAACAATTGGAATATCAAGCACAGATGCTGAGACACAACATCGGAGTCACTCGCGCGGACCTGCTACCGAAACTATTCTTTTCAGGAACGTATCAAAGTGTTGCTCAATCCGATAAATTTGATTTTGGACAGGGATTGCAAACCAGTATTAGCGGGGCGGTCAGGTTGGAAGTCCCGATTTTCAACGGCTTTAGAGACTATGCCAGACTGCAGCAAGCAAAGTTGGATTTCAGGAACGCAGAACACAAAGTAAACCGGTTTAGAGACAACTTGAAAATCGATGTCAAATCCATTTTGCTAAACGTAAACGAAGCCGCCAAGAGAGTACAAGTTCAGCGGCATGCCATCAGGCAGGCAGAACGCGCTTTGTTTATGGCCGAACGCAGATATAACGAAGGAGTTGGCACGCAATTAGAAATCGGTGACGCGCTGCTGGCGTTAAATGTAACCAAAACCAATTATGTGCAAGCTGTTTACGATCACAAAGTCGCGCTTGCGGAATTAGACAAAGCGATTGGGAGAGAGTAAATCATGAGTTACCGGAAAACCTATTCCATG
>JAABYK010000216.1:0-2373 GCA_011775825.1 Candidatus Zhuqueibacterota bacterium | reverse complement strand
GCAGCAATGGCATTGCCGAGAAAGTTACAGATGTAAAAGTGATGACGGTTAATCCACAGACATTTGTGGATTTTATTGAGGTCACCGGTACCGTCAGCGCAGACATCGCAACGACCGTGAGTGCGGAAGAATCCGGTGCTATCGAAACGTTTGTCAAGGATAAAGGCGACTGGGTACAAAAAGACGGGCTGGTGATTAGGTTGAAAAGTAAGGTGCTTGAGGCAAAGTTCGAAGAAGCCAAAGCGTCGTACCTTCTGAGCAAAGCCACCTTTGAACGACAGGCCAATCTTTATAAAGACAATGTGATCTCCGAACAAAAGTACCTTGAGCACAAATACTCCTATGAGATGAATAAAGCCCGCTACGAGAATCTTAAGGCGCGTTTCGAAAAAACCCAGATAAAAAGCCCAATCTCCGGTGTGATCGACATGAAAATGGCCGAAGTCGGAGAATTTGTACAACCTGGCACGTCGCTTTTTAGCATCGTAAAGACCGACATCGTAAAAATTAAGGCCGGCATTCCCGAGCGATATATTCAAGATGTTGAGAAAGGCTCCACAGCACACATTACCTTCGACATTCTGCCGGATGAACAATTCGAAGGAAAGGTAACATTTGTCGGACCGAGTATCAACAAGAGCAGCCGAACGTTTCCGATTGAAATCGAACTGGGGAACAAACACAGACTGCTCAAGCCTGAGATGTTTGCCAATATCAGAATCAAGAAAGTGCAACTTGACAGCGCCGTGGTCATTCAAAGAGACGCTCTCATCGAAACCGAAGCCGGCAAGTTCGTATTTGTGGCCAGAGGGAACATTGCACTGAAACGGGATGTCCGAATCGGCGCCTCGTATAACAATCAAATTTTGATCAAGGAAGGGCTCAATCCCAATGACCAACTCATCGTTGTAGGCCACCGAGATTTGGTCGACGGAGAGAGAATTGCGATTCATGAATGATTAGAGATCTTGCTTTTAAACCTCAACGGGGACCAAAATAACAAATGCATTTAACAAAATTTTCCTTAGCACATAAACCATCCATCTTTGTTCTCATATTCATTTTCGTGGTAATGGGTTTCATCTCATATGTGAGCCTTCCTCGAGAATCAGCCCCGGCCATCTCGATTCCGATCGTCCTGGTTTCGACGCCCTATTTCGGCGTGTCGCCAGGTGACATTGAAACGCTCGTGACCCAGCCCATCGAAAGAAAGGTCAAGGAGATTGCAGATGTCAAAGAAATTCGCTCCACCTCGAGCGAGGGCATGTCCACGATTGAGGTGGAATTCAACCCTGACATCGATATCGATGACGCGCTTCAAAAAGTACGGGACAAAGTAGATCTGGCAAAAAGTGAAATCCCGGAAGACACCGAAGAACCGATCATCAACGAAATTAATTTTTCTGAATTCCCCATCATGTTGGTGAACATCTCAGGCAACTTTGATCTCGTGAAATTAAAAGAAATCGGCGAAGATTTTGAGGACAAAATTGAGACGATTCCGGGGATCCTTGACGTCACCATTAGTGGTGGGCTCGAACGCGAGGTCAAAATCAATGTCGACCTGGAAAAGCTGAAACATTACAACCTCTCCTTCACCGATGTCATCGAAACCATTCAGGACGAGAATAAGACCATTCCCGGTGGGTCCATTGAAGTGGGCAATTTGAAATATCTGGTACGAATTCCGGGCGAGTTCAAACAGGTCGACATCATTCCCGATCTGGTGGTGAAGGTGATGGACGGCTCGCCTATCCACATCAAAGACATTGCGGATGTTGAATACAGCTACAAAGAGCGTTCAACAATTGCCCGAGAAGGTGGACGCAATTGCGTTTCACTAAGCGTCAAGAAACGTTCCGGGGCCAATCTCATTGAGATCGCCGATGAAATAAAGCGCATCGTCGAGGAAGAAAAAGCAAAGTTGCCGTCCGGTACCGTCATCACCGTCACGGCGGACCGTTCGAAAGACATTCGGACTATGGTCTCGGATTTGGAAAACAACATCGTTTCGGGATTATTTTTGGTTATCGGAGTTTTGTTTGCGTTTCTCGGCTTCCGCAATTCGCTGTTCGTGGCCGTGGCGATTCCCCTGTCTATGTTGATCTCTTTTATCATCATCCAGGCCTTGGGTTATACCCTTAACATGATCGTCCTTTTTAGCTTGATTCTGGCACTCGGTATGATGGTGGACAACGCAATCGTCCTCGTTGAAAACATTTATCGCCACCGTGAGGAAGGATACAAAGCGTTTGAGTCTTCTGAAAAAGGCGCATCAGAGATTGCTCGAGCCATTACGGCCTCTACGGTGACGACACTTTGCGCTTTTGCCCCTATGATTTTCTGGCCGGGGATCATGGGCGAATTTATGAT
>JAABYK010000183.1 GCA_011775825.1 Candidatus Zhuqueibacterota bacterium | reverse complement strand
AGTGGACAACCTCCGAACCAACGAAACACATGCAGGACTGCCGGCGGTTTTTTCAGAGCGCGGGAGTGAAAACCGTCCTCGATGTTGGCTGCGGAATTGGAATTTGGGCAATATTCCTGAGCCAGGCCGGTTTTCGGGTGAAAGGGTTCGATTTTTCGGAGACCGCCATCAACTATGCCTCCGACTGGGCTAAGAGGGAAAATTTGGATATTCAGTACGTATGTAGTCCGCTCACAAAAGTCGCCTATCCGAATGAACAGTTCGATGCCGTGCTTGCAGCGAAAGTGCTTGAAAACGTATCACGGGACGAAGCTGAGATCGCAATCGAGCATATCTCCGGGAGTTTGAAGGATGGCGGTGTGGTATATGCGCTCTTCAATCCCCACCTCAGCGAAGCGCAGATCGAAGAACTCATGCAAAGCGACAATCCCACAAAGAATATCACTCACACAATCTATACGGATGAAGAATTAAAAAAGCTGTTTCCAGATTTTGAAATGATGAAGTTCAAACACTACGATGATGTTGGATTTCGCGGGCTTTTTCTCAAAAAGCTCGAGCAGTAAACTGCTCAATCCAACCCCTTGTTATTGGCGACTAAAGCACACGCCTCTTGCTCACCCTGACTTATTTTGAGAGAATTCCCCTCACCTTAAAGTCTATTTAAGTAGAAGTTGTTATCTTTGATTAACTAAGGTGTCAAAATGAATCTCACATGTCCCAAATGCCGATATCAGGCACGAAAGGGGGATTATCTCTGTCCGAATTGTGAAGTCAAATTCAGACCTAAAACCGTCACAACCATTGCTACCATCATGTTGTTTTTTGGACTTCTTGGTCTGGCATTGCCTCTTGTTATCCTGGCGGTTGGCCTCTATCTGATGAAACAGTGGGCCCGCAGGTGGCTCATCATCGGCGTTGCGGCACAAATTATCTACTTTGTCTTTTTTGCCGGCCTGAGCTTTGAACAGATGCTGGAACCTGTCAATTTGATGTCCATTGCGACGCTGGTCATGCTTTTTATCCCATCGGGAATCTATCTCCTCACCAACGATCAAGTCAATGCCGCGTTTGAATTCTATGGTGGCAGGATCTAAAAAAAATCGCTCCTCTCCATGCTTTCAAATACAGAACAAACATCCCCAGCCAACTAAGGCTGGAGATTTTTTCATTGGGGCAAAAACGACTTGATGGCAGTGTCATTGAATCGTCAACGTGATCATGAATCCTATCGATTCGCCCTCCAATTCCGCATTTGAGTCGGATACCACCTTATTTCCGGGCACGTGCCGGCGTTGCTTATCGAATTCGATATTCTTGATCATGAGTTCTGCTCCGATGCCAAAGTGTTTGGAAAAGAAATAGTCTGCTCCAAGGCCAAGTGCCAATCCGCCGCCGGTCACCGTGACCTCCGTGCCCTGCTCTTCGAAGGCATAAAATCCGACACCGACTTTCCCGTAAGGCTGAATCGGCGTGTCTGCCAGGAATTTGTATTGAAGATTCAGTTCCAGTCCTGCGAAGTCGGTTACTGAATGGTTCACGGCGTTCTGAGGATGTTCCACCCCGAGGGCGGTCAACCAAAGTGTAAACTTGTCGCTGAATCCATAACCGAGGCTTAATGAGCCACCTTCGCCATCGTTCAGTTCCCGTCCGAAGTCGTTTTCAAATCTGCCAAATGCAACCAGACCTTTGATGCCTTTGTGTGAAAAACGCGCGCTGGTTTGTTCCTGTGCGGACAATAAAGAAGCAAGTGCCAGCACAAAAATTAGCGCCGTAACATATTTAAAACTCGTCTTTTCCATGTTTGCCTCCTAATCTGGAAATTTGAAATTGGTGCCGAAACAATCTTTGGTTTGAGTTCTGCACGTATCTTTTACAAATGGCGTTCCAATTGGAGCAAATGAGTTGCATGACTTTGCAAAACAATTACTTAGATTGACATTAGGTCAGGCCCAAGAGTGTGAAAAATGACGACACTGTGGATGTCTGACAACGAATGGCCAAAGGAGCAGGCCGTCCAATTTCCTTTGCATTTTTCAGCAAATTTTATTATGCTTACGCTTGTGTCTAACAACAATCAAGAATTTGTGAACGAAGCTTTTGGAGACACGGTAGAGAGGCTTGGCATTCCGAAAATCCGGCGGCATATTTTTCTGTGCTGCGATCAGACCAAGCCCAAATGCTGCGATAAGGAAGAAAGCCTGAAATCCTGGAGCTACTTAAAGAAACGGCTGGACGAATTAAATCTAACCGGGCAGGGAGGCATCTACCGCACCAAAGCCAATTGTCTGCGAATCTGCGCCAACGGGCCGACCGCCGTGGTGTATCCCGAAGGCGTCTGGTACCATTCCTGCACGCCGGAAGTTTTGGAGCGCATCATTCAGGAACATCTCATGGGCGGGCAGCCGGTGGAGGAGTATGTGATAGTTCAACACATGTTACAAGTGGGGTGAATCGAATTTGCCCTTTGCAAAAAAAGAGTGATTCAAATTAAATAGAGGCATTTTGGTAACTCAATGGTTGAATTGTTATTTTTGACTCAATTTCATTTAAAATAGGAGGCATCACCATGCGAATCAGACATCTGCTTTTGCTGTTCCTATTGCTCAGCATACTTTCCATGTCAGTTAGCTCCGCTCAGGCACAGGTTACGACGACCCGAAGCGGTGAGGAAAATCCGGTCGTGACCATTGGGAAAGCAACCTTGTACGGCGGAGCAACCGGACTTCTCTTAGGGCTGGCTTTGACATTGGTGGTTGACGAAGATACCGGGGATATTCTGAAATGGTCTTTTGTCGGCGGGACGTTCGGCGGCTTCTTGTTCGGGATATATCACGTGACGAGTCGCCCACAGGCAAGCGCCGCCATGTTTCAATTTGACAGCCGCGGCTTAGCAAAAGTGAGGCTGCCGCAGCCACGAGTCGGCCTCAGTAAGCATCGCTCGCTGAGCGTGAACGTGCCGATTATGTCGTTATCTTTATAAAAAAAATCCAGGGAGTGCACATGTCTGCGTTCAAGTCGTTGTTAGAAGAGACGTTAGAAGCTTGGGAAGACACGCGCCTCGGCATTGTCGATGAAGTCGAAAACATTCCCGAAGACCAATTCGATTTCAAACCCGCCGATGAGGTGCGAAGTGTGAGGGAGCAAGTGTTACACATTTTGGAAGTCGCCATGATGATGACCGGCGAGTTGACTCGAGACGACACCGATTTCAAACGTGCTCCGTGGCCGAAACTTCTCAAAATGTATGCCGAAGAAGCTTACCAGGCCAAAACCAAGGCAGAGCTGGTCGAGTTATTGAAGTCCCAACTTGAAAGCGCAATAAAGCAATTCAAGGAAGTCGGCGAGTTGCACATGCTGCAATTCATCGAACGGTTTGATGGCAGTCCTGGCACGCGTTTGGCCTGGCTCGAGCATGGGATCGCGCAAGAAATGTATCACCGCGGTCAGCTTACCGTGTATGAACGACTCATGGGGATTGAACCCGCTTTGACAAAAAAGATCAAAGGAGGCTGATGGCTGAAACAACCGTGCTTCGGCATCTGACCATTTATACCGACGGTGCCTGTCACGGCAACCCCGGCCCCGGTGGCTACGCAGCCGTGTTGATTCATCAAGGGAAGCGCAAAGAGATTTCCGGCGGGTTCAACAACACCACGAACAACCGGATGGAGCTGATGGCGGCCATCAAAGGCCTGGAAGCGCTCAAGGAGCGATGTCAAGTGACGCTTTACAGCGATTCAGAGTATTTGGTGAACGCCATGACCCTCGGATGGGTTGAATCATGGCAGGCAAAAGGATGGAAGCGAAACAAGAAAGAAAAAGCCAAAAACGTCGACCTGTGGAAACAGTTGCTGAAGCTCATTGAGTATCATGAAGTGGAATTCAAATGGACACGCGGACATGTGGGCACCCTTGAGAACGAACGTTGCGATGTCTTAGCCAACCAGGCTGCCAACCAGCCAAACTTGCCGGACGATCCCATCAACCAGAGTTCCGATCAATCAGAGATGTTCTAATTCTTTTAGAGCAAGATGGTCGTTACGACGCATCAGCCCATATTTCTCCCCTGGCCAGGGTTCTTTTTCAAAGGCCTGCAAGCGGATTACATGGTCTTGCTCGATGACGTGCAATTTCCGCGTGGGCGAGGTTGGATGAACCGCAACCGCTTGAAAAACGAACAGGGCGAACTCTGGTTAACGGTACCTGTGTGGAAAAAAGGTCGGGAACTGCAAATCATCCGCGATGTGGAAATCTGCGACGAAACCGATTGGCGAAAGAAGCACCTTCGCAGCATTCGGCAGAACTACGCCAATGCGCCTTATTTAGAGGACCATTTTTCTACCATCGAATCCATTTATCGTAAGGACCACAGATTCTTAATTCAACTGAACATGGAATTGATCCGGTTTTTGTGGGCGGCACTCAACATAAAAACGGAACTGCTTCTGCAGTCGGATTTGGGGATTAAGGACAAGGGTACCGATTTGCTTGTCCGTATTTGTCAGCATTTATCCGCCGATGCCTATCTCACCTTCCCCATTGTTGAAAAGTACCTCGAACCGGATAAGTTCAGTGCGGCGGGAATTCGGTTGCGGTTTTCGAATTTTCATCCTCCGGTCTATCCCCAACTTTGGAGCGCTTTCATCTACAACCTGTCAACTCTGGACCTGCTGCTAAATTGTGGGCCAAAGAGTAAAGATCTCATCATTGCTTGAGCATCACGCTTAATCGTTTGAGCGATTAAAGCGAGGCCATGCATGAGTCTTAAAACGTATTTAATCATGAGCCTGGGGGCTTCACGCTCATCATCTTCTGGTTTGTCGTTTTTCCACACTTGCCTCATGGTCAGACTCACGTTCGCTTAATTTATGAGATGGACACTTCACAACTGCCGAAGGACGAAGTACGGCTTGAAGTGCTTGCGGCACGAACCATAAACGTGATTGACCATCGTCTGAAGGACTTCGGTGTCTCTAACTTCTCGGTCACCCAAATCACTCCAATGAAACTCTGGTGGAATTAAACGACCGTGTCGAGGTTGACCGAGTGAAAAACATCATCGGCACCAGAGGTGAACTCGAGCTTCTACCGGAGAAAGAACCTGAAACAGTAGTGGCAGTGCTTGACCACATGGATGATTTTGTGATAAGTCTGCTCGGAAATGATATTCCCGGTGGACAGTGCTGCCCGTTGACTCATTCAAGAATTGCAAGAGAGGATGAAAGGGAGAGTAAGCGATATATTCGGTAATCGGGGAGGTGTCCGAAGGTAAAGACAGAAAAGGCATTTTTTCAATGCGAACGTTTGCCGAATTGCTGGCAAATTTTCGGGGCGACATAGTCGTTCCAGGTAAGAATCGGAAGTTAGTAGAGCACATTTTGAACCTGGCTGAAGGTCAGAAAACCTTGCCTGAAGACGCGGAGTTCGTTTGGGAGACCAGGCCTGTAACAGTTGGTAATTTCGATTATCGTAGGATTTTTCTGCTTAACAAGCAGCCAGAACTTGATTGGTCCATGATCACAAGCGCCAAAGCATCGTCGAGTGGACTACAATCCGGACACAAAGTCAATTTGAGGTTCAATCGTGAGGGAGCGCAGACGTTGGCGAGAATCGCTGAAATGCAAATTGGTCAACGTTTGGCGGCCGTGATGGACGGAGAAGTCATAGCGATGCCCGTTGAAGGGATAACGATTACTTTTAACCCTGCCGAGGAGCCTGAAGGGCGCGCTGAATCACGGAACTCACGACCTCCAAAGAGGCTCAAGATCTGGCCGTAATCCTCGATAGCGATGCACTTCCGACCCGTTGACGCTGCTTGAGGAGCAAATGGGGAGGAATCGGAGGAATAGAGATTTACGAACAGAGTTTCAGAGTGATCCAGAGCCTGTTCATACCGTTTTAGTTGAAATTGAACCCTGGATTCGCTAAATTTGATTATCAAAGTTAAATTTGGAGATTCAAGAATGGAAACAGAGAACGAAAACACGGTGTCGTGTTTTAGAGACTTTTCAGCGACAACCAGCGAAAATTATCGAGAAAAATTCTATGAATAAGGAGAAAAAAACATGAACTCAAAACGTCACAGCAGAATTGCAAACTTAACGCTGCTCGTAGTTTTCCTTTCTCTCCTCATCGGCTGTCAAAAAAAGGACGACCGACTGATCGAATTCAAAGGGCGGAAAATCGATCTGCAGCCGTACGTGGAGGCGTTCCCATACAAAGAGTTCAAGCCATTCTACGACGCCAACAAAATGTTCTATTTTCGACAAGGGAAAACAACCCAATTGCTGGAAATCGACCTGGAATCGACCGACAGCGAAGTCCTGGATTTAGAGAACGGGCGTGTGGTTTCGAACATTGATTTCTCAAAACGAAACGTGTGGACCACTCGCTATCGAAAGAGCGATGGCAACTTGTACTGGGTCGGAGACCAACGCAATGATGAGGTATTGAATATTTTCAAATTCGACCCGGAAACGGACAGCCTCGAGAAATTAACTGATGTGCCCTACATCTTTGGCTGGCGGTGGAATCCGGACGAAACGAAAGTCGCCTATGTCGCAAGGTTGGGCGCCAAAGAAAATCGCCTGGGAGAACTGCGCATTTTGGATTTGGAAACGGGCGAGGAGAAGAAGATCATTCAGGACACCCCGGAGATGCGCTTCATCTGGGGCAATCCGAGTTGGCAACCGAACGGTGCGGGCGTCGTCCTGACGGCGGTCGCCAACGCTGATCGAACCTACGGCAACCTCGTGTACGTCCCGTTAGAGGACACCCCGGACACACCCATTCTGTTGACGGATGCCAAACAACCGCGCTATTTTCCGGCGGCCCTAAAAACCTGGCTCAATGAAAATGAGTTTCTGCTGCTGTCAAACGAATCGGGTTATGCGAATGTTTACAAATACAACATTAGAACCCGGCAGCAAACGCCTGTCACCCTGTATCAAGAGGATATAAAACAGGCACGAGTTCTCGAAATGGAAACTGGTGAAAAACGCTTGCTGGCCAACATCTATCATCCTATCGAGAGCAAGGTGCTCCTGCTCGATCCTGCAACGGGCAAACTGTTTCAGGAGAAAATTTTCTCGAAAAACCTCAATTTTCTCGATCAAAAAGACAACAAGATTCTCATGCAGGCTACTTCCGCGGTAAGTCCATTTCAGATCGATGAAGTCATTGCAAGCGACTCTGAACTTGCCTCAAAAGAACGAATCGGCTTGCCAAAAGCGTTACAGGAAAACCTGGTTCAAGCTGAGGTCGAACGCGTGGAATTCCCAACATTTGACATCGATCCGGCCACCGGCAAACAGCGCATGCTGCACGGCTTTTTATATCATCCCACGAATCCTTTACCCAGGGAAGAACAAATGGTGATGATCAAAGCATTTTATGGCGGTCGCAATTCGTATAATGAACAAATTCACATTCTGTGCGAAGCCGGTATTTATGTGTTTAGCCCGGCGCCAAGAGGCAGCGCAGGCTTTGGGCGAGAGTTTGCGGCACTCAACGACAAGGACCTCGGCGGCAACGAGATCATCGATATCATTTATGCCGGCAAATACATTAGCAAAAGATTGGATATTCCGCCGGAGCGCATCGGACCTTTTGGCGGCAGTCACGGCGGTTATGCAACCATGCGGCTGCTTACGTTTCCGGGGGAGATTAACGGACATGAAGCGCAGTTTGATTGGGGCTTTGGCATCAGCAGCGCCGGCTTTAGCGATATTATTGCTTTCTATGAGATGTCTAACATTCCGGATTGGGTGACGCTTGAAGCCGGCGATCCAAGAATAGAAGCGGACAAATTGCGGGACCGCTCTCCCATCACCCATGCTGATGAGCTCGAGGGCAGGCTCTTGCTTTTGCACGGTGAAAACGATAGCCGGGTGCCGGTGGTTGAAAGTCGGACCATGGCGATAAAACTGGAAGAGCTTGGCAAGCCTGTGACTTATGTTGAATTCCCGGAGCAGGGACACCGTGTAAAAGGTTTGGAAAATACAGTTCGTGTGTATCGCGCCTGGTTTGATTTTCTGAGCAAAGTAGGTCGTTAAGATTTCATTCAAATTTCTGTGACGGTTTTGTTTTCATCTCGAAGCCAAAACCCTTTTCAGGGATGGGAACGAAACTAATCGAAAATATCGCTGTGACAAGTTGTCACACAGGTTGGGTATTTTATTCAGAAATGTCTTGACAAATATGAAAATTTTGTTAACTTCTGCATTCAAATTAATTTCCCTTCTGAGAAGTCATTCCAATCAAATTAAGTAAGGGTGCCTCTATGAAGATAGCCTATGTACATCCACAATTTCCAGACACGCTGTGGAGCTTTCGAGGAATCAGACCGATTACGGGAGTGAAGACCGCCTTTGCACCCCTTGGACTTGCGACCGCCGTCGCATTAACACCGGAAGACTGGGAAATCGAAATTTATGATGAAGAAATCGAACCGATAAATTTTGCTATCGATGCGGATCTCATCGCGTTAACTGCTTTTAATGTGCAGGCAAAACGAGCGTACGACATTGCCGCCGAGTTTCAAAAACGCGGTAAACATGTCGCGCTCGGCGGACCATATGCCTCCCTCTGCCCGGACAACGTTCGGCCGCATGTCGATACCGTAATTTCAGGGGAATCTGAATATATTTGGCCCGAGTTTTTGAATGACTTCAAGAACGGCCGTCACAAGGATTTCTATCAACAGGAGGATAAAGTCAGCATGGCTGACTCGCCTCTGCCGGCTTTCGAAAAATTAGATGCCACTGCTTACCAGGCCTTTTACGTACAGACCACACGCGGCTGTCCTTTTGACTGCGAGTTCTGCGATATCATCATTACAGATGGGCGAATTCCGCGAGTCAAATCGATTGAGCAAGTTATGGCGGAAGTTGACAAGTTGCGCCAACTCAATGTGAAATATGTAACGTTCAGCGACGCCAACTATATTGCAAATACCAAATTCGCCAAAGACCTGACCCATGAGTTGATTCGGTTTTCGAAGAAATATGATTATCCCATCTCCTTTGCATGTGAGGCGACTCTAAACCTTGCAAATAAAGACGAGCTGTTGGGCTTGATGCAGGCTGCGAATTTTGAAACCATTTTCATCGGCATCGAATCGCCCCGAAAATCGAGTCTGCTGGAAACGAACAAACGCCAGAATACCCACGGCTCCATCGTTGCGGATGTGCACAAGATTCAATCATACAACATGGCCGTCATCGCCGGAATGATTGTGGGCTTTGATAACGACGATAAACATATTTTTCAAGAGCAGTTCGACTTTTTGATGGAAGCCGGCATTCCATTTACCACCTCGGGAGTTTTGGTGGCCATCGAAAAGACTCCGCTCTATTATCGCATGCAACGAGAAGGCCGGCTACTCAAATACAACTATGAGGAACAGAAGGCTCATGGAGCCGCAGACTTGAATTTTGTCCCCAAACTGATGAGCCGGGAAGAGTTGTTGAAGGGTTACAATTGGCTGATTCGGGCCTTGTATTCATACGACTATTATTCAAAGCGCTTAATCACGGCGTTGCAAAACTTTACCCCGGGTCTCACCACGTTTAGACAAAACAATCCGTTCATGACCAAGAAGACGCCTCAGATTTTATGGAATATTGCCAAACATTTTGTCTTCACAAAAGACCACGAGCGGCGCCAGTTCTTTTTTACCACTCTGAGAGAAAGCCTCAGGGGACATTTCTCGGTTCGAAAATTTGTGGAAGCAACGTCCTTCATGACATTGCACAAGCACTTTCATGAATATATCACCAAGACCCACGGCAACCCTGAGACCGCGGGACCGATTTCACCCTTCTGTCAAGAAACCATAGAAGAGCATCCCGACGCCTCTTTGAAAATGGTGGACCGAGAGCAGGCAGAAGAGGTCGACGCAGAAGGAGTCACAACCACATAAAAGGGATTAAACTTTGAGCAAATTCGGATATTCTAAGGCGAACGGTACTAGACCATTCGCCTTTTCTTTTTGGGATTATCTCGGTAAACATTCCTAAGAAGCATTAGAGAAAGGAAACGCCCCATGAATCAAAGACTGCTTATATTCCTCAGTTTTTTCTTCGTGGCTGCTGTTAGCGTAAAAGCTCAACCAGCACACAATATTGTGATTAACGAGCTAATGGTTAAAAATGAAACTGGCCTTCCTGACGACCACGGAGAAGTTGAAAGTTGGGTTGAGATTTACAATCCCGGCTCGGATTCTGTGAATATTGGTGGAATGTATTTTACGGACAATCTCAATAATCCGAACCTCTGGCAGATTCCAAAGACGGATCCACGGGCAACCAGCGTGCCGCCGGACACGTTTCTGACCCTGTGGTTAGATGGCCAACCGGATCAGGGTGTTCGCCACGTGAATTTCAAGCTCAATAAGAAAGGCGGCGAGTTAGGATTCTTTGATGAAAGTAACAACCTGCTTGACAAAGTCTCGTTTGAGTCTCAATATGCGGATATCCCATATGGGAGGCTCGAAGAAGATGAAAGTCGGTTCGAGTTCCTGGCAGGACCAACCCCGGGCAGGCCCAACATTGGCAAAATGAAATTGTTTGACTGGGTGCTTTACCGTACGACTCGCACAGATAAACTCATGTGGGGTCTGCCGATGATTGCCCTGTTGCTTTGCACCGGACTTTTCTTGACCCTCGCCACAAAAGGACTTCAGTTCAGCCAGTTCTGGCCTTCGCTTAAATTAATCTTTTCCAAGGAAGCGCGGTCTGAGGTCGGCAAGGGCGACATTTCGCCGTTTGCGGCTTTAATGACTGCTTTGGCCGCAACCGTGGGCAATGGCAATATCGCGGGTGTGGCGACGGCCATTGCCATTGGCGGACCGGGGGCGCCGGTGTTCATGTGGATTGCAGGATTGTTTGGCATGGCCACCAAGTATGCAGAAGGTTTCCTGGGTGTTCAGTACCGGGAGATTGCCCCAAACGGGACCATGGCAGGTGGCCCGATGTATTATGCGAAAAATGGCCTGAAGAATAAGAAATTAGGCAGATTTTTGGGTGGAGCGTTTGCCCTTTTTGGGACGGTGGCCTGTCTGATCGGCACGGGCAATATGGCACAATCCAATTCGATGACCGAATCCATGGCCAACATGCTAAACCGGATCATCCACGGAGGCACTGCGGGAGAGCAGGCTCCTGGAATCTATTATGTGATTATCGGTCTCGTGATTGCATTGCTGGTTGGCTTGGTCATCATTGGCGGAATCAAGAAAATCGGGCGTGTCGCTGAGAGACTGGTTCCCGGAATGATCGTCTTTTATATTTTCTTTGCACTGTGGATTATTATTTCGAAGTTTACCCAAATCCCTGCAGCCTTTGCGATTATCTTCAAGTCGGCTTTCGGATTTCAGCCGTTACTCGGGGCAACGGTTGGATATGCCATACAAAATGGGGTCAGTCGTGGTCTCCTGTCCAACGAAGCGGGACTGGGATCGGCCGCCATCGCACAGAGTGCTTCGAGTTCGGAGGAACCGACCAACAATGGCTTAATCGCCATGACCGGCGTGTTTATCGATACCATTCTGGTCAACACCATGACCACGCTGACCATTGTTTTAACCGGTGCATATCAATACACACAAGCCTGGCGCGGTCTGGGCAGGACGGATAATATCACCGGAATTGAAGTCACTCAAACGGCCTTCCATTCGGCGATTCCATTTGATGCAGGGGCAGCGATCATTGCATTTGCCTCCTTTCTGTTTGGTTATACCACTCTTCTCGGGTGGTCCTACTACGGCGAAAAATGTATTGAGTATTTGGGCGGTGATAAAGTGGTCAGGCCGTTTCGTTACACATTTATTGTGTTCTTATTCATCGGGGCGATTTTGACCGCGGTTGCCGGTGAAAACCGCAACTATCTGAACATCGTCTGGAATTTGGGGAACATTGGAAACGCACTGATGGCAGGTCCGAACCTCATCGGGCTGTTATTCCTCACTGGCGTTGTGGCGCGGATTACCAAACAGCGCCTGGAGATGAAGGAGCAATCTGCGGAAGTGACGGATTAAAACTTGGCGGGATTATTACTCGAAACAGAAAACTTCTACTAAGATTCTGGGTATCACATTTTTGAACAACGCCGCAACGTTCTGAAAGACAAACTCTGCTGAAGCATTTTGCGTATAACAAATATCAACACTTTTGTTCTTAGTTTGTTATAAATTATTGTTTCTGGGGAGTAAACGTATACAATTACTTAATTCGGTGAAAACTAAGCTTTCAGACTAAACAAATGAGGGAGAATTGTTCTCACCAAAGTGGTCTATTTTTAGGTAATAATTATTTAATTTAGGACGAAAGAAAAACTATTGAAAAACAATTTTGTTGTAATTATAATATTGGTTGTATCGTCAGCCCACAGG
>JAABYK010000696.1:11739-11980 GCA_011775825.1 Candidatus Zhuqueibacterota bacterium | reverse complement strand
GCACAAACCTCAGGGGGTCTGCTCATCTCGCTCCCGGAAAAATTCGCAGCCGACTTGAAAACGCGTCTTCAATCTAGCGGGGTGTCTGCTGCAGAAATTGTAGGGAAGATCACGGGCACTGGTTCGGGCAGAATCCGTGTTGAGAAAAACCGGCGGCCGAGGAGGTAGTGTTTGACCGAAAAACGGCCCGAATCGGTCATTCCCGAGTGCTTTAATCGGGTATCTCCGTGGCCAAAACCTG
>JAABYK010000696.1:3163-11700 GCA_011775825.1 Candidatus Zhuqueibacterota bacterium | reverse complement strand
TTTTGAAAACGAAGCTCTTACAACGGTCCGAAGGTGTTCTCAAATTGCTTTGTAAGAAATCAATCAAATCTCCGACTATCCGTACTACAAATCAGCAACATTGTGTTTTTGGGGAACGTTTGGTTGGCAGAATAATTCTATGGCAAAATGATTTACGACAAAACAATTGTCCTTTCACAAAATCGCGTGTTTTATTATTCTGCCAAAAAATCATTCTGCCTATTTCTGCCTTTAATTTAATCTTCAATTAAACCGAAACACCTTTCCGGTTTTGGTTAATTGGGTTTTGAAATTGTTTGTTATTTGTCATTTTGGATTTGGCATTTGCCGGCTCTGCCGTCCGTGACTCAAACGTTAAGGGCTGTTGATACGTTTTTAATCATTTTGCCCTAAATTGTTTTGCCATTAAAATGATTGAGCAGGGACCATAATCATGCATCAACCGCTAAAAAAAGCAAAGTTTCGCTGTAGTACTAGGTAGGTGAAGTTATTGAGAATGTGAAAGATTTTCTTGACATTTGTTTTCTATTATGTCACATTCACATATTCTCACCAACAAAATCATTTCACTTAACTAAGGAGGGAGACGATGAAGAAATTCGTCATGGTAAGTTTATCGCTCATGCTCTTTTCCGGATGTCCGCCAGAACCGGAGCAGCCGGAACCCGGGGAGCCACTCGCAGGACTTTCAACAGACGAGCTCACTCGGTTCGATGCCGGACGAGCCGTGTTTGAACGCATTTTCACACCTGATGACGGACTTGGCCCGCTGTTCAATAGTACCGGCTGTGTGTCATGCCACAATCAACCGGTAAGCGGTGGCAGCAGTGCAGTCACAGAAGTGCATGCCACCAAGTTCGAACCGCCGGATTTTTGCGATCCGTTGTTTCAGGAGGGTGGACCGGTCATTCAGCAGCAAGCCACCCCGCTGCTTCAAGATCAGGGAATTGAAAAAGAGGAGATCCCGCCAAGCGCCACAAGTCAGGCGCTCCGATCCACTCCGCCCGTTTTCGGTTTTGGACTGGTGGATGGCATTCCGGACTCCACCATCCTCGCGAATCAAGACCCCAACGATATGGACAACGATGGCATCTCCGGCCGCGCCAATCGGTTCATCGATGGTCGGTTGGGAAAATTCGGACGCAAGGCATTCATCCCAACCTTGTTCGATTTTAACGCCGGTGCCTTTCCGCTTGAACAGGGCATCACCACCCCGTTTCAACCGGCAGAAGAGACCATCAACGGCACGCCAGTGCCTCCCGAAACGGATCCGGTTCCCGAACCGGAAGTGACGGAGGAGGATGTGCAAGCCGTCGACGATTTCGTGCGCTTCCTGGCTCCTTTACCAAGAAAGAGAGTGAAGGACCTTTCCGAAAAGAAAGAGGTAGAAAGAGGCGAAAAATTGTTCGAAGACATCGCCTGCGCGAGCTGTCACATTCCGTCGATGCAGACAGGCCCAAGCGAAGTGCCTGCTTTGAATCACCAAACCGTTTTTCTCTATTCTGATTTGCTTTTGCATGACATGGGGTCCGACCTGGCAGACGTCTGCTTGGGGTTGGCCACGCCATCTGAATTTCGCACCGAATTGTTAATGGGCCTGCGTTTCCGCAATCAGTTCTTGCACGATGGCAGCGCCGGGACGGTTGAGGAGGCCATTGAGCGACACGCTGGCGAAGGGGAAGCTTCCCGAGACGCATTCACCGATTTACCGGAGAAAGACAAACAAGCGTTATTGAAGTTTTTGGACACGATTTAGTCTTCAAATGCTTCAAATAGTTCTTTTCTCATAATTCATAAGGAGTTAAAAATGAATAGAATCGTAAAGTTGTTGAGTTTAGTCGGAGTCATGACATTCCTTCTGGGATTTGCCTTCCAGGAGACCTCTGAGACGGAACAGTTAAAGTCTGACCTCGTTGGGCAACGAATGGGGGGACGAGACAAAGCCTGGAAATTTCAGTCAGTCGATCAGATCAAGGATTTGGAAATCAAAGAAACGAAACAGGAAGGCCAGACACGAATCTACGAGATCACTCTCAAACTGCAGGATGCCCGTGTTCCGGGCGCCTACAGCGCGGAAGCCGTGGTCACATATGAAATGGTGGATTCAGAATGGAAACTCAAGATGGTCGGGCTGAAATCCATGCGGAAAGTGGAATAGTGAATTTCTGAAATTTCGAATCTGGTTGATAGGATACTGAGATCCTGCCATGCAGCTCCGATTTATGTCCGTGTTGAGCGAAGAGCGTAGAGCGTTCGCTCCTCGCTCTTCGCTTTTAGATTAATGTACCCAAATTCCACACTTGTTCTGAAATGGGTGCACTAACCCGTAAAACGCTCCTTTGTTTTCAGGACAGCAATAAATAATGCCAATCCAAATAAAACACCCAGACTATCCGCGACGAAATCGGTAAATGCACAAACGCGCCCGCTCACAAACTTCTGGTGAAGTTCATCAAGAGCGGCGTAAACGACTCCCACAAGCAAGGCGATGTTGAATGGCTTCCAGGAGATGCGATCCGACGATGAAATAAATGCAATCGCCAGGAACACGCCGAATAGGGCATATTCAATAAAATGCAGCACCAGGTCTTTGGTCTCGATGGTGAATTTAGGCATCGATTGCGACGGAATGGACGAACCGACAAAAATCAGCGCAGCCCATAATATGGCCGGCAAATAACGCCTGTAGAAAATTTTCTTTATGTCAATAGCTGCTTCGGACATTTCTTGTTAACCTACCCCGGTCAAACCAGAACCAAAAGCGAATTTTTTAAAATACTGAGAAGCGGAGTCCATTGAATGGCCCAGCGCGGCCAAAGCCGCAACCAAAGGCTCTTGAAGTCTAAGCCACGGCTGCACACGGATTTTTCACAGATTTTTGATTGGCTGTTGTGAAAACAATTTGCAGAACGCCTTCGAGCAGTTGCAAGAGAGTTGCTTTCAAAAAACTGAAAACCAAACATGTGCCCAACTAGGTTGGGTATCCGTGTTCCGTCAGTGTCAATCCGCGGCTAAAAAAACACAATGTTGCAAATTCTCAGTACGGAGAAAGTCAGCACTACCGACGTCGACGGAGTCCAAGACTCTGATTCCGAGGTTAAAGCCGAAAAAGTTCAATAACCTTCGGCTCCAATGCCTCGGGATGTGCCTTGATGCTTCGAAGTTGGAACTAAACATATTACAACTCTCTCCGTGAAACTCCGATACTTTCGTGGCTCTGTGTTTCAGAAAGGCCGGAGGGACTAAACGTTAAAAGTTTAATGCTACGCGGGAGCACGCTTGCCTGATTATTTTGTGCTCCCATACTCACCTTTCCGTGCTCCCAAATAAAATTCCCGGTCTTAGCGTGCTCCCGCGTTCAGCTATCGTTTCCGTCCTCCACCGCTACAACTGCCACGGCATGAGTCTCCGTATGAGACAGACTCAACACAATTCGCTTGTTCTTCACCAGTTCTTTTGTTTTGCCGTCAACGGAAATGTGGGGCTTCCCACTCTCTTGGTTCACAACCTCCACGTCGGTCCAACTGAAGTGCTGGCACCATCCGTGACCCAAAGCTTTTGCCAGGGCTTCTTTGGCGGCAAATCTGGCTGCAAAACATTCGGCAGCCGTGACTCTTTTATTACAGCGATGGATTTCATTTTGAGTAAATATTCGTTCGAGAAATCTACGGCCCCATTTCTCGATGATCTTCTCAATGCGGTGCACGTCCACCAAATCCACACCTAAGTCCTTAAACATGTTGATCGCCCTTAAAAATTCTGTTTTATCTAAAAAGATAGGGCTATTTCCCTGTACTTGCAAACATTTTCTCTGCAGTCACTGTCTTTTAACATTTTTGCTTGCATTTTAAAGTCAGAAGCAGTAATATACGGTCGTTTGTGACCAACCTTTAAACAATTTCACAATAATCCGTCTTACTGTCAGGAAGGGAAGGTAAATGAGAACGTTTTTTGCGAACGCTATTCTGTCGATTCTTATTGGTCTCCCACTCGGTCAATATGCCTTTGGACAGGATAGAATCATTACGGTGCCCAAACCAGTAGAAGGCGCCCCGTTTCAAGTGGAGGATTCGGAAGACCTGTTCGGTAAAGCTTATCGCTGGTTTTTAGAAGGCGAAGTTGAATGGGCCGCAGATAGCTTACGAAAGCTGTTGAGCCTCACTGACTTCAAATTGGATGAACGCAACTATTACATTGTTGTGGCCAATTTCACGGACAAACTGACTCCTATTGGCTTGCTGCATCGGGGATCGGCGTTTACCGACACCCGGATTTACGGGCTGACATCGGACGACCTATACTACATTTTTATCTCAAAAAGAGAAAAGGCCGAGTCATTCTTGTCGGTCACATTGACAGCAAAAGATTCTCCCTTCCAGCAGAATTTATTGGATTTCCTGTCGCTATTTCTACCAATCCCGTCCATCCCGGGTGCTTTGGGTGGCCCGCCAACCGTCTGGATCGATGTTCGAAAATTCAACATTCCGGAAAAATTTCAAAAAAACTCGGATATCTCAGTCATTGTAAAGAAAGAGCTGGAATCGGATGACAGGTTGGCCAGCGCGATTTTTGACAATACCGCTAAGGAGCATTGGAGTTTTGGCATCGCCACGGCAATCACCACCATCAACGACCTACAATTCGTGATCGAAGATGGTAAGATTGTTGTGGAACCGAAGCCGTTCCTGGATCTGGCCGCGTTCGGCGTGATAAACTACCACTTCAAGGCTGTCGATACCAAGGCACCGACTCTGGCGAGTTCCTTCCATCTCCTTGCCGGTTTGCGAATTGATGACGACCCCGAGCCACTGTTTGGGTTGGGTTTCGGATTTCCAACGGGCATTCCCATCGAGGTGCACTTTTTCGGTGGCTTCAGTGTACAGTTTGAAGACGAACTCAAATCTGGTTTTACCGTTGGTCAGACCATCGAAGAAGAAGTCGACCCCTTTGAAATCGATGTGCGGGTACGCCCAAGGTTGGGAATCGAATTGAAGTTTCCCTAAAAACCTTTACTAAACTTCAAAAGTTTAGTAAAGTTAATCTGAACTCGCTGATAATTCTACAAAAATAAGCGAAGGCACGATGACCCTGATTCTTGGCATTGTTACGGCTCTTGTCGTTTTAGTGCTCGGTTTGCTCTTTTTTAGTCGGCCGCGCACCAGTTTCAGTCATCCAACTGCCGACATCGAAACCACCGCCGGAAGGACCACCCTTTACCACTATCGCGCGAAACACCCACAGGGAATAGGCGTAATCGTGATGGTGCACGGATTTTGCGAAAATCACATGTATTTTGAGAATCTGGCGGAACCGTTAACCGAGGCTGGATTTGACTGCATGGCCATTAATTTATTTGGATATGGTGGTTCCATGCCAAACGCGACGGATGCTTACACCGTTGAGGCGTATGTGCAGCAAGTCCGCGAAGCCTTGCTGGAATTAGAACGGTTGCAAATGATCAAAAATCTTGTTGCCGTTTGGGGGCACTCAATGGGAGGCGCGGTGGTTTATTTGTCTGCGTCCGAAATCATTCGGAGTCATCCCGAAGTTAAGGGAATCTTCTTAGAAAATCCTGGATTTGGAAATAACTTAACGCTCCTGGCGAAATTGTCGAAGCCGTTTTCAGTGTTGGCGAATTTGAATGGACCCCGCTATTTGCTCCAGATTTTCGTCAATTTGCTTTTTGCATGGCCAATAAAGGATAACGCAGCCAAATCATTTCTTAAAAGACTGTTGATCAACCATGCTCCCAGAAAGCATGTAGCTTTGGCCAACGTGAAGTCAAATGCCAAGCTTGATTTCTCAACCCAAAATGTCTCCGAATCGGCCTTGAAAAAGCTTTATGCTATTTTTTCCGAGAACGATAAAATAGTCAGCTTCCGGAAGGCACGGAGGCAAGTCATCGATAAATTGCGGGAACATTCAGCCTTTGCAGAGGACAAACTTCTGACTTTGCCCAAGACAGACCATTTCGCTTCTTTACAGTCCCCAAACGAACTTGCAGCGTTTGCTCTTAAGCAGCTCGAAGAAGAAAACGCGGGCGTGCATTCCGAGTCTTTGCAAGGGAACTAAATACACGCCCGATTTCATAACACGGTCATATATAACATATAGCTCAGAAGTGCAGGACGGCGACTGATACAAAAAAGATATTAGACGGGATGAACAGGATGGAATAGAAATCTTCGGGTTCAAAAAGCTGGACTGAAAGCTGAAACACAACGCCCAATCACGGTCTTTTATGACAATGAGGTTGTTGGGGAGTTCGACGCCGATGTAATTGTTGAAGATACGGTTATTCTGGAACTGAAGTCGGTTCGCCGTGTGGTCAAGGCTCACGAAGTTCAATTGGTAAATTATCTAACCGCGATCGAGAAGGATGTTGGTCTCATTATCAATTTTGGAGAGAGAAAAGTTGAAATAAAAAGAAAAGTCAGAGAATTACCGCACAGAGATATGATTAACTAAAATGATAGAACAGGATTTTCATCCTGTTCATCCTGTTAACCTGTCCAATATAATCAGCAGCGACTATGTGTGAAACCCTATTAATGAAACTGTGGTAACTTAGCAGCTTTCGATTCTCTTATTAAGCTCACTCAGGTATGATACTGATTGGTGATGGGTACGCGACGATCTTTCCCGAACGCCTTTTGGGTGATTTTGATGCCTGGCGGAGCTTGTCTGCGCTTGTATTCATTGCGGTCAACCATCTGCGCCACCTTGATGACCACCTCCCTGGGATAACCCTGTTCAATAATTTCCTTCACGCTTTTGTCTCTTTCCACAAACTCTTCTAAAATAGGATCTAAGACATCATAAGGAGGAAGGATGTCCTCGTCCTTTTGTTCCGCACGCAATTCGGCAGTGGGAGGCTTTGTGAGGATCGATTTCGGGATGACTTCCCTATTGGCTTTCTGATTTCTGAATTCACACAACTTGTAGACCATGGTTTTGGGGACATCTTTGATTACCGCAAAGCCCCCGGCCATGTCGCCGTAGAGTGTACAGTAACCGACACTCGTTTCACTCTTGTTACCCGTGGTCAACACCAGCCAACCAAATTTATTGGAAAGTGCCATCAAGATGTTGCCACGAATGCGAGCTTGCAAATTCTCTTCTGTCACATCCCGCGGGTGATCCCTAAACACGTCCTTTAGAGTTTCAAGATAAGCTTTGAATGTGTTTTGAATGGGGATGGTTTCCGTATGTATGCCGAGTTTTTCGGCCACGGCATTGGCATCTCGCATACTCGTTTCGGAAGTATATTCACTGGGCAAGATCACGGCCACGACATTTTCCGATCCCAGCGCATCTACCGCAATGGCGGCAGTCAAGGCGCTGTCAATGCCGCCGCTTAATCCTATGACGACTTTTTCGAAACCGTTCTTGGTCACATAATCTTTCGTCCCCAAAACCAGCGCTCGATAAATTTCCTCAGAACGGTTCAAGGGTGTGAATTTTCGACTCTCGAGCTCGGGCTTTTTGGGCGACATGTCTGAGGGTTCGAGAGACACGAACCGAACTTCGTAGGGCGATTGAAATTGCAGTTTGTCTTGAGTGAAAGATGGATCCTTTTCACGAAATGCCCGTAACGGGCTCACATCTAAATCGACGACAATAAAGTCCTCCTCGAACTGCTTTCCCTCGGTGATGATTTCACCGCGGTGGTCGATGACGAAACCATTGCCGTCAAACACAAGTTCATCCTGGCCACCGACAAGATTATTGTAAAGCACAATCGCCCGGATGGTTCGCGCGCGTGTCATACCTATGGCCAAACGCACGTCTCTTTTATCAACAAAATAGGGGGACGCAGAAAGACTCAGAATGATCTCCGCGCCTCCACGAAAGCCCTGGCTTTCTGTAACTCCATCCGCCACCCAGATGTCCTCACAGACATTCACGCCGAATTTGATGCCACTGAATTCGAAAATCAGCGGACGTTTTCCGGGGGCAAAGTACCGCATTTCATCAAAAACGCTGTAGTTTGGTAGACAGATTTTGTGTGCAACTGCAGCAATTTTACCCTGGTAGAGCAACGCTGCCGAGTTGTAAATTTCTTCCTGGTTATCCACAAATCCGACGATGGAGAGAATTTTGTGATTCTCTTTGGCAATGCGTTCCAGCCAAAGCTTGTTGTCAACAATGAATTTCTGTTTTAAGATAAGGTCTTCCGGTGGATAGCCGGGAATGGTCAATTCCGGGAACAAAACAATATCCGCACCTGCTGCTTCCGCTTTACGGATATGGTCGATGATGCGTTTGCTGTTGCCCTTAAGATCACCAACGATGGTATTGATTTGGGGTAAGGCGATTCGAATTTGATCCGACATGTTATTTACAACTGTTTATGAAAACGACCCAATTTGAATTTGTCAAAAATACGTGAAAGGGAGATTAAAATCAAGTAAATTTGCAGGAAGGTGGTGACCAGCGGAATGCCTCACCAAAAAAGTGACCTGGTGATTTGAGAATTTGGTCGTTGACTCATCGCCACATCGGGGACACCGCGGAGCGACATATATAGACATTTT
>JAABYK010000696.1:0-3139 GCA_011775825.1 Candidatus Zhuqueibacterota bacterium | reverse complement strand
AAATTCCAATATCTCTTTTGAGCCCCGAGCCCAACACTATTTACGATTTCTGGCATTGCAGCTAAAAATGCTTGAGCCTTTGCCTTTGATAAATTCTTCGGTTTTTTCTTTAATTGTATTACACAATTAGTAAAATTTCTACACATTTCATCGATGGATGATTTTCTACGGTTTTTAAGCACAAATCCTCTAACATTCCTTTCTCAGAATTACCCGGCATTATATAGTTGAGATTTCTATTGATTTTCCAATCTAATTGTATTACTTTGTTGGCAGCAAGGTAATACCAATTGAGTTGCAAAATGAAGACATTAACTCTGAAACTTCCGGAAATTCTTGATGCCCGATTGAGTACACTTGCTCGCAAGAAGGGGCTTAGCAGGTCTGAAGTGGTGCGTCGTGCTCTTATGGAATATTTTTCCAACGACGATGCCGACGACTCGGGAACGTTCCTGGATTTAGCGAGAGATCTTGCTGGTAGCATCGAGGGTCCGCGCGATCTGTCTACAAATAAGACGCATTTGGAAGGGTATGGTAAGTGAAACCTCCAAAAGTGATATTGGATACGGGGCCGCTCGTTGCTTTTCTTAACCACAGAGACCAGCATCATGAATGGGCAAAGACGCAATTTGCGACTATAAGTCCTCCACTTTTCACCTGTGAAGCTGTGTTGTCCGAATCATGCTTTTTGTTGAGGCATTATGAAAAGGGTGCTGTTAATGTATTAAAGCTTTTGGAACGCGAGTTGCTTTTTATTCCTTTCCGTCTGGAAGATGAACTGAGCGCCATTAGAGTATTGCTCAACAGATACCAAGACGCCCCCATATCATTAGCCGATAGTTGTCTTATCCGAATGGCAGAACAGATTACGGATAGCGTGGTGTTTACGTTGGATGGACATTTCAGGATATATCGTAAGAATAACAAGAAGATCATCCCCACTCTCATGCCGCATGACTCTTAGAGCTCAGACAAAGTTTTACAAATATCGTAGCTAATTCAGCACTTCAAATATGGTGTGTAATCTTCAACGACCGTGAAAATCAGAAAACTCAAAGCCGGGGATGCCTCGAAATTTTTTGATGTCCGCCTGATGGGACTACGCGAGTTCTCGCATGCTTTCGGCAGAAGCGCAGATGAGTTTCAAAAACAAACCCTTGACTCAATTGCGGATCAAATCGAAACTGGAGTTAGTCAGGGCAACTTCATTCTTGGTGCGTTCAATGACGAGGACGAGTTGCTCGGCGTCGTGGGGTTCCTGAAGCAACCTGGCGAGAAAGTGCGCCATACGGCCATTTTATGGGGCATGTATGTGATTCCGCAGGCACGGAGAAAAGGCGTCGCCAGGGAATTGATCAAAGAGTTCATTGCTGAAGTTCGGAAGCATGAAGAAATTGAACAAATCAAACTGACGGTTGAATCCGGGAATCTGAGCGCAAGGCGACTTTATGAGTCGTTTGGGTTCGAGCCTTTCGGGACCGAACCGCGAGTTCTAAAAGTCGACGGGAAGTACTACCACGAAGACCATATGATGTTACGGTTAAAGAACTCCGGGAATTAGTCCACTGATCTCGTCCAATTCGGTTGGAAACCTGACTTGTGCTTTTCATCGCTCCCAAATTTCCATTTGGGAGCGTAAGACATGGCCTCATCCCGCGATCTTCATCAAAACCTGCCACACGCGCCAATTGGCTCTTCGAGTAAAATCAGACCAGTCTTTGCCGGGCAACCAGGTCGGCAGGCTGGTGGCGTCGGGTTGATCCCAACTGTTGCTGTAACCGCTTAAGTCCCACAGCAGGTCTTTCCCCGCAAAGCCCAGTTCTTTGATGATGCCCTCCGGCTGAGTGCCGTTGTTCACCAGCTCGTTATCGTGAATCCAGCATTGTTCCGGAATCGGATCAACATCGTAGGTAGTTTCCGAGCCAAACACGAGGTCCAGCCCCAGCACGGCCACCCCGAAAGACTGATTGCCGCGAATTTCGTTTTCTGCGACTTCCACTTCATCCGCCGCCAGGATCAAAATGCCGGTGCCGGGAGGTACACGACTGACAATCGCCGTCGGGTCACCGAAGTTCTCGTGGTTGTTATTGATCACCCGGTTGTTAACCACTCTGCAATTGCGCGAGACCTTCGAAGGATTGTTCGGCAACAGGAAGACCAAAATCCCGCCCGCATTATCGTAGGTCTCGTTGTTTTGCACCACCGCGTTTACGGAATTTTCGATTTCAATGCCGCAGACGTTGCCATAAGCCCTGTTGTTTCTCACCACGATGTCCTTCGATTGCCCCACGTAGATTCCGGCATCGCTGGCGCCGGTCACGCTGCAGCCTTCCACAAGCACATCGATGCATTCAACCGGATACACGCCGTAAAGTCCGGGATTCTCACAATGAATGTCGCGAAAGGTGACGTTCACGGCGCCGTTGAGCATCAGGCCGTTGGCGGTGAAGTTTTTCACCGCAAAATTGCGAATTTCGAAGTCACTACCCGAGCCGATGAGACCGTCCGACAGTTGACCCCTGCCATCCAAAATGGGCCGTTGACCGTTGTCGTCCATTCCCAACAGGGTGATGCCGGACACATCCACCGTGAGCGCTTCGTGATACACGCCGGGCATGACCACCACCGTGTCTTTGGCCGCAGCCGCGTCGATGCCCGCTTGTATCGATTGACCCGGGGAAATGAGAATGCGCTTGCCCTCTCGCGTCACATCCGTGATGCGTCGCTCAACCGGCCTCGCTTCATACGCTTCCATCTCCGGCGATTGATTGGGCAGGTGTGGCACCACCGGCAGACCCGATGGCACAGATTCTGGAATCTCCTGTTCGTTGGATTCATCCGTAAGCGCGTGCAGAAACGCAATGAGATCCTGTTTCTCTTTATCGCTCAGGGTAAACTCGCGAATTTTGTCATCAATGTTTGGCACGTCCAGGCCTCTGCCGACGCCACCGCCATCGGTGTAAAAATCGATCACTTCCTCCAGAGTTTTGAAAATGCCGTTGTGCATGTACGGCGCTGTCAGGGCCACATTTCGCAAGGTGGGAACTTTAAACGCACGATTGTATCCCTCGCCGGCGATTTCCCCGCGGCCGAGGTCCGGCTCCATGCGCGGCAAGTCCGGCACGCCGATCACTTTGAA
>JAABYK010000334.1:15369-21073 GCA_011775825.1 Candidatus Zhuqueibacterota bacterium | reverse complement strand
AGCTGCTCCCAAAGATGTTAAATTAACAAAGCTGTTTCGAGTGCTGAGATTGCTTATGTTTTTCTCCATCAAATTACCCCTTTTAGAAACCTTCCTTTCTCTCTTAAAAAACAAACTTCACCCCCCCACCACCCACAACCTTACTATTAAAAAAATCCGACCCAAAGAACACATACTGTTTGACCTCTCCGTAAACAACAAACCACCAGGCAACATAGTATTCTACTTCTGCGCGTAAGTCCAGGCCAAAAGTCAGGTCATCGGCTTCCGTTCCGGCGGCGCTCTCGGCATTAGTGTGGGCCAGAAACCCCCCGCCGCCACCACTCACGTAAGCGTTACCAAATCTAAGCAGCCAGCGACTGAAACCAAGATTGCCACCAAAATTGTCAGTTGTGAACAAATCATCTTCGTCCTGGAAATAGAAGCCGTTGAGCGTGAACGTGTATTTGTGGCTGATCTGTTTACTCCAGCCCGCGCTCAAATAAGACTCAAACCCGGAGAGATCTAAGGAGCTGGAGTTGGACATTTTCTGGTACTGTCCCTGAAGATTGCCTACCATCAGGGCAGCAAATAAGCACATCAGTAACCTTCTCATTTTTCTCTCAATCTTTAATGTACGAAGGAATGTCAAAATTAAAATTACGGGTGCCGTTCTTTTCGATGAGCACGCAGTTAAAGAAACCGGTGTCTTGCGGGCTGAGTTTGGACGTCATGTAGATGATGTGAGATTTCTCGCCTTGTGGCACAATCTTCTTTGAGTATTTTTCGTAAACCGGTGTCAGCCTCAGGGTCTTGGTTTCCCGTTCGCTGATCAACGGCACACCGGATTTTTCTTTGTAGGTGATGGTTAAATTCAAAATATGATACGGCACTTTGGATTTGTTCCAGAGCGTTGCTTTGAACACGATGCCTTCCTCGTAATGAAAGATGTAGTCAATGCCAAACACGACCCGGTTTTGCACAATGGCATGCGCGTGTTTATTGGGCTTGAGCAAGTCCGGCTTGACTTTCAGCATGCCCTTGAGCAGCTCGAGTTCCCAGGTGTTTTTGGTCGGGTCCATGTTATCCGGTTTGTATTTCCCGTTCGTGCTATTGGTCGATGAGTCGTCAGTCGAGTTTTTCCACGGTTTCACATGCTTGGTAAACTCGTTCAGGTCCAGACTTTGCGTCGCCCGTCGATTTGAGTGATTGATGAACGCTTTGATGTTAAAGTCGTAATGCTGCGTGTACACGCGGATGTTCGTCGTGGTCCTTTCCGAGATAACCGGATGGACGGTAATCACCCGCTTGCTCCGGCCGGGCACATCACGCATTTCCATAATTTTCACGGGAATCTGAATGGTTAGATACGGCTCCGGAATCACGATTTCAGAAAGCGTCCCGATCTGGAGGTTCATTACAATGTCGCTGCTGTTAGTCTGAGACGTCACCAGTTGGCAACAAAAGAGCGACAGCCCTATGACAATAATTTTAATTGAGTTCATTTTCTCCTAATGTTAGCCAGAATCATCGTGCCTGCTTCCAGGACGCCATAAAACTCGCGGCCAACGTCCGTACCCTGCATGATTGAACGTCCGACCTGGGATCGTGAGGGGTCAATTATACCCACTAAATCGGTAGCCTCGCGTTTGAAGCTTTCCGCCAGGCTGTTTTCGCCATGTATGAACACGTTGATGCCCCGGGATCGATCCAGCGAAAAAGCTTCGCCATCGATGGGAATCACCTGGTCTTCTGCATAGATTTTGTTGAAGTTGATGAAGATTCGACCCCGACCGCTGCTCACCTGGGCCACGCCTTCTATTCTCGCCGCGCGGGTTATGTTCATTCCATCCAGCATGAAAGGTTCCGCCACCTCGAAGATCACCGCCGACTGGTTAAACACTTTCTGACGCCGACTCAGGGATAGCGTGGCCCAGGTAAACTGCGTCGTGGTGGGTTGTGAATTATCCGCTCCATCATTAAGCAATTCGTTCTCACCGCTCCTGCGAACATATCTGGTGTAATCGAAGCCTCCGTTGCTGCTCCTGGCGCGATTGCTTTTGCGAGGTGTTGTCCGAGTGGGCGAACTGGCATATCGTTTGGCCGATTTCTGCTTTTTGTTTTCCACCTGCTTCTCGAGTTCATGATATTTAATGACCAACTCCTTGTATTTTTCGAGCAGAACACTGCAATTCACCGCAAGGGTGTCAAACTTCTCTTTTGAATACACCATCTCTTCCTCAGAAGCTGTTCGAAAGGACCGGGACTTTGGTTGCTCCTCGTTGTTGGCAATTTCCGCGAGCAGCTCTTTTTGGTCCTTATCTTGAGGCTTATCTTTGACGAGCTCCTCGTGCAAACGTTTGAAACTGTCTTCATCGTAAGAGCTGACCGGCTCTTCCGATACGGGTCCCTTGGTCTTATATTCGTAGTAAGAAGCGATAAACGTGATAACAAGAAACAGAATGACCAGCCCGACCGCTCCAAGGATTATCCGCTTCCTATCGAGATTGACGTTCATCCTGGATAAGTTCATTAGTCTATTCTCCTTTCTAATTTCCAGAGATTGTCCAAATCAACCATTACCAATCCCAGTCCATTCAAGCTGTAGCTCGATTTAATCAGTTCGGCGTTGTGTCTGGTGACATACTTTTCGCTGCCATCGGGCACATCGATTCGGATAACCTCGTGGAACTTAACGTGAATGATGCTACCACGCCGCTCTATTTCATCGATGACCAGATCCGCAAGTTTCAACTGCATGGTCTCTGTCTGGATGACTTCTTTCACAAGGCGATTACCGCTTGCACTCTCGGCGCTCAAGATCCGCTTCATCAGATCCTGGCTGGACAGCGACTTGAGGGTTTCCCGATTGTCTGCATAATTATCGCCGTTTACCTCCACTAAAAGCTTGGTCCACAATTTAACGAAGAAGAGTACCTGCTCATCCACGCGGACGTCGCTGCTCACCAGGCTTGCCAGTTTTGGGGCACCGTCGTCGATTACGTAGATTGACTTCTGGGTTTTCTGGTTGTACAGGAAGAACCCCAAAAGCCCGTTGACCACAATCAGAATCAAGATCGCGCTCTTGAAGAAATCCTCCTTCTTTTTGTTGCCAACGAACGTGCGCCAGATGAACCCTGAAACTTCGTCCTCTTTTCTATTGCTGTTATCACTATTTCTATTTTGGCTTGGGTTCTCGTCGTCCGATGGTTTGATTCTGAGTTCTTTCATGGAATTCATTCTGCCCTCGCTTCCTTAGGATAAAACGTTACGACCGTCCCAGTTTCCTCGCTATCGCACTGCCCATTGATGCGACCTGTCCTCCGCCCGCTCTGCCTAGCCTGGCGGCTACGTTTCCACTAAATGACATCAATTTGCTTGCACCAATCGCGGCACCGGCACCGATTATGTAGCTGATGCTTGCAAAACTGTGTCTTGTAAACCATCCGGTCATGGCGGGAATTCGGATGATTGCAAAAAAGAAAGCCACGCTAAAGAGGACCAACTTCATGATCGAAAAGCCCTGCCCGGTGACATCAATCCCGGTTTTGTTTTCGACCCACAAATTGGAGAAAGTCTCGCCAATCAGGCCGTTGAAAATTCGGGTGGTAACCGTGTATAAAACCGACCAAAAGCCAACCGCGATGAACCGATTCAACCAATTTACAAACGCCCCACGAAAGTTTGGAAAAAGCGTCAGGACGATTGCGATGGGTCCCAGCACCCACAAAAACGCCTGGGCCCAGAATTGCAGCATCTCGAAGAAAACCGATGCCAGAGCAACCAGGGCTACGCTCAGCCAGAGCAGCGAGTAATACAAAAAGCCGCGAAATTGCAATCCCACCTCAAACCAGCGCGCTTCATTACCTGCATGGCTTTCAAATAGTTCGATGACCACATTATAGTAATCCGAGATGCCGTCGGTTTTGAACAGCTTGGCAATTTCTACAATGAGGGTTGCGATCTCGACACTCCACCATTTGTAGCTCACCATCGCCAACACAGCAACTCCGACCCGAAACAGAAAATCTGTGTAGTTGCCACGGTTGTTCTTCAATGCATCATAGACATACGCCAGAAGCAGGATGATCACAACCAGGGGCAATATTTTCCAGGACAGGTCCAAAACCGTGGACAGGACTTCGTAGGTTTGGTCATAGATACTTTGTATTTGCTGGAACATGACAGCCCCCTTTAGAATTTTTCCCGTTTTATGAATTCCGAATCAAAGAATCCTAAGTTGTGCTCCTGGGATGCGTGCCAATTATAAAATTTCTCAAGCTCGTTGATCTCCGCTTCCAGTTCCGCCTTAAGGTGCAATTTCCGACTGATTTTCTCATTCCTTTCTTTCAGGCGATCCGCCAGCTCTTGCTGGAATTTTAGCGCTTCAATCAGACTCTCCTCGCTTTTCGCTAACAGCATGACTCGCTGTCCCTGATCCATTTCGATGCTTGAGTCCCGCGCAACCTCCTTCAGTTGTTGTCCCTGGTTGGCCAATGCTTTGACCAGATTTTGAGTCCCCTGCACCTGGTACAGATCCAGCATCGTTGATTCGATATTCAGTTCTTTGAGCAGCGCTTCAACTTGTTCCGGCGGGATACCCAACTCTTCCAAACTCTTATCATCCGCGAACAAGGCACGGATGAGGTTCGCATCGATTAGACCGAGCCCGTCTACTGAGCCCAGGAACCCGTCACCGTATCGCTCCATTTGACTCAGGTTGTACATGTCTCGGTTAATCTTGCCTGTCAGAGAACGCAGATAAAAATCGGTCTGATCGCCGTACATAATCAAGCGCTCGAGATCGTTCAATCTTGTCAAGTCCATACTGGAAACGAAACTGATATCCCGGCGCAGATTTCTTTCATACTCATCCAACTGCTTAAGCGTCCTGAATGTCGTTTCAATCCCGCGGGCGGTTCGGATCGCTTCCACCAGGTGTGCCCGATGAACTCTGAGCATTTCACCAAGCTTGGCCAGCACCGGCGCATCGGAGAGATCGAAAAACTGACCGGACGCCGGTCGCGCCGTAGCTAATAAAATCAAGCAAATCGGTAGGAGCGCTTTTGTTTTCATGTTAGCCCCCTATTATATTTTTTTCGGCTAACGCTGACACAGCGCTGATGACACTCGGTTCATGTCTCATTTGGTGATTGCGCTTATCCACTTCGTCCGGGCGGGTTGTCCAAATCCAGTAATCATAGTTGGAAAATGGGGTCCGGAGTAAAACGGGTTCCCCGCCTCGACAGAGTAAAATTTCATGCTCCTTTAAGTTACGAAATGCACGCTGTTCAGCTTTGGTCATATCCAATATATTGACGGCTTTATCGACATCCTCCCCTCCGTGTGGCAACAAAAACTTGCTGAAACTATTGGTTAACACCGATGCGCCCAGGTCCCCCTGCTTCAAATCCTCGATGTTTTGCGTCAGCGCTCCCACGGACCCGAAATGCTTTCTTGAGGTTCGGCCCGTTTCTTTGACCAATCCGTAAATGATCTCGGAGTTCTCGAGCGCCTTCCAACTCTCGTCCAATATGAACAGGAATTTCAAATAATCCTTGTGCAGCGCCTCCATGACCAACATACTCAGCAGGTTGGAATACAACGGCATCAGTTCAAGTTCCTTTTCGATGCCCTTTAAGTCAAACACGATCAAGTCAAACCTTTCTTTTGAGCCAACTCGCAGATGATTCTTGTTATTGGGATCAAAATAAATCTTCAAAGC
>JAABYK010000334.1:10009-15327 GCA_011775825.1 Candidatus Zhuqueibacterota bacterium | reverse complement strand
GCTCGAAATGCCAGAATGTTGATCTTATCGTTATGCGGTGCCTGAAAGAATTTTTCTAATGCATCATAAATCACGGCTTTCTTGTCTTTACCAATCGTCCTGGCCTCCTCGTCCTCTTTCACCATCAAGTTGATGAAAGACTGAAGATAAGTCAGGGTTTCGAGATATTCGGGAGAATCGTATTCGTGTTGCGTGGGATTGAAATAGCAAAACGGATCGAGGTAATTGGGACGACGTGGATCGATCTGAATGTAGTCGGACCTCAGCACATCGGCTAATGGCTTGTAACTGCCGCTCAAATCCAAAATGATCACGGGCACGCCTTGTGCAATGTAGTTGAAGATGAGCGAGTTACAAAAGAAACTCTTGCCCTTTCCGGACGGTCCCACGATTAGACTGTTGTAGTTGTCGTTTTCTGTGGAGAATAAATCATAGTAAACAGGCGCCCCATTGGTGTTAATGAGCGGAACGCCGCTATTCATGCCTTTGTAATGGTCGCTCAGACTCACGAAATGCCCGAGATGAGAACCGCGTACCGTGGTTCGACGATAAGGGTAGTTGCCCGGGGCGCAGGACAGGAACACGTTGAGGGCGTCCTGACCATATTCGATCATCCCTCGGGAATTAAAGAAGCGGGTAAACGCCGTAATCACTCGCTCCTGCCGTTCCGCCAGGACCACCTTCTCAGGATGCCAGGTCATCAAAGTGAATGAAAGATTGGCAAGGTAGTCCTTATCAAATTCAATGAGGTTGGCAATGCCTTCGAAGTGTTCCCCGTTGTCATCGCCGTACAGCTCAATCATCTTCATGTCGGCCAGGTTGTTGAAACGCGGTCGGTTAATGGCCTTGTTGAGATTCACATACATTTTCGCTTTATCCGTAGGCAGCTTCTCGATTCGCACATTCAGGCGCAGTGAAAAGGGCAACCCCAGGAAGTATTCTAATGGGCTCTTCAGAAAGCGCTTGTCCACTTCGATGGGATCCACAGTCCTATCCGGAAGCTCGATCATGGAGGCAATGAGTAGATGATCGAGTCCGACACTCAGACCCTCATATTGAGGATGAAAATTCTTGTACACAAGATCGCCATTGAAGTACTCGTCTCGCACATTGACTTCGGCTGGCTGATGCGTTAAGTTGTAGTAGGATTTGAGCAGATTGGTGATGTCTTCACCGTTCAGGCGCGTAAATTTAAAACAATGGAGATCGCTTTCCACAACCTCCGCTGTATTCTCAATGAGCCGAACATCGCTGTCAAACTTCTCTTTAGCCAGTTGACTGACCTTATTCTGNNAACGGTGGTTTGTATTGAATCAGATGGTTGAACGTGATGATCAAATACACATCAAATGAGTAATGCTTTCTCAGGCCCAGTTCATTTTTTCGTATTTCCATCAATTTGGCGATTTCCGGTCGATTGGTATTGAGGTTGGATTTTAGCTCGCCCTCCCATTGCGTTTCGTACTTATCGTACAGAAATTCTATCTGTGTATATTCGCGGGTGAGATTGATGGTCTTGGTGAGCTGTGAGGTGTAATGCTCAAAATCTTCTGGCGTGAATCTCAGTGAGTTGCCGGCATCGATCTTCCACATGATGGATATAGCCCCGTCCTTGCGAATGTGGTACCCCTTTCCGCCAACATCCAACACGCCGTGCGAGTGAAACTTGTCCGTGAGGCTGCTTTTCTCTCTAAAAAACATAAATCAATCCTTAATTCTTAAATACCGGCGGTAACTTCTTCGTCTGCTTGATAATGAGATTCTTGTTCGTGAACAGCCAGATATAGAGCGACGACCAGAAAAATCGTCGTTTCCTTTTATTGACATACTGAAACATAAACACGAGCAGCGCCACGATGATGGCCAACCAGAATTTGGAGATGAAAAAACTCCCGAACGTGGCAACGATGACCAGGACGAGATAGTCTTCCGGTCGCAGACCGAATTGCAGGGTCTGCTTCGAGAGGGTTTGTTCTATTGGTTTTTCCATGTTAAGATAAGAATTTCTCTACACCACTGGTTTCTATTTCTGCTGAACATGATATTGTTCCCCAGAACCTAACTCCATCTAAAAAGGCTGTCCAGTCGCCTGCTGAATCACGTCGATAATAAAGGGGAATAGGTAAAAAAGCAGAACCCCACCTAGTACATACACAGCCTTTCTTCGGTTATCCGGCGACGCTGCGATGACAACCGCCGCGCCCACTCCGAAAAACCAGAATATACGCTTGCCCCAATTCCAGATGGTCTCCTGCCAGATCCGCAAGATATCTTCAATGGGATCCGCAAAAGCCGTCGTGTAGGTGGCCAATACCGCATACACGCTCAAAACGGAAAACAGCAACAATTTTTTCCTTTTCATGTTTACCTCCACAGGTTTGCATTCAACATTTGACATTTAACATCAACCTGATTCAAGCTTTTGTTCTTTTTTTATTTAATAACTGGTGTTTTTGCGTATATTTATACCTACAAATGTCACCCTTTACGCAAAGGACCTTGTTCATCCTCGCGTAATCCGATATCCTCTGAATATCTCTCGAATGACCAAAGCAAACGCCCCGATGAGACTGGAACGTTCCACCAGTGACGTGGGTATGATCGGAATGTCTTTCTTCTTTATGTCCACAAATACGCGTGCTTCGATTTCTTTTGCGATTTCCGGATAAATCACGTCCCAGGCCTGGGTGATGGCGCCGCCTAAGATAATCACCTCCGGGTCGATGGCTTTGATAATGTTTGAAATCCCAATGCCTAAGTAGCGTCCTGTTTCGACCAGAGTCTTGATCGCCAGTTTATCGCCATTTTTAGCCAGGGCGGTGATCTTGCCCAACTCGCCGTTCGTACTGCCGTTAAAACTCCGACCGCCAAATCTGCGCGCGGTTGAATCCTTGGACGTGTACACTTCCCAGCAGCCTCTGTTGCCACAAATGCACAATTCACCGTCAGGGTCGATGGTCATGTGACCAAACTGACCGGCAGCATCGAACGAGCCTTGAATCAGCTCTTTGTTCAGAATGATGCCGGTGCCGATGCCTTCGGAAATAAACACGATGTTCGACTTGTTCTTGACCATATCCTGTCCGAACCACTGTTCTGCCAAAGCCGAAGAATTGGCCTCGTTTTCGATCAGGACCCGACCGTCAATGCCGTTCGGATCCACTTCGTGGACAATTTTTCGGATATCCAGATTTTTCCATCGTAAATCGGGAGCAATCACGATCAAGCCGTTCCTGGTATCCACAATCCCGGGAATGCTCATGCCGATGCTTTTCAAATTGGCACAGTTTAGCTCCTTCTTCATTTCCAGCAACTCGTTGAGACATTTCTTGATAAAGGCCAACGGGCGGCCGCTTTCTGTCTTAATCTTCTTTCTCCGGATCACTCTCGCCTCGATATCACCTATGGCTACATACGTACAGTCGGGGTCAAAGTCGATCGCTCCAATCCGATATTCGGCTCGATTCAGGCTCAACAGTATGGGTTTTCGGCCACCCGTTGACTGGCCTATCATGGTTTCAGAGATGAGTTTTTCTTCCAGCAAATCGGAAACGATGCTGGAAACTGTGCTTTTGTTCAATTTGCTTAGTTTGGATAAATGAATGCGTGACACCGGCTGATTTTCCCGAATCAAATTTAAAATAGCTGCTCGGTTTACGCTCCGTACAACTTTTTGATTTCCGCTAACAATCAATTATCAGCAACTTTCTCTTTGACACAGCCTGATAAAAATTCAGTTTGTTTGTTGTTACAAACAACTAAGTTGTTCACTAAAAACATAGCTTCATTCGCTATTATTTGCTGAAACATAAAATCTCAAGGTTACGATTCTCTTAAGATAACGAAAACGTTTCGTGACAGATTTACGAGTATCTCTGGAAAAAATTGTATGCTCTCTCCTCTGGTTTGTGAGTTTGTCGCGTCCTTTGGAGCAAGTCGGTGGGCTGTCGAAAGAGTGTGCATACAATGAAGGCCTAACAAAACGCGACGCGCTCTCAACAACAAAGTTAGTTGGTTGTTACGAACAACTAAGTATTAATATAAACGAAAAATTGTAAATGTCAAGGAAAAACTTGCGTTTTTTTATTTTTTTTTGCGTTTGCGTATCCATAATTAATTCCCAATATCAGCTGGGTCTAAAAAGTCCTTGTTTTTTCCTCTTTCGTCGGTTTCCTCCTTTAAGCAAGCAGAGAGTCGGAAGGAACGACATACCTCCGTGAATTTTCAATGAGGAACTTTAAAAAGAGATAAACGCCTATCAGCGTCGAAAGGGCAATTGTAATATGGATAGCAATCACCTGAATGTCTCTCAACAACTTAATAGATTTCTCAGTAATAAATCTCACGGTACCTAAACCTCAATCAAGAGATTCTTGAAGCCACACTCATTCTTGCTTTGACTAACTTTTAATCAACACAAAGTTAGTTGGTTGCGACGACCAACGAAGTAATATAAAGCCTAACCCCCAAAATGTCAAGAAAAATTTTGCGTTTTTTCGTTTTTTTAAATTTTTTTTTTGCGTTTGGGTATATAATACTCATTTTGTGATTCTGTAACCTCTAAATATCTCTCGAATCACCAGCGTAAACGCCCCAATAAGGCTGGAGCGCTCCACTAATGACGTGGGAACCACCTGAGCATTCTTCTTTTTGATGTCAAAAAAGACCCTGTCCCCTATTTCTTCAGAGATGTCGTCCCGAATGATATCCCAGGCCTGGGCGATCATGCCGCCTAAAACGACCACCTCGGGGTCAATGGCTTTGATGATATTGGAGATGCCAATGCCTAAATAGCGTCCGGTCTCGCGCAAGGCCTTCGTCGCGCGTTCATCACCATTCAGCGCCAAGGCGATAATCTTGCCGAGTTCACCATTGACATTGCCATCAAAATCTTCACCACGAAATCTTTCTACGGTTTTTTCCTTTGAGGTATACAATTCCCAGCAGCCGTGATTTCCGCAAATACACAATTCGCCGTCAGGGTCGATGGTCATGTGTCCGAGTTGGCCAGCCCCGTCGTAGGAACCTTGAATGAGCTCCCGGTTGAGAATAATGCCGGTGCCGATGCCTTCTGAGATAAAGACGATGTTTGACTTGTTCTTCACCATGTCCTTCCCAAACCATTGCTCAGCCAATGCCGAGGAATTGGCCTCATTGTCCATGATAACCCTTCCATTCCTACTTTTGGGGTCAACCTCATGCACAATCTTTCTAATGTCGAAATTCTTCCATTGCAAATCGGGAGCAATGACAACCAGCCCCTTTTTTGTGTCCACGATTCCCGGAATGCTGAGTCCGATGCTTTTCAAATTCGAATG
>JAABYK010000334.1:9590-9990 GCA_011775825.1 Candidatus Zhuqueibacterota bacterium | reverse complement strand
TCACTGTTTTCGGTTTGGATGGCTTTCTTGCGAATGATGCTAGCTTCGATATCCCCAATGGCCACGTAGGTACACTCCGGATCGAAGTCGATGGCGCCGATCCGATATTCGGACCGATTCAAATTCAGGAGAATCGGCTTTCGACCGCCGGTCGATTCGCCGATCATGGTCTCGGAGATGAGCTTTTCATCCAGCAGATCGGCCACGATGCTGGAGACCGTACTTTTATTCAAATTGCTTAACTTTGATAGCTCGATTCTGGAAACCGGTTGGTTCTCCCGAATCAGATTAAGAATCGCAGCCCGGTTAACATTCCGGACCGCTTTTGGATCGGCTTTGACAGCTCTGTTCATCCTAATGCCAAATAAACTTAATTCAATGTTTAGTTAGTTCGTTGCTG
>JAABYK010000334.1:6802-9576 GCA_011775825.1 Candidatus Zhuqueibacterota bacterium | reverse complement strand
CGCATCTTCTAAGGGGGCGAGATGTCAAAACCTGAGAATGGTCCACACAGGTACGTGATCCGAAGCCAGACTTCCACGCCGCGTATAAACCAAACGATCATTCACAACCTTGATTCGCGAACGAAACCAGAATTTGATCGAACAAATTGGCCTTTATCTCGAGGTCCCAGAAATCATATTCTTTACCCCGCCATTTGTTGTTGACTCGTCTCGTCCGTTCGACTTTCAACGCCAACGTATCCGCCTCGATGTTCTCATAAATGTAGCTGTATCCGTATGAGCAGTAATCCTTGGATGCCAATTCCTCAGTCGTGTTAAAAAGAAAGGTGTCGGCGATTCTATCAATTCCGCCTCGTGCGTCAAACTTGCCGTATTCAAGAATGTTCAAAGACCGGTCGTCCGGATTGTCGTTGAAGTCACCGAGCAGAATTATTTTCTCACCGGAAAGATTCTTTTTAATGTATGCCACAATATGTTTGGAGGCCGCCTCACGTCTCGGATCGGTATGGCTCCTGCCGCCGCGCCGGGACTTGGCATGATGCACCAAAACCACGAATTCCAGGTTGTGATTTCCCACCTCGACCTGAAGCAAGTCACGGCTTCTTGGAAAGGCATCATTGTAATCCGGATCCGGAAACACGTGGCGGTAGGATTCGATTCGAAAAGGCGGTCGCACGGCCAGTGCCAAGTCTTGAACTTCATCCGGGTCGTCAACCATGGCGATTTCGTATTCCTCAGGGAGAATATTTTCCAACGCCGCCGGGTTGTTGATTTCTTGAAAGCCAATGATATCGGCATCAAGCTCACGAATCACCCTTTGCAGGTTTTGTTCTCTTTCCTCACGAATGCCGTCATCCAAAAAGTAGATATTATACGTGGCGATTTTAACTTCGGTCTGTTGAGCAACCGAGTGACCTACAAGCAAAAATGAGAACACAACGGTTAGGCTCCATAACATCGTTTTAGCCTCACTAACTGTGTAGAATCGTGTGTTTTCGTAGACGTCTGTCCAGGATTTTGGCGTTTTCACAGATGCTTCCAAAAAGTCGCCAAAACGCCGGACTGTGATTTTTCACTTTCGTGTGAACGAGTTCATGCAAAAGGACGTAGTCGATCAACTCATCCGACAGACTCATCAAATGCAAATTGAGATTGATATTGTTTCTTTCGGAACAGCTTCCCCAACGCGATTTGTGGTTCTTGATGAACACTTTGTTGTACCGAAAGCCGTGCAACTCAGCCAGGTGTTTAAGTCTTTTCGGTAGGTATTCTTTGGCCTCGATGCGATAGGCCTCAACCAAACCCTTGAGAATCGCCGCTTGCACGGGTTGATCCGTAACCTTCAATGTACTTGGATGGCGCACCTCAATCCGCCCGTTGGTTATGCGGATCGAGAAGTCACCGTCGCGGCTTGCGGACACATGCAGTTTATGCTGACGCGTGCTTACTGACTTGGTGCCGTCGTAGATGATTGTAAACCCTTCTAATTTCTTGAGTTTCTCCAGGCTTCTGTTGACCCACGCTTTTCTGTGTTTTACCAATTCCGCAGCTTGAGTAAAACTGATGCCACGTGGGACAGATACTTGCACGCCAGCGAATGGCTTGACTCTGATATTTACGTGCCTGGCACGATGACTTTTCCGAAAAATAACGACACCAATGCCTTCCACCTCTAAAGCTGTCGAACCCTGTGCTTTTCTTTTACGTTTGGCCATGCGTTTATCGATGAGAAAAACAAGTAATTTGGTTGCTTCTTTTTTTGAGAATAATTAAACTGATTCAAACGGTTTGGGCTCATGAAATCTGCCAACAAATTCTTTTTCCTGTGTCCCGGAATCTTGCTCCTCCTAACGGCGGGGTTCCTCATTGCCGCACACTCGGTTGTGTTCGACCGGTTGCTTCTGTTAATTCAGCGCAATCTTAGTCCGGATCAGAATCTTTCTTCCTTTACCCAATGGCGATTCGACTGGTTTCTGTACTACCTAGCTGCGGTATGCGGTATGTTCGGTACGGTCTTCCTTATCTGTAAGAACCCTGATTTTCGAAATAAAATCGTCCGAATGTTTCAAACCAATGGCAGCAGACGATTAAGCCCAAACATACACAATCCGATTTTTCAACTTTTATTTTCTACTGTCCTCGGAATTGCACTCACGGTTCTGTTCATCCTGTTTTACACCCGACGCGCTGAATTTCTGATCCCGCTTTTTGTGGAAGATGGCGTTTTCGAAACCCTCTCCGCCATTGTGTTTGCCTTTGCGGCATATCTGTTCGGAAAAACTTTCGTTACATCGAAAAGGACGGACTGGCTGTCCTCTTCAAACGCCAATTGGATACGTTGGCTCTTTGCAGGGCTCACGTTGATCTTCTTTTTTGTAGCCATGGAAGAGATCAGTTGGGGACAGCGAATCCTGGGATGGCAAACCCCTTCGTTCCTCAGTTCTGCAAACCAACAAGGCGAAACCAGCGTCCACAACATTGAATCCCTTAGCTTAGTATTTGATCTTCTCTACATTTTACCCGCGTTCGTGTTACCGATTGTCATGGTGGCGACATTCATCTTTCACCTACAAAAACGCACTAAATTTTGGTTGAATCTACTCCTCCCCTACCCGAGTTTGAGTCCCTTGGCCTTTCTGCTTGGCGCCGTTGCGCTCACGATGCAAGGCGAGCTGTTCGAAGAACTGACGGCATTGTTCGCGCTTCTGTATGCCTTAAGAGTGGAGAAAACCGTTTCACGGTTCGCATCACAACGAGTCTGATCTTCAACTAAA
>JAABYK010000334.1:0-6783 GCA_011775825.1 Candidatus Zhuqueibacterota bacterium | reverse complement strand
CAATTTCGAATGGCTGTTTCCAGTTTGTGAACCAACTCCTCAAAGTCGTTGTAAAAATGCCGCGGATGCAATTCAGAAGGAACCAGCTCCGGGTAGGCAAGTCTGTATGGCAATATCGGATAGCAATTGCAATAAATCGCTTCCACCAGACTTGTGCCGAAAAAATCCTGATACGACGTGACCGGCAAAATATCGGCTTTCCAGAGCCAGGCTGCATAGTCAGCAAACGCCTTCACATAACCAAACTGCACGATTCTATCGCCTAATTTTTCCTTTGCACTGAGAAACGCCTCAGGCCTGCGACTGAAACATTCTCCCACAATTGCCACTTCAAAGTCCAACTCCTTATCAGCTAAGATCTCCAAAGCATGAAAGAACTCACCGGGATTCTTGTCGTATTCCCAGCGATGGTTCCACAAAATCAAAGGACGACACCCATCTTCAGAAGCAAGGTGGGCAGCATCCAAACGCTCGAGATCAAGTCCGAGCGGTAACACCCGACTCTTCGCCTCGATTTGCTCAACTGTCTCCAGCTCCTGCTGATCCGGAAAGTGCCGAAGGAATCCGGGAAGTTCACTCAAAAAGGCCTGCAAATGATATTGCGAGTTAAAAAACACCGCATCCGCTGCCAGAGCAGACGCATAATTGATGAAGCCATAATGTTTGTCTCGATTCTTCGCCACATCTCGATCCGATGGCGACCACGGGTACGTCAACTGATTCTCGTGAAAATAGAGAGCCACGGGCAGAGAGGATGTCTTTTCCCTCGTGAGCGAAAGAAAGATCGTCAAGTCGAGCATGTCGGTTGCCAGCAACAGGTCGGGAGTAAAATCGAGTTCGTAGAATTTTCTGGCCAGGCTGACGGCTCCGCCATGCATCCGCCATTTCCAGAAATTGCCATGTAAACTGAGAATCCGCACCTCATGTCCGCTGTAATGTGCATAGCCTTCGGCCCAGGCTTTATGCGATCCCGTAAAATAAGGTTCAAGAATCAGGATGTTCATCTAACAAAAAAGCTGACGTAACCCAGTAAGGGGTTGCTTTAATTGTGGAACGTTCTCAGAGTTTTTGCGCAAAGATTTGAAAGCACGTTTGGATTTACCCATTTAAAAGATGCTTGCAGCATGACAGAACGATGAGCGTTTCCTGAAAGCTGTCATTTATAGTCTGCAATTGGCAACCCCCAAAGCTCAAAGCCGTAGGTATTCACTTCCTGCAGTTCCGTTTGATATTTCTGAATGAGCTCGAGGTTTTCCTGCGGCAGCTCAGCAACTTTCTGTTCAAGTTCAGCGCTCTCCTGCGAAGAGGCTCCCGCACCTTCCGCCATATCGGCGACGCCCGCAGCCAGATTTCCAAAGTACGATGCATAGATTTGCTCAGTTAAAAACTTGTATTCCTTCGGAGACATCTGATGTGCTCGCAATTCATCGAGGAAATCGCGTCTGATTTCGCCCAATTTCTTCCAGGCTTCGGCGTATTGATCCAGACTCAATTGCTGCTGTTGTTCCGCTTCCTCCGCGAATTGTTTGAACTCCTCTTCTCGGCTCTTGATTTTGTCCGCAAAGCTGCGTTTGATGTTTATGAACGTCTGAATTTGGTCTTCGGTGATTCGATTGTCTGCAGGCTCCATAAATGGATATTCCTGGTTGAGCGATTTGACTTGCTCGACCATCTCAGGAGATGCGCCCACACCTTCCAGAACGCCTTCTGCCACGTCCTTGAATTTGTAAAAGAAAAACGCACCGGCAACCACCACCAATACGAAAAACGCACCGATAATCGCTAACGCAATGAGACATCCTTTTCCCGATTTCTTCTGTTCAGCCATCCTTTTCCTCCTCTTTTTAAGATAAAAAACCAAGCGTTAATTTGTTTTGACTGCCGTGACCATAATCTCAATCATGGCATCCAAAGGGAGGCGGGCGACTTCCACGGCCGCGCGCGCAGGGGGAGACTCTCTGAAATATGTGGCGTACACATCGTTCATCGCCTGGTAATTGTTCAGGTCCGAAAGAAACACTTTGCTCTGAACCACATCCTGCATGGAAAAACCGGCTGCGTTTAGAACGGCTTGAATATTCTGCATGACTTGACGAGTTTGATCCTCGATGCCGCCTTCGACCATCTCGCCAGAAGCCGGATCAATCGCAATTTGCCCGGAGAGATAGAGGTGATTTCCAACCCGGATTGCCTGAGAATAAGGTCCAATGGCGGCCGGCGCCTCCTCGGTTGAAATGACCTCTTTATCCACCGGTTGAGATGTGCATCCCCCGATAAGCAACAGCAGCGCGAGTGACGTCAAACATGTTTTCATGCTTTTGGTATTCCTTTCTTTATGACGGTTTCCATGGCATCGCCAAAACGGTCGATTTCCTCAATCGTCGAATAAACGTTCGGTGTGACCCGGATGCCTTCGAACTCCGGGTGCTTGATTCCGACGACAATAATTCGATATTTTTTCCAGAGGTGTTGCGTCAGCTCGACGGGATCGATGCCCTCGATCTGAACCGTTGCCAGACCGCAAGCAAAACCGGGTTTCAAGCTTGTGTGCAATCGTACCCGGTCATGTTCAAGAAGCCGCTTAGCCCAGCGGTCGCGCAAGTAGATCATGCGTGCCTCTTTGCGCTTCATGCCAATCCCTTGAGTAAAGCTCAACGCTTCCGCAATAGCCAGATAATTGGCCGCCGGATGGGTACCGATTTCCTCGAATTTGCGAATGTCATCGTCCATTTTATCCGGAGCGGCCATCATCGGCCACAGCCCCGGGATTTTGTCCTTCTTGACATACAACATTCCGGTACCGTGGGGAGCAAACAACCACTTGTGCAAACTTGTGGCGAAGTAATCGCAATCCAAATCCTCCTGCGTAAAATCAAAATGGGCGAAGGAATGCGCGCCATCCACAATGACCGGCAGGCCTTTCTTGCGGGCCATTTGCACCACTCTTTTGACGGGTAAAATCTGACCGGTGATGTTAATCATGTGGCACATCAAAATCAATTTTGTTTTTGGGGTGATGTTTTGCTCAAACAGGGAGACAATTTCGTCCGGGTCTTCGGCGGGCACCGGGATGGAGAACTGCTTGAGCACGATGCCTTCGCGACGCTCGCGCTGCTCGAAGGTGGTGATCATTCGGGGATAATCCTGATTGGTCGTCAAGACTTCGTCACCGGGTTTAAGATCAAATCCAAGTTGGCAGATTTGCAGCCCCTCGGAAGCGTTTCGGGTTAGAGCAATTTCTTCCGGATCGCATTTGAATGCGCGCGCCAGTCGTTTGCGTACCCCCTCGCGCTGCGGCTCCAGGATGCGCCACATGGTGTAAACCGGCGCCGTGTTCGAATAGTCCAGATGGCGCTTCATGGCCTCCTGCACCACGGCTGGCGCGGGACTCACTCCCCCGTTGTTTAGATTAATCAAGCTCCGATCAACCGTAAACGCCTGCTGAATTTCAAACCAAAACGACTCATCCTGTGCCACTTCCTCCGGCGTTCCCGGATGACCGGCCAGTGCTTCCAGCGCTTGTCTCAATGCCAAAGGCTCCAAAAGCGCAACGGCGGGCGCCACAACAACCGGTTTCATAATGGCTCCTAAAAATTGGCGTCGATTAAGCATGGGCTTGCCTCCTGTTCACCGTTTCAGATTCTAAGATATTTATAAAACTTGGAAATCAAATTATTTGTAGCAAGTCGCTAATCAGTTTGGCTTTTACGCTCGCTTCTTCCGGTGATAATGCATCTTGAGCTTTCAAGTTTTCATATTCCTTGTTAAAAATTTTTTCTTGAAAGATCGGCGCACTAAATGAACAAGTTGCAATTAAGAAGTCCATAGCTTCCTGATGGTCAAAGTCGTGTTTCAAAAGTAGTCTAAATAGATTATCGAAGGTAAACAACTCATAAACAATATAATTTCCAGTTTTATCTTTAGGAAATTCATCAAGAAATTTTAATTCGTTTTTCATTATTCAAAATATTTGAAGTAAGGTTTAGGCGACTCTTTTTTATCTGTAAATCAAGACTAAAGACGTTATTCACTTCAATACCAAGTGGTGTTAAGTATAATTTATCATAATTTGTTGTCGATAATATTCTTTCTACTAAACCTAATTCCATACAAAAATTACACGTGAAATTTAGAATTTCATACATCGTTCTTTTTCTGTAATTTACTCCGAATAAACCGTTCACAAGATCAAGTTTTTTCTGTTCGAAATTCTTTCCCTTTGGAATCCATTCTCCATTTGTCACTTCGATAAACCGCAGAAACCAATAAATGTTAACTTTATGAACTGTCCAGTTTCCATTTGTGAGTATTTTGAGTAGAAGCCGTTTTTGTTCATTTGACAAATCCACGGTTGGTATATTAGTTTTTGCAGTAAAATTTATAACAGGATTAAAATTAAATATAAATTCTTTTCCATATTCGGTGATATTAAAATGAGCTCCATCAACCGAGATCATTTCAAAATCTAACGCCAACCTGCGATAGCATCTAAAATTTGTGGTTTTGTATGAAGTAAAGTAGGTCGCAATCTCATCTACGGATAATCTATCTTTAGAGTGGTCTTTAAAAGGTTTCATGATTTTATTCAGCCACCTCAAGTAGCAAATGGTATAGTTTTTCGGCTCCGGAAGAGACATGCCGAGGCTTAAACTTAACCTTTCAATTGTATTTGTATATAAATTTTTTACTTCATTTAAAGAATGTTGACGGGCTAAAACATTATTTTCCTTGCAAACATATAGACAGTTCTTTCGCTTTTAGAATTTGTCTCTGAAGCAAAAAGAATACAATATTGAGTCCTCTCACAGAATACCGAAAGTTTTTGTAATTAAGCATTTGATTAAAACAATAATCCAACTTACTCTTATTGTTCAGGACGGTCTCCAACTCAACTATCAGTTGATTCATTTTAGAATCTTCTAAGACAAAATCAATTCTGCCAAATTCTGTTGTGATCTCCTGACCTATTTTAAGGGCAATCGGGAAATCTAAGATTTTGCTCAAATAATCCAGGTTATTTAATAACGTCCATTGAACTAAAGATCCATTCATATAATAAGGTCATATTTGAAACTAATGGAACTAAGGCCGTTATTTAAAAAATAAAAAAGTTACAATCGAAACTAGCTAGTTCATAAACTAATTAAATTGCTACATCACTAAATTATGAAAAAAATGCACTCTCTAAAATCTTCGCTGAAAAAAGGACAAGTTCCATTACACCTACCTCAAAAACTATCCGTGATCCCCGGCTGCTCGATTTTCTTGCCTTCCTCCTCCTTGGCTTTTTTCACGATTTGCCGAACGTCTGCAAGCAATTGTTTGGCATCGAAGATGATGCCGTCTTTGATGGTGTATTTGACTCCGCCCACGCGCACCGGCTCATTGTTCTCGTTCAGTTTGATGGCCCCGGTTCCGTAAAGCACCTTCAGATTCTGCAACGGATTTTCTTCCACAACCACGAAGTCGGCAAACTTGCCAATCTCTGCGGAGCCGATTTGATCAGCCAAACCCAGAGCCTCCGCGCCGTGAAGCGTGGCCGCACGAATGACTTCCAGCGGATGGAATCCCGCTTCGCGCAGAAGTTCCAACTCCCGGATGTATCCGAAACCGTAGATTTTGTAAATGTATCCGGCATCCGAACCCACGGTTACCCGACCGCCGCGATTCTTGTATTCATTCAAAAATGTCATCCACAATTTGAAATTTTCTTTCCAGTCGATTTCGTTCTCTGTGGTCCAGTAAAACCAGAACGAGCCGTGGGCTTTGCGGTTGGGACAAAAAAAATCCCACAGCGAAGGCAGTGTATATTCCTCGTGCCACTCTGCGCGCCGAACTCGCATGAAATCGCGCGTGGCTTCGTAAATGGTCATGGTCGGATCAATGGTGAAATCAAGCTCGATGAGTTCCTTCATCACGGCGTTCCAATGATCGCTGAATGGCGCAGCCGCTTGTTTCCAAAGGCGACCGGCTTCGCCAAAGCGATGTTGCTCGTTGTTGTAATTGTAATCGAGGGGGAAATCCTGTACGGTGCGATCCGTGAACAGCGCTTCGGCCAACCCGTACCAATGCTCCATGGTGGTTAAGCCCATGCGGGCTGTTTGCAAAACATTGACTCGCGCCACACTCAGTTGAGGATGATGCGAAGCGCTTCTCAACCCCTGCTTCCTGGCCTCGTCAAGCGTGGCTGCCATCAGTTCCAGACTAAGGGCAAATATCTTCAATCCGTCCGCACCTTTTCGCGCTACTTCCTGTACCCACCGGCGTGCCTGTTCGGGCGTAGCAATGGGCTCCTCGGAGCCTCGACCAAAGGCGATGTATGCCTCAATTCGGGGAGCAGTGATTTCATTTCTGTTGCTTTTCTCTTTATGCTCCAAGACCCAGTCCAGGCCATTTCCGGAACCTGGATCGCGAATCGTGGTGATGCCGTGTCCCATCCACAGTTTGAGTACGTATTCCGCAGGAGTGCCCTGGGCGACTCCGCCAATGTGTCCATGCATATCTACAAACCCGGGCAGCACGTACATGCCCTCGACGTCCAGCTCTTTATCTCCCTCCCGCGCTTCAGGGCGTTTTTCCGGGTCGATCGGAACGCCAGGATGACCGACGCTTTTGATGTTCACGATTCTGTTTTCTTCAACGACAATATCGACGGGCCCCACCGGCGGGGAACCGGTGCCGTCAATAAGGGTTGCTCCTCTTAGAATCAATCGATCAAACGGCCCTTCTCCATCAGATCGTGGCGGTGCTTTGGGGATGGATTTTGGTTTATCCTGTGCGTGA
>JAABYK010000273.1:46716-54178 GCA_011775825.1 Candidatus Zhuqueibacterota bacterium | reverse complement strand
AGGAAAACTCAATGAAAAAAATGCTTGTCAGAATTTTATGTCTCGTTTTTGGCGTGGCCCTGTTCCTGGGGTCAGAGTTGCATGCCCAAACGGTCACTTTGAAGTTCGTTGAAACGAGCGATGTGCACGGCGCAATTTTTCCATATGATTTTATTAACGATCAAGCGTCCGCCACCTCTTTAGCTCAGGTTCACGCTTATGTGCAACGAGAAAAACGAAAAGACCAGGAGGTGATTCTGTTAGATGGCGGAGATCTCCTGCAAGGACAGCCGGTGGTGTATTATTACAATTTCGAGAAACCCGACGCGCCGCATATCATGGCCGAAGTCTTGAACTACATGAGATACGAAGCCGGCACGGTCGGCAATCACGACGTCGAAGCCGGGCATCCGGTTTACGACAAATTTGTCGACGAGCTCAATTTCCCTTGGTTGGCGGCGAACGCGGTCGATACCGAAACCGGTGATCCCTATTTCCCTCCATATACCGTGCTCAAAAAACGAGGGGTAAGAATCGCGATCCTTGGTTTGATCACCCCGAGGATTCCACACTGGCTTCCGGAAAAAATCTGGGAAGGTATGGAATTTCAGGATATGGTTGAGACGGCCAAAAAGTGGGTCCGGATCATTCAAGAACAAGAGGGACCGGATTTGCTGATCGGATTGTTTCATGCCGGCGTCGATTACACCTACGGTGGTGTGACCGCTGAAACACCCAGGAACGAAAATGCGTCGCGACTGGTTGCCGAGCAGGTTCCCGGTTTCGACATTGTTTTTGTGGGCCACGATCATGTCGGCTGGAATTTAGTGGTTCAAAATCTCAAACAGGAAGACATTTATATTCTCGGTCCTCGCAGCGGCGCCGTCAACGTCGCGGTGGCGACCATTGAGATGTCGTTTGACGAAGCCACGCACTCCTGGAAAAAAAATATCATCGGCGAGCTTGTGGATATGAAAAACGTTGCTCCCGATAGCGCATTTATGGACACGTTTTCATACGCGCTTAAAGAAGTGAAAGAATATGTCTCCCAACCCATTGGCACATTTACACAAACCATCTCCACACGCGACGCTCTGTTTGGAAACTCGGCCTTCGTCGATCTCATCCACAAAATTCAACTGGAATTGTCCGGGGCGGACATTTCTTTTGCCGCTCCGCTGTCGTTCGATGCCAGCATCGAAAAAGGCACGGTTTATGTGCGGGATATGTTCAAGCTGTACAGATACGAAAACTTCCTGTACACGATGGACATGACCGGCCAGGAAATCAAAGACATGCTTGAATACTCATGCAAACGATGGTTCAACCGAATGAATGATGCCAACGATCATCTTCTGAACTTTCAGCGTGACGAAAACGGTAACCTTGTCAAATCAGCCCGGTACGATTCGTATCAATTGAGCGCCAGAAGCTACAATTTTGATTCGGCTGCAGGAATAAACTACACGGTGGATGTTTCAAAACCGTCGGGAGAGAGCGTCACCATTCATTCCATGTCTGACGGCACAGCCTTCGACTTGAATCGGACGTACGCGGTCGCCATCAATTCCTATCGAGGAAATGGCGGCGGCGGACATCTGACGCGAGGTGCCAAGATTCCCAAATCCGAGCTTTCAAATAGAGTTATGAACTCAACCGAGAAAGACTTGCGATATTTTATGATGAAGTGGATTGAAGAACAGGAAGTTGTGACGCCCGAGCCACTCGGAAACTGGAAAATCATCCCTGAAGATTGGTGGAAAGCTGCAAAGGCGCGGGATTACAATCTTCTGTTTTCTGACTGAGCGCGAATCATACATGCAAAAACTCGTTGTCAAACTGCATCCTATTATCGAAAGANNCTTTTCTGTGTTTGTTGCTGTGCATTATGCCATTCTACGGATGTGATGACGAAAGCATGTCCATTGAGGAGTACGAGCCGCGGTCTACTTTGGTCGTTCCCGAACATATCGTGACTCACGCGAAGTACCCCTTTGTCGATGTGCACAGCCATCAATGGCGCATGGACACACGAGACCTCGATTCGCTGATTGCGGATATGGATAGCTTGAACATGGCCGTCATGGTCAATCTCAGTGGCCGAGGGTTGAGCTTACTGACCAAACCTGATGAAAGAGACAGGGCCGCTGAACGGAAGTTTTTAAAAGGGTCAGTAGAAAACATCAATTCAAATTACCCAAATCGGTTTGTCGTTTTTACGAACATCGGTTTTGCTAATTTCGGAGATCCCGAATGGATGCAGAAAACTGTCAAGCAGATCGAAGAGGATGTAAAACTTGGCGCGAAGGGACTCAAGATTTACAAAAATCTGGGCTTGACTGTGGAGGATCAGGAAGGCAAACGCGTCCCGGTGGATGATGCGCGTCTCGATCCCATATGGGCCAAATGTGGGGAATTGGGCATTCCTGTGCTGATTCATTCGGCTGAGCCCGCGCCCTTTTGGGAACCCAAGGATAAATACAACGAACGCTGGTTGGAGTTAAAACAAAAGCCAGAGCGCTATCGGGATCCGGACATCTATCCTCCTTGGGAGCAGATTATGAATGAACAGCACAATGTTTTTCGAAAGCATCCGGAAACCACATTTATTAACGCCCACCTCGGTTGGATGGGCAACAACCTTGCACGACTCGGGGAGTTGCTGGATGAAATACCCAATATGTACACTGAGATCGGGGCCGTCCTTGCCGAACTCGGTCGGCAACCGCGCTTTGCACGCAAGTGGTTCATCAAATATCAGGATCGGGTCTTATTTGGGAAGGACCTTTGGCGACCCGAGGAGTATTATGTTTACTTCCGCGTGTTAGAAACCGCCGACGAGTACTTCGATTATTATCGAAAACGCCATGCTTTTTGGAAAATGTACGGATTAGATTTACCGGATGAAGTGCTTAGGAAATTGTACTACAAGAATGCGCTGCGAATCATTCCTGGACTCGATCGGTCATTATTTCCAGACTCATAAATAAATGAGAGACGGTTTATGAAACAAAGGAGTTTCCGATGGCCTCGAATTTGAACCCAGAAGTCGATGAGTATATCAACCAAAAAGACGAGCCAATGAGGAACTGGCTGCAGGAATTGCGCGCCATGATCCATGAAGCCATTTCAGGTGTACAGGAAGATATTAAATGGGGTCAGCCGGTTTTCTTTAACCCGAGGAATATTTGCTATCTTTATGCAAAAAGGGACTACGTAGGTTTGGGCTTTTACGATGGGTCCAAACTCGAGGACCGGGATGGCCTTCTGGAGGGTCAGGGCAAGAAACTGCGACATATAAAAATCAGGAGTAGAACAGACATTCGGAAAGAGCTTTTTGTGGAATGGCTGAAAGGAGCCTCCCAAAACAGTTAACCGGGTTGAGCCGGAATCAAACAAGAAAAGCTTTCACGCAAAGGTCGTAAAGACACCAAGAAAAACGCAAAGGAACATATCGTAAAAAACCTCGAATTACGGTAAGATAATTAATAGGACTTATTGGCGCCGTCCAAAAAAGTAGTTCATGTCATCTTTGAGTGATTGCTCAGGATGTGCTTAGGAGTTTAGTGCAATGTAAAAAATTGCTAACCCAACTTCGACACTAATATTATTCTAAAAAAAAGTTTAGGGCTGGAGGCTTTCCGCTTCAGTTGTTTTCGAACTCAAGTTCTTTGAAAACCCCGTGTAGTGAAAACCCAACCTATTGACTTTTATTGATTTATTCGCTACTTTCCATGTGTGTATATCAGAAAAATCAATATAAAAAACTCTTGTAGCATCTCGGACTAAAGCTACCCGCAAGATTGACAACAAATTACAAAATGTAGTGAAAACTCGAGACCATTTTTGTTGTAAATATTAGACTTACAAATTTAAATGATGAAGTTAAGCTAACATACGTTACACTATTTAAAATAGACAATTTTTCACCATACACATGCAGGTGACGTTGCATAAAAATTGCTGAAATTCGAGATTAATTCATGTATGTCCTCTCAATTTTCGGCAAACCTCGAAAGAAAGGGGCTGTCTAAAAAGTCTATGATTTTCACCCTGACCGGAGTCGAAGGGTGGTCTAAGTTCTGACAAAACATCATGCTTCGACTCCGCTCAGCATGAAGGAATTGATCGAATCTGACTTTTTGGACAGACCCCGGTGGTAACGACTGAAAAGGGAGTCATCTTGATGGGGAACACAAGATGGAAAACCAAATTATTCTTCGAACAACGCTCGCTGCAATTTTTTCATGAACAGGAAGCGCGGGATTTCCTTTGCTCCAAAATGAACCAACAACGGGGTCAGGACCTGAACATCCATCCAGGACAGTCCTCGTTTTTTTAAATAATCGACCGTTTTGATAAGTGCAAATTTCGATGCATTGCTTTCCTTGTAGAACATGCTTTCGCCTGCAAAATAGTGCCCAATCCAAACCCCGTAAAGTCCTCCCACGAGATCACCTTGAGAGTTGACCACCTCGAAGCTATGAGCAAAGCCCCGTCTGTGAAATTCAATGTACGCCTGAACCATGTCTTCTGTGATCCAGGTGCCGCGTTGCCCTTTACGATGCTTGGTGCGTGCACAGGCTCGAATCACGTCCGGGAAATCCGTGTTAACATCAAATGTAAAGTCAGCTTTGCGGAGGGAACGCTGCAATCTTCTCGGAATGTGCAATTCATCGAACTCGAGGATCGCTCGCTGTGGCGGTGCAAACCATAAGAGGGGCTCCTCGATCACTGGCCATGGGAAGATGCCATTTCGATAGGCTAACTCAAGGGTGTCGACGTCGAGATCGCCACCGATTGCGAGGAGTCCGGATTCATCGGCAAATTCAACAGGGGGGAATTTAACAGACATCTTCTTGGACAGCACTGTTTTGAGTCAGATTCTTTCGGCAAAAGCAGGAGGACAAAGACTCCCTGTGCTTTTGTGAGCTCGGCGACTCTGTGTTCAAACTAAAGCATTAATATAAAACAAAATGCAACCCTTCAAAAATCTTTGACGAAAAGGCCGCCTAAACCTCCAACGGCGTTCCCTTTACCAGTTTCTCATAGTAATCAATGCACTGGCGCACATACTGGCGTTTCTTTGAGTATTTGTCAGGGAAAAAGCTGCGTTTAAACCCGTAGACAATTGTATTCTTCAGTTGTTTGGGATTCATCTTAAAACTGCGCAGTGCCAACATGAGTTCATTCGTCACGGTGGTCTTACTCACGGTGCGATTATCCGTGCAGATGCTCGTGCTCAATTCGTATTCCAGCATTTGTTTAAACGAGTGATCTTCGATTTTCTTCAGTGTGGGATTGGTTTGCAGGTTGCTGGTCAAACAGACTTCGATGGTCACTCTGCGATCCGCAATATATTGACAAAGCTCTTGTACGTAATATTCCTTATCTTTAATTTTTCCATTGACTTTGCTGGTGTCAAACAAGTAGTAACCATGGCCAATGCGATCGGCGTGCAATTCTGTAATAGCCTGGAAAATCGACGGCGGACCGTAGGCCTCCCCCGCGTGAACCGTTTTAGCCAGGAAATTCCCATGAGCATATTGAAATGCTCGCCAGTGATCTTTGGCCGGATTACCTTTTTCCGCACCAGCTAAATCAAAGCCCACAATAGGCAAACCAAGCTCCTGACGTATGTGCACGGCGCCTTTGGCCAACTCCAGTGACGAGAGGCTGCAGATGGTTTTCATGTCTGAGTAAGATAACGCATCAATGAAATTTGAATAGTATTCCGAATACGGTCCGAAAGAGCGCAGCGCACAAAAGATGATCCCGTAATAAAATCGCGGCTCGCTCCCATTAGCGACTTCCTTTCTCTGGTTAAACTCATTCTGAGCCTTCAGCAGTCCCTTGTTGACACTGGAAACGACTGTCGCCATATCCATCTGCTTGTTTATGTGCAGTTGCGGCGCAAAACGAACTTCAACATATCGCACACCCTCGTGCTGGTGATCGATGGCCAATTCGTAGGAAATTCGCTCAAGATGCTCAGGTCTCTGCATGACGGCACAAGTATATCCAAACGTCCGCAGGTATTCTTCGAGGTTCTGGTACTTATCCTTGAATACGAGTTCATGTAAACCCTCCACCGTGTAGCTCGGCAATTTCACAGATTCCTTTTTTGCCAGGTCGATAAGAGTCTGCAAACGCAACGACCCATCGAGGTGCACATGCAGTTCAGATTTTGGGATTTTGTGAATTAATTCAATGAGTTCATCATCTCTTAAGTCTTGTATTTTACCTTCCATTGCAAGCCCTTGTGATTATTAGCAAAGTTGACTGCTTAAAATTTCAAAAGAACTTAAAACTGCTCATGTTATGCCTACGCCGTCGCGCTTTCCAACACGGGCTATTGAGTGGACTCGGCTGCCCGATACACTTTAACGCACACACTCTTGAACGCCGGTGTCTTTGACTGCGGATCCATGTTTGCAGGAACGATGGTATTGGCTTCGGGATAGTACATGGCAACGTTTCCTGCCCGGATCGGACCTTCCACCACTTCCACTTTCATTTTTCCGGTATCCGTTTCTGCCCAAACCCGTTCGCCTTCTGCGAATCCATTCTTCTTGATATCTTGTCGGTTCATAAGAATGACTAAGCGATGCTTCACACCGCGATACAGATCCTCATCTTCATAAATTATGGTATTAAACTGACCTTCCGAACGCATGGTCATCAAGTTGAAGCGTCCCGGTTTAGGTCGCGCGTCCGGGGCCGACATCACAGCCAGATTCGCTTTGCCGTTCTCGGTGTTGAACTGCGGCAAATGCTTGATCCTGCCAGGAATGGTAAATTCTTGCCCTTTGTCGAGTTGATGCATGGGCTGCATATTCGGCACGGTCTTGGCGATGAATTGACGAATCTCCCGATGATCCTGCAATTTCGACCACGGAATGGGCGCTTCCCGGTAGAATTCCTTTCCCACCTCTACAAAAATCTCACTCTCAGAAGGGAGGTTATCCGCCGGTGCCGTCAAACCGCCACGAGACAGTCTGACGTAGTTGAACATGCTCTCCTGTGACGTGCTCTGCTTTTCCTCATCTCGAGCTCGAACCGGCAAGATCAGGGTATTTTGACCGTGTCCATGGATATGCCCGAGATTTAAGGTGGTGCTCAAGAAAGCTGTGAAATCGATTTTGCCCAGGGCTTCGGCGGCCCACTTAAGGTCTGGATTGGCGGCGTACAAATTGCCTCCCACCAGCACGGCAAAATCGACCTCACGACGATGCGCCGCTTGCATGCAGCTAAAGGTGTCCATTCCGGGTGCATCCGGAACCTGAATGTCGAGTTGTTTCAGCATGGCCTCTACCATCTGCGGCTTCAGCTTGGGGATGACACCCACGCTGCCAACTCCCTGCACATTGCTATGGCCACGAATGGGCAAAAGTCCGGCCCCGGGTTTTCCGATCATGCCACGCATCAATGCAAGGTTGGCAATCGCTCGAACATTTTGCACACCATGACGGTGGTGGGTGAT
>JAABYK010000273.1:42698-46670 GCA_011775825.1 Candidatus Zhuqueibacterota bacterium | reverse complement strand
AGATCTTCGGTGTCCAAATCTTTTTTGAACGCGTCAAAAACGTTACAATGCTCTTCCATGAATTTAACATCGACATGACCTTCGCGCCATAGTTGAACAGCAGCAGCTTTGAGCAACCCGAGATCGCCACCGCAGTGTGGTTGTAAATACAGATTTGCAATTTCGGAACCAAATAAAAGGGAGCGTACATCACTCGGGACTTTAAACCGTTGCAACCCCAATTCTTTGAACGGATTGATCACCACAACTTTTCCGCCCCGACGCCGGAGTTCGACCAGGAAACTCATCAATCTCGGGTGATTGCTTGCGGGATTGGCGCCGATCAGCACGACGAGATCGGCCTTTTGAACGTCTTCCAATTTGATGGTGCTGGTGCCCCCGCCCAGGCTCTGCGCCAGGCCGACACCGGAGGCTTGATGACAATAATAGGAACAATTGTTGACATTGTTTGTGCCCCATTGGCGGGCAAGAAGCTGTATTAAGTACCCGGCCTCCATGGAAGAGCGACCGGAGGTATAAAAAAAGCTCCGTGCCGGGTCGGCGGAGCGCCAGTTTTTGATGAGAATTTTCACGGCCTCTGGCCAAGAAAGGAGCTGAAAGCGCTCAGCTCCCTGCGGCAAGTAGAGCGGATGAATCAATCGTCCCAACGCTTCTAACTCTCGCCCGCTCAATGCCGCCATCTCGGCCACAGAGTGAGTCGCAAAGAATTGTTCCGGAATACCGGTTTGCATATCCTGGGCTTGAGCCTGCAGGGACTTCTTGCACACCTGAAAACGGTGCCCAACTTCATTGACCATGCCGCCCTTCACACCACCCATGCCAAATGCGCAGGTTTTACAGGTGTTGTGACTTTTCAAAGCCCGCAACAATTTCCCGATCCCACCCGCTTTTCCGGCCATTTGATAAGAATACCAAATCGAAGACCAGCCCCCACCGGATTTTACTTTGTATTTTGCCATGCTCCTCTCCTAACGTGGCCAAGCCGGATCAAGGACGAATCGTTTTTAGTTTAGCCACTGATTGACACTGATGGAACACGGATTTGGATTTTCAATTTTTTGAAAACAAGTCTTTTGCAACTGCTCAAAGTTTTCTGCAAGTTGCTTTCATAACAAACCAATCAAATATCCGTGAAAATCCGTGTGCATCCGCGGCTCAAACTCCAAGGCCTTTGGTTGCGGCCAAAGGTCGCGCTGTGAAACTCCGATGCCTTCGTGGCTGCGTGTTTGAGCGAAAGGCGGAGCAAAAAGTCTAAATGACCCTGTAAAAATTGAAAACAATATAAAAAAACGGGCTTTGAACATCAAGCATCAAAACGATTAATTTTTCATTTTCATTATTCCGCAAATTTTCTTATATTTGCGGCGTCCTCCAGAATGTCCGCATCAGACGAAGTGAACATGCTGTTTTTAGGAAGGAGCCCTCGTATGATTGTCGCAAAAGAAAAAACAAATAAAAAACAACAAACCGGCCGTGACGCCCTCACGTTAAGTGCTGAGGAAATCGTAACCGATTATCGGCTTGCGTTTCAGAGCCGACAAGCGAGTTTGGTGGGCAGGAAAGAAGTCATGGGCGGTAAAGCCAAATTTGGGATTTTTGGCGACGGCAAAGAGGTGGCACAGGTCGCTATGGCCAAAGCATTCCGGAAAGGAGACTTTCGATCGGGCTACTATCGAGATCAGACGTTCATGTTCGCGACCGGAATGTCCAACATTCAGGAGTTTTTTGCACAACTCTACGCCCATGCTGACGTCGAAGCAGATCCCGCCACTGCAGGACGTGCCATGAATGCTCATTTCGCAACCCGCTCGCTGAATCCAGATGGCAGTTGGAAAAACCTGACGGAAATGTGCAACTCCTCCGCGGATGTTTCTCCAACGGGTTCACAAATGCCACGTCTGGTTGGTCTGGCCTTTGCGTCGAGACTGTACCGCGAACTTAAGGAATTACAACAATTCACGCAATTTTCCAAAAAGGGCAACGAGATTGCGTTTGGTATCATTGGCAACGCGACTTGTGCTGAGGGGATGTTCTGGGAGACCATTAACGCCATCGGAGTCCTGAAAGCGCCAGCCTTGATTTCAATCTGGGATGATGAATACGGAATTTCCGTCTCAAATGAGCATCAGGTGGTCAAAAACATTTCTGAACTCTTAAAAGGGTTTGAAAGGAAACGCGGTTCTACAAGGGGATTCGATGTCTACAGGGTTAAGGGTTGGGAGTATCAAGATCTTGTCGAAATCTACATGAAGGCGGCTGAAACTGTGCGCAAAGAACACGTTCCGGCAATTGTACATGTGGTTGAAGTGACCCAGCCGCAAGGACATTCTACCTCTGGAAGTCATGAGCGCTACAAAAGCAAAGAACGCCTGCAATGGGAAAATGAGTTTGATTGCATCCGAAAAATGCGCGAATGGATTATCGACGAGGGTCTAAAAACAGCTGAGGAAATGGCTGAAATTGAGGCGGAAGACATACAACTGGTAAAAAACATCCGGGACAAGGCTTGGGAAACATATCAGACGCCCATTCGCAACGAGCGGGACCATATCGTGGCGATGATCGAGGCAATGGCCAAGAAGTCGGCACATGCGTCAGAATTACAAAAAATTGAAAGGGAGCTTTCCGACGTTCCCAATCTTTTACGGAAGAATCTCATGGCTGCGATCCGAGAGACTCTGTTCACAGTCCGGAAAGAAAATTTACCCGAAAAGCAACAACTCATCTTATGGAAAAAGGAACAGGAAGCAATAAATGAGGAACGCTATGGCTCACATCTTTATAGTGAGTCACAGGAATCGGCCTTGAAAGTGCCCGAAATCAAGCCCAACTACTCTGAAAATTCACCTACAAAAAATGGCTTTGAAATACTCAACGCGTGTTTTGATGCAGCACTGGCTCGGGATCCTCGAGTGGTTGCATTTGGTGAGGATGTCGGAAAACTGGGCGGCGTCAATCAGGGCTTCAAGGGCTTGTACAAAAAATACGGCGACCTGCGGGTCTCGGACACCGGCATACGGGAGTGCACGATCATTGGTCAGGCAATCGGTTTGGCCATGCGTGGTCTGCGGCCGATCGCGGAAATTCAGTATCTGGACTATCTGCTTTACGCATTGCAGATCATGTCCGACGATTTGGCCACAGTGCACTGGCGAACCAGGGGCGGGCAAAAAGCGCCCGTTGTCATCCGAACTCGCGGACATCGGCTGGAAGGCATCTGGCATTCCGGTTCGCTCATGTCCGGAATCATCAACCTGTTGCGAGGTATACACGTCCTGGTCCCCCGAAACATGACCCAGGCCGCAGGTTTCTATAACACGCTTCTGAAATCCGACGACCCCGGAATAGTGATCGAGGTTCTCAATGGCTATCGCATCAAAGAAAAGCTGCCCGATAACATCGGCGAGTTCACCGTGCCGCTGGGCGTGCCGGAGGTTCTGCGAGAAGGCACCGACGTCACCATCGTGACTTACGGTGCCTGCTGCCGAATTGTCTCCACCGCTGCTGAAGCTCTGAGTAAGGTTGACATCGACGTTGAAGTCATTGATGTAAAATCATTGTTGCCTTTCGATATTGATGGCGCGATTCTCGAATCCCTCATGAAAACCAATCGCATCGTGTTTGTGGATGAAGATGTTCCGGGCGGCGCCTCAGCTTATATGATGCAGGAAGTTGTCGAGAAGCAGGGTGGGTACCGTTGGCTGGATTCCGAACCGCGCACCGTGCCAGGGAAACCACACCGACCGGCTTATGGCTCTGACGGCGATTACTTTTCCAAACCCAACATCGAGCAAATTTTCGAGGCTGTTTACGAGTTGATGCACGAAGCCAATGCAGCCAAATATCCGATCTTTTTCAGATGAACCGCCACATGACTAAGCCCAGGAAATACATTCGAGTCATTCACGAACCCAGTCAGACCAAAATAGCCGAAGGGCCCGTCGGCTGGGGCATCACGCCGTTCGAAGGCAA
>JAABYK010000273.1:40232-42592 GCA_011775825.1 Candidatus Zhuqueibacterota bacterium | reverse complement strand
ATCTTGCCTGGCTTTATTGGCTACCGAATCCGCTTTTCCCCTTTATCTGGTATCGGGTTGGCGTTCCTCGTGCTCACCCGGAATTGCAGATCGAAGAATTTTTTCGGGATACGGAGGTCGCCGGGGAGCCCTGAGGACACAGAGATATCGGAATGAAATATTACTCCGGCACTTTTGACCCTAAAATATTTGGACACAGATTTTCACTGATTTGAAGAAGTGAGTTGATTCCGAACAGACAATAGCCGGTTTTTAGGTTGTGCGTAAGCACATTTATCATTAATATCATTCACTTTCGGCCTAACACCTCACTACGAACTGATTTAACTTCGATTTTTTAAAAGGAGGGGAAAATGAGGAAAATTTTGATTCTGCTCTTCATTTTGGCTTGCACTCCGCAAATTTCGTTAAGCCAAAATACAATCCTGCATTGCGGAAAATTCATCGACGGAAACTCCGATGAGGCCAAGTTGCAAATGTCCGTCGTCGTTTCGGGCAAAAAAATCGCGGACATCAAGAGTGGTTACATCGGGGGGGAAGAAAATGATGTTGTCATCAACTTGAAAGACAAAACGGTGCTTCCCGGCTTGATGGATATGCACACTCATTTGTCGGGACAGTTGAATCCGAAAAGCTATTCCGAGAAATTCTTCATGAATCGCGAGGATTACGCCTATCGTTCCGTTCCTTTTGCCGAAAGGACACTCATGGCGGGATTTACCACCGTGCGGGAGGTGGGGGGAATCATCAGCACGGCGTTGCGGAACGCCATCAACAAAGGCTACGTTGTGGGACCGAGAATTTTTAGCGCCGGCAAGTCGTTAGCCACGACCGGCGGCCATGCCGATCCCACCAATGGCTTAAACGCTGAATTAATGGGTAATCCGGATCCGAAAGATGGCGTCGTAAATGGTGTGGTCGATGCCAGAAAAGCGGTAAGACAACGCTACAAAAATGGCGCGGATTTGATCAAAATTACCGCAACGGGTGGAGTCCTGAGTGTGGCGAAAAGTGGCCAGAATCCGCAATTCACAGAAGAGGAGATTCGCGCAATCGTCGAAACCGCCAGGGATTATGACATGCATGTAGCAGCACATGCCCACGGTGCCGAAGGGATGAAACGTGCCATCCGGGCCGGTGTGCACTCCATTGAACACGGCACGTTCATGGATGATGAGGCCATGCAATTGATGAAAAAGCATGGCACCTATCATGTACCCACAATTTTGGCCGGCATAACCGTTGCTGAAAAAGCTGCAGTCGACGGCTTCCTGCCAGATATCGTCCGGCCAAAAGCAGCCGAAATCGGTCCAAAAATTGTGGATACATTTCGGCGGGCTTACGAGACGGGTGTAAAAATCGCCTTCGGAACCGACTCCGGTGTCTCAAAACATGGCGAAAATACCCGTGAGTTCGAGCTTATGGTTGAGGGTGGAATGCCGCCGATGGAAGCCATACAAGCGGCGACGCGAGTGGCCGCGGAACTGCTCGGCGTCCAGGACGAACTCGGCACGTTGGAAAAAGGCAAGACGGCTGACATCATCGCCGTGGATGGCGACCCATTGGCCAACATTTCCTCGCTTCGAGAGGTTGCGTTTGTTATGAAAGAAGGCAAGATCTACAAACAAAATCGTGTCGCTACAAACTGAGTCCCCGCGCATTGGGAACTTGGGAACTTTGCCAGAGGCGTTTACATAAGAGTGATTGAACTTAAGGCAGTCTTTGGTGGTGAAGAAATTATGATTGAAGTAACCGACAACATTCAAATTCATGAAAACGACATCCAACTGCAATTCGTGCGTGCGTCCGGGCCGGGCGGCCAGAATGTCAACAAGGTCGCCACAGCCGTGCAGTTACGCTTCGATGTCGCCAACTCCTCTCTTCCGGAAGATGTGCGTGAACGTTTGACTAAGCTGGCGGGACAAAAGATGACCGAAGGCGGAGAGTTGGTGATCACGGCTCGTCGATTCCGGAAACAGGAAAAAAATCGCCAGGATGCTATAAATCGCCTGGTGTACTTGATCCGCAAGGCCACACACAAGCCAAAGCCGCGGAAGAAAACCAAACCGCCGGCTGCGTGGCATGAAAAGCGTTTACAGGAGAAACGACATCGGGGAAAAATCAAAAAATTGCGGCAAGATCCGCTTTCGGAAGCGTAGACTGGCTACCTGACTCTCCTGTACGTCTCAAATCGATACCCCTTCCTCTTTTGCACAGCCTCAAGACGAAACTCACTGGCAATCAAGTGTTCATATTCTGGGAAGAAGGCATCGCCATCGTAATTGCCTTCCACCATGGTCAACTCCAGGCGATCCGCTTTGGGCAAAGTTCCGGCAAACAGGGATTCGCCACCGATGACG
>JAABYK010000273.1:37122-40223 GCA_011775825.1 Candidatus Zhuqueibacterota bacterium | reverse complement strand
TAAGCTTCAACGTCGGGATGGTCAGGGAAGCCCGGTTTTGCGGTAAGAACAACATTCCGGCGTTCCGGCAGCGGTTTGCCCAAACGACCAACGATGGATTCAAACGTCTTGCGTCCCATGACCACCGGATGATTGATGGTCAAGCGCTTAAAGCGTTTCAGGTCTTCCGAAATGGTCCACGGGAGCTTGCCAGCTTTGCCGATCACCCGATTTTTTTCCGCGATGGCGGCGACGATCACGATTTCGGGACGAGCCATCACACCGCTACTTCAAATCTGATACGCTCGTGGCACCGGTAGTCCACCAATTCAAAATCTTCGAACTGCAATTGGTGGAACGGCTTGTTTGCAATTTTGAGTTGGGGCAACCGAAAGGGCTCACGTTTGATCTGCTCTTTCAAACCCTCGATGTGGTTGACATAGATATGGGCATCGACCAAAGTATGAACAAACTCACCGACTTTGAGTCCAACCTCCTGGGCGATAGCCTGGGTAAGGAGCGAATAAGCAGCCAAATTGAAAGGAATGCCCAACGCAAGGTCGGCGCTGCGTTGTGACAAATGACAATTGAGCGTTTCGTCTTGCACGTTCAGCACCCACGTGATGTGACACGGCGGCAGCTTGCTCACTGCCGCGTTTGCGGGATGCCATGCCGTGATCACAATTCGGCGCGAATCGGGGTTGGTCTTAAGTTCATCAATGGCCCAACCCACTTGATCGAATGAAAGCGAGCCATCCGGTTCCCTGTGCACGTGCGGATGCTGTTCGTCGACAAAGACTTCTGCGCCAAGGGCTGCGCTCTGCCCCGGAACCGGAAAGCGGCGCCAGAAGCGGCCGTAAGCGGTTTCCAGATTGCCATCTTCGTCTGCCCATGCATCCCAAATCTTCGTGTGCTTTCGCAGGTCACGAATGTGGTCCTGCCCGGAGAGGTACCAAAGCACTTCCCGCAACATGGCCTTAAAGTTGATTTCTTTCGTGGTCAGCAGGGGATAGCCCTGCGACAAATCCACCCGGTAAAATTCAGAAAAGCGGGAAAGGGTGTCCACGCCGGTTCGATTCGATTTACGGCTGCCTTTGCTTAAGACACGTTCAACAAGATCTAAATATGCACGCATAATGAACTCATCTGAAATATCAAGTGACAATTGATTGGAAGTACGGGTAATATAATAGTTGAACCCATCATTTGCAAGTTGTACGTGATATTTCAAACTGGGAATATCATCATTTTTGTGAGGTTCTTTCTTACATGCGAAAGCAGAAAACTCTCACCGAATCTAAATTCTTGTAATTCATTTGGTTTTTTGCTATCTTGGAAAATAATGTCGAAACAAGGTTCTGGACAACGATGAAATCGTATTACCACGAAATTACACCGCATCCGCGTTTGGCAAAATTCATCGAGTGTTTCTGGTATTCGCATGTTTCGGATGACCTGGCGCAGCAGAGCGGTTCAAAGCGTATCCTTCCGGACGGCTGTGCAGACATCATTTTCAAGTTTCAAAATGAGCCGGCATGCGATCCATTGAACGCAACCAATCTGCAGGATGTGCATTTCGTGGGCGAGATGACCCGAGCCATCCTGGTCGAGAATACATCACGGGAAGTGTTCCTGGGAATCCGATTTCATCCCGGATATGTCCATCCTTTCGTAAGAGCCCCGCTGCACGAATTCACGGATAAAACCATCGAACTCGACACCATTGAAAAACCACTTTCTGACCAACTCAAAGAGCGCGTTCAAGAAGAAACAAGCATTCAAAGCAGGCATCAACTAATCGAACATACGCTGTTTGACTTTATTGCAGATTCTTTTGAACCGGAACCCTGCATCGAGTACGCGATTCAAGCAATTCTGCGGTCAAAAGGACAAGTCTCCATTCAAGCTCTCTGCCAAAAGATGGGCTACAGCAGTCGATATTTGCAGAAAAAATTCAAAGAGGTTGTGGGAATCGGACCCAAGATGCTGTGTCGTGTGGTTCGATTTAGAAACGCTTACCGCTGCCTCAAATCCAGCGACTGCAAACAGTACGCAAAAACCGCGCTCGATTTTGGATATTTCGATCAGGCCCATTTCAATCACGACTTCAAAGAATTCGTGGGCATTCCTCCCTCCGTTCAGTTTTGAAGCCTCCGGGTTAAATCGAACATTTGGACACAGAGAGCCCTGTTCTTGCCAGCGCAACAAGCTGCCAACATAAATAAACTCGAATTAGACCATTGATTGATTGCAGCCTCAGCGCTGTTCAGTGTCCCTCCGTGCCCCGTTCGCATTTTTACAAGACTTTTTTGCGCTGATTGCTTAATTTGTTAAAACTACTAAGCTGGCGTCTTGCTACCTGACTACTTTTTGTCACTGTTCGTAAAATGTAATATCCGACATTGAGATGTCACCACTACGTGGTTTTTGTTATTAGAATCAATTTCTATAAACATGACACCGCTACGCGGTTTTTTGACCCGAAAAACTCCGTTAGTCACATATTTGTCACCTCATGTGAAAAGTGTCAGGTGGTGAGAGCTGGCGCAACCGGAACCAAACAGTCAAAATGATAAAGTCAAAACAATTTATTTTGTCAGAGCAATTCATGACAGTCTATTTAGATAAACTGTTATGATGTTCAATTCTAAACTGAACTTTTTAATGGTTTTGCCCAAAATCGTTTTGCTTTTTTGCTTCTCTTTAGTAAAGCTACTGAATAATTGTTTTAATCATTTTGTCTAAAATTATTTTGTCTGTAAATTCTTTGCCCATTGTGCAACGATTTTATTGTTAAGAGTACTAAAATGGTAAATCAACTCAATTTAAGGNNCGACAAAAGTTTGTCGATAGAGGCGCTGTAAGCGCCTAAAATGGTAAATCAACTCAATTTAAGGGAACGATCTTATGGCATTTAAAACGCGTAAATTTCAGACAATTTTCTGGAGTGCATTGTTTATTCTGATGTCATTCAATTCTGTGGAACCCAAATTACAGGAGAAAGCTCACATGAAATTTAGATCGCTCACCCCGAATGTCATGGTCGAGGATGTCAACGAGACCGTAGAGTATTACAAGGACAAGCTTGGCTTCGAACTGATCATGTCCGTGCCGGAAGAAGG
>JAABYK010000273.1:29108-37079 GCA_011775825.1 Candidatus Zhuqueibacterota bacterium | reverse complement strand
ATCACAGAGGAATTACCGGAGCTTGGGGAACAAGAAATCGGCGGTACTTTGGCGTTCTTTATTCAAGTGCAAGACATTCACGATTTGTACGAGCAAATAAAGAACCGCGTAAACGTGATTACCGAAATGCACACGACGTTTTATAAAATGCATGAATTTGCGATTCGGGATTGCAACGGATATATTTTGACATTTGCGGAAGAGGCATCGTAACGTAGCTCCTTAAGCGCGGTATCCGGATCATCGAGGGTTTGAATTCGGCACGAACAAGATTTCTCGCTTCGCTCGAAATGACCATCCCGTGTTAAGTTGGCGGTAAAACAATTTGGGGCAGAACAATTAAAAGGATCTATCGAGCCAACGGCTGCAGGTGTTCATCCTTAAACTCAAGCAGCGACTTCAATTTAAGGTCTGCGAGATCATATTTCTGTTCGTGCCAAACGCTTTTCTCCGGGAGGGCAACCGTTTTCAGGTCGGCTGCTTTGGCGGATTTGATGCCATTGTAAGAATCCTCGAAGGCAATGGCTTCATCGGAGCTGACCTGCAGTTTCTTCAACGTTGAGAGATAAATCGCCGGATGCGGTTTGCCGTTCTCTTCGAACTCACCGGAATGAATCACCTCAAACGTGTTCTCTAAGTTCAGTTTCTTGAGAACCGCATTGATGACGCGTATGTATGAGGACGAGGCCAAAGCCAGCCGAATACTCCTTTGCCGGAAAAACGCCAAAATGTAATCTACGCCTTTCATGGGTTCTCCCCTTTCCCGAATCAACCGTTCCAATTCATCCAGGATTTCATTTTCTACCTGTTTGAGCGTTTTGCCCTGCCACGGCTGTTGGTCGTAACGATATTTGACCACCTCATCAATGCGGATTCCCATGGTTTCCATGGCCATTTCGGGGGTCATGTCGATGCCTACCTGAGAGAAGATTCGTATTTCGGCCTCTTGCCACAAAGGCTCGGAATCGATCAATACGCCATCCATGTCCATAATCGCTGCTTTTATCATATGATACTATCTGCTTAAGATCATTTTCCTGGTTTGTGCGAGTTGGCCGACCGTCAATTTGTAGAAATAAATGCCACTCGGCATCTCGCGGCCGTCGTCGGTTTTGCCGTTCCAGGAGAGGGTATGGTCGCCGGGCGTTCTTGTGCCGATACGGTACTGCCGGATTCGCTCTCCGATGAGATTGTAGATACTTAGCGAGACCAAAGCATTTTCTGATAAACGGTACTGAATCGTGGTGGAGGCATTAAAGGGATTCGGATAGTTTTGAGCCAGCTCAAAGGACTTGGGTGTGTCGGCCACCTCTACATCGGGAACATCGGTCAACAGCCCGCCTTCCTCGATTTCAATTATTTGGTTCACTGCGACGTTGTACAACGTGTCGGCCAGATTGTTGGGCCAAAGCACAATCAGACTATCTACAACATTTCTATTAGCAAAACCGAAGTGCACCGGAAGCATGTTCTCGGAATAGAGCCCGGAACCGGCCACGACGTATCTAAACTGTCGAAGATCCTGGGCGATGGCGGTTATCTTCGCACCAATGCCAAAAGAGTTATTTTGAACGCCTTTCAGCTTCACAATCAGCCAGTGATTTCCGGCAATGGAATTGGGGGGTTGGTTGCGAAATAGAAAAGCGCGGCTGCGTTCGTCGGCCATCAACAAATCGAGGAAACCATCGTTGTTGATGTCAGCAGACGTGACACTTGAAAACAGCGGATCGTCCGGCATCGGCAGCTCAATTTGCTCAGATACGTCTTCAAAGCGTCCGTCCCCCTGGTTTTGAAAGAGCCGGCTGGCATTTTGGAGGCCGCCCACCAGCAGGTCCAGATCGCCATCGTTGTCGTAATCGCCGCTTGTGACTGAAAACAGAACCCCAACGTTGACAAGCCCAGCTTGCGCGGAAATCTCTGTGAACGCACCGTCACTATTTTCATACAGCAGGAAGCTGTCCCCACCATCGCTGTTCACCACCAGAATGTCTATATCGAAATCGTTGCCAAAATCGAAGGCGAAGGCGCCCTGGCTGGCGCCAAAATAGTCCAGGCCAGTGTCGGAACTCACGTTTGTAAAGGACCCGTCGCCATTGTTGCGATACAGGAGGTTCGTCCAGAAATCGCCAACTCGCGTTTCACAGTTTGTGACGTACAAGTCGAGATGATTGTCATTATTGAAATCGAGCCAGGAGATTCCGTAGGCAGCCCAGGGACTGTCCATGCCAAAGCTTGGTGCAACGTCTGTAAAGATGCCGTTGCCGTCGTTACGAAATAGCCGGTCTTCAATGTCATCCTGGATTAAACAAAAATCTAAGTCGCTGTCGGCATCGTAATCGGCCCAGGCTACGCCTTGAGCGAAACTGCTGTCATTCACACCTGCCGAAACCGCGATGTCGGTAAAGTTGCCTCCTCCATCATTGCGGTACAGCCTGTTCGGGTGCCCCGCATTGTTTGAGACGTAAAGATCCAGAAGTCCGTCATTATTGAAGTCACCCCAGGTGCCAGCCTTGGATTTCGAGGTATCCTGCATACCACTGGCATTCGTGACATCCGTGAACGTCCCATCGCTGTTGTTGCGGTAAAGCAGGTTGAGACCTTTGGTGGCCAGGTACAAATCTTGATAACCGTCGTTGTTGAAATCTCCCCAGGCGGATCCCGCCACACCGCCTTCGATTGATGTTAGCGTATCCACATTTGCACTGATATCGACGAACGTGAACTGCGTTTGCAATCCACTATCATCAGCATTTTGGGCAGCAAGAATATGAGAGTAGAGGAAAATTGCAGCGAAGAAGTAAGTTGTCTTGTTTGTCATGGCTCAGCATTCCACGTTAAAAACTTTGAAGGTCAGTTATGATATGAAATTTCGCCCATAAAAGCAAACTTGATTTCATGGGAAAAAACAAGTCTTATTCGTTCAGTGGAAAATGACTCTTGACATTGTGTACATCATTCCGTACATTTAAAAAAAATAGAACAGGAGAATCAACTAAAGATGAAGTCAATTACAGCCACAAAAGCACGGGCGAATTTGTTTAAACTTCTTGATGAGGCATCAGCTTCCCATGAGCCCATACAGATTACAGGGAGAAGGAGCAATGCCGTTTTACTTTCAGAAGAAGATTGGCAAGCCATTCAAGAAACGCTTTACCTCTTGTCTGTTCCTGGCATGAGAGAATCGATCCGGGAAGGGCTCGAAACGCCGGTGGAAGACTGCTCTGAGGAACTTGAATGGGAAAATGGAAAGTAGTTTATACTAAACAAGCACAAAAAGATGCCAAAAAGCTAAATTCTGCTGGTTTACGTCCAAAGACAGAAAAACTCCTGAAACTTCTTTCAAAGGATCCTTACAAAACACCTCCGCCGTATAAAAAATTAGTTGGTGATCTTTCAGGTGCTTACTCACGCCGCATAAATATCCAGCACAGGTTGGTTTATCAAGTGCTCGATGACACAAAAACGGTCAAAGTGATTAGAATGTGGACACATTATGAATAAATAAATAGAGGGAGGGATCAACAGCACTTTGACGTCACCCTTAATCAGACCCGGGTTGTAAGTAAAGTTTCTTCAATTTCACATCCACAAAAAACAGATCCTCCGCCACCCTAAATTCTTCCGGATCGATGTCACCAAGTTCGGTCATGTGCCATTCCGTGGTGGGATGAATAAATTCATATGTGTCCTTTGCAGTGGTGACTTTGATCGGCATGCGAAAGTCCTCCACGTCGGCTTCCCACCTGTGTCTGGCGGTTACGCTCTCTCCTTGTTTCGTCACGGTTATGTGCAATTCGGGGATGTTTGGGTATCGCAAATACTGGTCAAATAGGTGGGTGTAATCACTCCCGGTTTGGTTGTTCACGTATCGCACGATGTCTTCGGTGGTAATCGTTTGGTACTTGAATTCCTCCGCGATGCCTCGAACGATGGCAAACCACAGGCTGTCGTTGTCGATAACATGACGCAGCGTATTCAACATGAATGAACCTTTGGGATACATATCGCCCGAGCCTTGATGGTTGACATTGTAATGCCCGATAATGGGCCGATCGTTACGGACGTCTTGCTTCTTGCCATTCTGATATTCCAAACCCGCTTCGTAGCCGTTCATGCACTCCACATACAGGGCTTCGGAATAGGCGCCGAAGCTCTCGTGAATCCACATGTCCGCAATGTCCTTTGAAGTTACACTGTTGCCCCACCATTCATGAGCCGTTTCGTGCACAATAATGAAATCGAACTTCAGTCCGACTTCCGAGGAAGCGCGCCCGAGATAGCCATTGAGGTAGCGATTGCCATAGGCCACTGCGGTTTGATGCTCCATGCCCAAATGCGGCGATTCCACCAGTTTGTAACCGTCGCGATAGAACGGATACTTGCCAAAGAGCTTTTCAAAACAGGCCAGCATCGGCTTAACCTGCTTAAATTGCTGCTTGGCTTTTTCCAAATTGTAAGGCATGACGTAATAATCGAGGGTGAGAGTATCACTATCATTGTGGATATAAATATCGTCGAAGTGGGCGTATTTGGCAATGTTCAGCGTCACGTTGTAATTATTGATGGGGTAGCTCACGAACCAATCCCAGCGGGTCCACGCGTCGGCGAATTTTGCCTTACCACGAAAGCGCCCGTTAGACACGTTCATCAATGTGTCGGGCACGGTGACACTGATGAGCATGCTATCCGGCTCATCCGATTGGTGCTCTTTGTTGGGCCACCAAAGATACGCTCCATCGCCTTGCACGGTGACGGCCACCCAGGGATTGCCTTTCTTGTCTTCGCTCCAAACCAGCCCACCGTCCCAGGGGGGTCTCGCGGCAACCTGCGGTTTTCCCGAGTAAAACACCATAATTTCATGAACGGTATCTTTTTTGAGCTTCTTTGGAAAGTCGATGTAAACGGCGCCAAACTCGCGCTCGAAGTCCAGGGTATCATCTTGAAAGACAATTTTTTCGAGATTCATATTTTCAGCTAGATCGATTTGCATGCGCTCGAAATCATTTACCACCCTGAATTGGATCAAATTGCTTCCTGCGACGGTCTTAGCCGCCGGATCGACTTTTACATCTAAGTGATAATAGGTGACATCATAAGAGGTTCTCAGCGGGGTGAGCATGCCACGTAACGTATCTGCACGAGAAAAGCGAGACTCGTCATCGTCCATTTCGATTGCAATAACATTCGAGGTTATGGCCATCAATGTCAAAAATGTGATGATTGTGTTCTTCAATTTCCGCTCCCTCAATTCTTTGGTTTGTTCGTAGTGCGGCCTTCAGGCCGTAAGTGAGCTTATCAAAACTTATTCCAATATTCCCTAACCCGGCATAGCCGGAACCAAAAAGACAAAATAATTTAGTTGCAGCGCAATTCATGGGGGACAACCTATTTTAGTATTTTTAGTAGGCAAAACAATTGATTTCAAAAGGTAGTGTGGAAGAAATGTTTATTAAAGCAATTATTCAAACCAAAGGCATTTCTTAAAAATGATTTTCAATCCTCACTGAAGTTTTTAATGGTTTTGCCCTGCTTTTCTTTAGAGCTGCCTCAATAGTACTACTCATAAGAAACTGTAGCGACGGATTAACGCTGACGTAATTGCTTACCCACTCAAATCAACAATAGAACCCGGCAACAAGCTTATGTATCAAGTCAAAATAATCAGAGTCAAAATGATTGGATGTCATTGTTACCCTGATGATTCTGTCGGTTTTTCTAATCATTTTCCCGTAAAATTATTTTGACACAAAGATTGATTCCAGACCATAATCATGCTTGTGTGGATTTGATCACATCCAAGCCGGTCCGCCAATCCCGTAGGGATGAGATGTTTATAGCGCTGAATCCCATGAGGAGTATCGTTTAGAAGCCGTCACAAGGGCTGGTGTTTTCCCAATCTCTGAATAAGCACCTGCTAAATCGCTTGCTCGAACCCAAACACCCACCGGAACCGAACCGCGTTTTCGTTCGGCAAAGGATCGTCAATCCAAATCGGGAAATCCAGGCGAAGCGTCACGTGTCGACCTCCGGTGAATAGGGTATACCAATTATCAGGCAGGACGTTTTGGAAGCGAAGCCCCAATCCGGCACCGGCGAAAAAGTCGTTTTGGGAGCCGATAAACTCCATCGAAGCCAGGTCCACGAAGGCGACCAGACTGGTCTCGCCCAAAAATTTGTCCAAACGTTTGCCAAACAATTGCGGCCGAAACGTGTTGCGAAGCTCCAGGTTCAGGGCAACAATTTGATCGCCAAAAATGGGCTGGTTGTAATACCCTCGAACGTTGCCTCCGCCGGGCAGATGATAATGCAGTTCTTCCGGCAACGCGCCGTCGCTGCGCAAGTAGAAACGCTTGAAGCGTTCACGAGGATTTGCCCCCTCCAGAAAAACCAGGTCCTGGAGTGGCGCTCTTTCTGAGGAAAACACCTTGGCAGTGTAAAATCTGAGAAATACGCCTTCGTCGTTCTTTGGCAGCCAGAACCGCAGTTCAGCGAACGCTCTGCGATAATCAAAATCGCTTGTCCAATCATCGAGAACGATGTCCAACCCGGCAGAGAGATTCGAAAACCAGTTCAGCCCTCTCGGGTCATAGTTGTAACGAAAATAAAGATTGTTGACGACCCCCTCCTCCCATGTCGTAAGCGTCGTATCGGTCTTCTGGTCAAACTCTCTGATGGTGTACCGGTCTCCTTTGCCTTCAAGCAAACGGGAATGATTGAAGCCAACCCAAAAGCGGTGTTTTGGCGGGTGCGCTATGAACTTCCCCCCAGAATAAGCAAGATGGGCATCCACCTCAAACCTGCCCTCCATTTTTTGAATGCCAGCCGCACCGCGGATGTTTGGCCCCAAAGGCGTGATGGGATTCGAGTACGTAAACCGCGCATCCAGTTCTTTGGAATCTACGCCGTACCACGCACCCAGACCGGCGTTGCGGCTGGCGCCGTATCGTCCTTTGAGTCGACCGCCGATGCGGAGCTTATCGACGCTGTTGTACCAGCCACTCGGCCGCCAGGTGATCAAATACGCGTCGCGGGGGTTGTACGACATGTTGGGATAATCGAACACAACTTCAAGTTTGAGTGGGCCGTTGTTGAGTCGATATTTGTCGAGTACGGCGTCGTTGGGATCGAGCAAGACACGCCTGGGTTTGCTCGTAGTCTGAAACAGAACTTTGCCGGACTCGTGCATGCCGTGCCATCGTTTCAGGAATGTTTCGCCGGACTCAGTCGTGAGTTCTACCTCGACCGGCATTTTACCGCGGTCTTTTCGTAGGATCGAAACTTCCGTGTACCAATTGCCCTTCACTTTATGCTTCCCGACGTCCGCCAGTGCGTAATCCACGGTCACCGTGTCATGCAGCCATTGGTTGAAAAACCAGTCCAGCTCACGACCGCTGACATCCTCGCAGACGTTTTTGAAGCGCTCTTCATTGACGTGTTTAAAAGCCCAACGATCGAAATACGCTCGGCAGATTTTTTCAAACGTACTGTCCCCAACCACATATTTGAGCATATCAAGCAAGAGCGAGCCTTTTGTGTAGGCATTCACACTGTAAGCCAGGGGCTCATTGAATCGGTAGGAGATCCGGGAGATGGGTTCGTTGTGATCCGAATTCATGAAAGCCAAAGCGCTGTCGCGACGCCGCTCCCGACGGGTTTTGCTCGGACGATGGCGTTGCAGCCAGTTAGCCTGCTTTAACGACGTTTCTCGATCTTGGCCCCATTTGCCATATTTTGTTTCCATGTACCAGCGCGTTTGAAACGTCGTAAATCCTTCATCCAGCCAGGCCTCTTTCCATTCGTTGTTGGCCAGAATGCCGAAGAAGTAAATGTGGCCGACTTCGTGCAGGATGAGGCTCTCACGCTCCGACGCATTCATGACCAGCATCGGGTATTCCATGCCGCCCCCGAGCAGCCCATGCGCGACCGTGAGCTGCGGATACGGATAGCGACCGAATTTTGCCGATAACCACT
>JAABYK010000273.1:20702-29049 GCA_011775825.1 Candidatus Zhuqueibacterota bacterium | reverse complement strand
GTCACCCAGGCGAAATCGTGCACTTTTTCCGCGTGGAATGTCACGGTTCGAACCTTACCGTTTTGGGCGCCCTTCTGCATGCTCAGACGTTTCTGTTGCCGGGCGTCTCGCCACTCCGAATACGACCATGAGGTGTCGACGCGTGCCAATTCCCAGCCAGGGTTGCCTTCCACAACCACGCCTGTGGCCCCAACGATGTATTCAAATGGCACGTGAATCGTGACATCGAATGTGCCGAATTCGCCGTAAAATTCACCCTGATAATGAAACGGCTCGGCATTCCAACCGCTCTCATCGTACACGCACACTTTCGGGTACCATTGAGCGAAGTCGTATTGATTCCCCCGGTAGCCGGCGCGACGCAGGAATTTTCTTATTTTGAGAAAGAATGAGATCTCGACCGTCATGTCGTGTCCGGGGGGCAATGGCCTGGGCAAATCCGCCTCCAGAATGGTGTCGTTGATTTTGAAGGCGGTCAGCGATTCGTCCTCTCCGATGGAATCCGGGGGCAGAATTTTGAACGAATCGATGCGAAGAAACCCGGCGTCATCGGGACCCTCCACGAGCGTCCGATAGTAGCGGCTGGCTTCTTTGGCCATGATCGATTCCGGGCCGCGATAGGCGTTAGGGTAGAGGTGCATGTAAAACTTGCGCAAGGTATCGGGTGAGTTGTTTGTGTAGCGAACGGTCTCTTCCCCGATGAGCGCCTTTTGCACCGGAATGAGCGTGACATCCATGGTGTAGTGGACGAACTGCTGCCAATAATCCTCTTCCGCCGAAAGAAATGTGTTTGGAGAAACAATAAGCAAGCAAGACAGGAGGACGAATTTGCGCATGTCTGAGTCCTTGTGCCATCGGAACCGATTTTTGAAACTGAGGTTTCAAAGATACAAATTTGGGGGTTGAGAAGCAAGTGAGAAAGGAAGGTTCATTCACGAAAGGGCTTACTAAATTAGGATGTAATGCTTAATTTGCTGATTTGGATGATTTCGTGCGAGGCGACGAAGCTACTTTCACCACAATTCGAAAATAACTTTGAAAGGGCAGAAAACAAAATCCACAAACCAGAGCCCTGCGTCGGGGAGCAGCTCTGCCTGCTTCAGAATTAGCTCACGAAGCCTCAAAGACGAAAATTGTCTTCACTTCTTTTGAGCTTGTCAGAACGACACACTCAAACCGAAGGATGGGATGAACGGGTACATATAAACGGGCTCTCTAAATACGACCGGGGTTGGAAACTGGAGTGCGGGCGGGAGATTTTCCCGCACCCCCTCAATGTTGATGATCGACCGCAAGAAGAGTACGTTGCCGCGGTTGTAAATATTGATCGCCTCCAGGTAAAACTGCCAGTCTGAGTTAAACCATTTCGTTGTAAAGGTAATTCGTCCGTCAAGCCTATGATAATCAGAATGACGTTTGGAGTTGAGGTTTTCCGGACCACCGAAATCGGGAATGAAGCGTGCAAAGCCAGTTTCGGGATCGGTGAGAATGGTGGGCTTAACCTCTTCCGGGTTGTCAGGATCCGGGGCTACCTGGGCGATTAGGGGTTCCGCACGAAGGGCGGGGGTAAACGCAAAGCCGGTTCCGTAGCGCCAGGTGAAACCGATCATCCAGTGGCGACCAAGTCGATAATTTAGGATTAAGTTCATCGAATGACGGCGGTCAAAGTTGTAGGGATAAGACATTCGTACCCCATCAAACGTTTGTTCACGGGTTGATTTCCCGAGGGAATAGGACAGCCAGCCAGACCAGCGATCTGCCGGATCGATGACACGCTTTTCCAGACGAAAATCCAAGCCGAAGGCGGTACCCTTAATGTCGTTCATAGGTTTTGCGATTTTCTCAAACACGGGACGCTCTCGGACGAAATACGACTCGGCTAAAGCCGGCGGTCCAGAGGCATACACAGCAACCGGCCGTACCACCTCCTGCTGCACCTGATCGATTAGGTCATCGAACTTCTTGTGATAGGCTTCAAATGTCAGGCGCCATTGGTCGTTGAGCCACTTCTGTAGACCGATTACGCTGTGAATAGCCCGCTCAGCAGACAAGCCTTCAAAATCTTCAAACCGTAACAGATCGAATACCTGGCCACCATCAAGCAGCTTTTCAAAACCTGGACTTTGTCGATACACTCCCCACGATGCCTGAATTGTTGTAACCGGATCCAATTTGTAGGAAAGTTTCAGCCTTGGTGAAAAATATCCCTGGTCAATTAGCCCATAATAGTCAAAGCGTAGACCCGGTTGAATAAAAGCCTTACGATTGAGAAAAGAAATTTTATCTTGCAGATAAAAATAAGATTTTTTGTATGAACTGTTTTGATCCGAACGGTCTCCTAGTGCACCAAACCAGTTCGGAGCCGATTTCAGCGCATCAAAAACAACTTCTCCGAATTCGCTCAACTCCAATTCGCCGTTAACACCGTTCTTTAGAAGGTCGATCCCAAATCCGGTTTCCATGACATGTCTACCGCGCTCGTAAACCAACCATCCTCCGGCCGAAAGCTTGCGAAACTCAAATTGCTGGTTGTGGGCAAACAGGAAGGTCGTATCGCCTTCCGCGAATACGGGCGGAGGTGGCCCTTGTGCGAGCGGAGGCTGAGCAGCAAGCGCAGAACGATCGTTCGTTGGAGCAAAGTCTCCAGCGAATCTGCTGTCGCCGTCATTCTGATACCAATTTGTAAAAAGACTGGTTTGTAGATTTTGAGACGGGGAAAAGGTCCACGAACCGCCCACTACGGTTGTTCTTATCTCGTCTTCGCCATCAAATGTTTCACGTTCCGATTCTTGCTCTCCAAGCTCATCTTTAATCAGAAAGTCCTGGTTATTGCACGCAACGATACCGTGTAACTGGATTCGATGCTTCGTATTTGGATTGAGCACCATCTTGAAGTGCCAGTCTTCAAAGTCTGGGAAAGCGACGTTATTGAGCGTCAGTCGGCCGGCGAAGTCCTCGGCAAACAGTTGGTTGTATGTGCGGCGGTTGCTTACGAACCAAGAGCCGTCCCACATCGGAATTTTCCCTTCAATTAGAAAATTTGCAGTCGTTAGATTTACGCCAAAATCCCCTCCGAGCCATTTTTGCGTTGTACCGTCACGAGTATGAACTGTCAACACCGAGGAAAGACGATCTCCGAAAAGCGCCGGATAACCGCCAGCATAAAGGTTGACGTCTCGAACAATAGAAGGATTAATCAAACTCGGCATGCCGCTGTTGCGGTACGGGTTGAAGAGTTCCACATAATCCAACAGGATGAGGTTCTGATCCGGCCCCCCTCCACGAACGATGAATTGATTGGAAAAATCGCTGGTGGCATGGACTCCCGGCAAGGTCAACACCGAACGCATGACGTCCTCCAGAGCCCCGGCCATTTCCTTCACCTCCTGTAGTTTTATTTCAAAGGACGGCGGAGTAACTTCCAGCCGGATATCTTCGACACGCTCACCCTCAACGGTGACCTCGGAGCCCTCGAGGACCCGGGGTTCGAGCTTTATGTGGATTCTGAGATTCTGATTTGGTTCGATTTCGAGTTTCAAGCGGTTTGTCTTGTAGCCGATTAATTGAACCTGCAGTTCATATTGACCCGGAATAATCTGATCGATTTTAAAATAGCCGGACTCATCTGTGGCATCGCCTTTCTGGGTGCCGGTAAGAATGACATTGGCTCCTTCCAAAGGATCGTTGGTTTGACGCTTTAGCACGTAGCCTTCCAGGACGCCAGATGGCGAGGCGTTTTGTGCACTAGCAGCATGAGCCATGAGGCAAAAAATCCAGGCAGAAATGACTGCTTTCATTTTGGTCCTCCTCTCCAAACCACTTTAGGTCAACTTGGATTTCTGTGCGAGTTTCTGTTTTATCAATATTTAAAAATGTTAAAGAAGTCGCTGTCGGCCTGAACTTCGGAGTGGGATCGTTGAAACAGAATCGTTGGTTGCTTTTTGTAAATAAAAAAATCCCTCACAAAACGCAAGAGAAAAAGCTTCAAAGAGGATTCGCTCATTCACGAACTGGCCTTGCGCGCTGACAGCGGTCGAACCACTTCCTGCCAATGCAGAATCAGATTCAAGTTAGCGACACACGAGCACGAAATGGGCCCCGGCTTGCAGGCGAGAACGCAGGGTGCCAACGGAAAATCCGGGCATTCCGAAACATTCTACTAAAAGTATAGTAAATCACCTACCATAACAGGAAAGACATGCCGTGTAAAGAGGTCTTTCTGATATCAAAGAATCCAAAGGAGCAAAATGTGAAATTGAGCTATCTTTCTTTCAGTGCAGCGCTGATGATACTGGCCTTGCAATCAAATCCGGACGTGACAGCGGCATCCGACTGGCCGCAGTTGCGAGGTCCGAATCGTAACGGAACCGCGTGCCACACCGCGGACATCCACGAATCATCCCGACTGGAGATCGATTGGATGCGTGCACTTGGTGTCGGGGGGTACTCAAGCGTGGTGGTGGCGGATGGTCGTGCCTGCACCACGTTCTCCGACGGAAAAAACGACTATGCCATCGCACTGGATGCAGCGACCGGGAAGGAACGATGGCGTTTTAGGTTGGACCGCGCGTTTCCAGGACGGAATGGCGCTGATACCGGCCCGCTGTCAACGCCAGCCATCGCTGATGGCAACGTGTATGCGCTCAGTCCCTATGGCAGCTTCTACGCGATTCGGCTGAGCGATGGCAAGCAGGTCTGGAGTCTCAATATTGAAGACGCGTTCGGTGGCCGGCGGCCGGAGTTTGGGTTCACCAGCTCGCCGCTTGTAGCGGACGGGACGCTCTTTCTCCAGGTTGGCGGACGCCATAAGAATACGCTCGTAGCGCTGGATGTCGCCTCCGGTGAAATGCGGTGGAGCCGATATGTCGATTGGGTCGAATACTCATCTCCCGCACTGCTCAGCCTCGATGGCGTCAGTCAGGTCGTAGTGCGGACCAACAGCCATGTGTTTGCCGTCGCACCTGAGACGGGCGCGATGTTGTGGGACAGGAAGCTTGCTCTGGGTCAACAAACCCATCCGACGCCGTTTGCACTCTCTGGCAATGAGGTGTTCGTCGCCGGTTTCGATGGCAGTGTGCTTCTCAGGGTAAAGCGGCGGCAGGGGACTAAAATGGCCGTTGAGGAAGTCTGGAAGAGTCGCGATTTGCGCGGCAACTTCAGCGAACCTGTTCTGTTTGACGGTCATATCTACGGCTACAGCGGCGTCTTTTTAACCTGCGTGGATGCACAAACCGGCAAAAAAGTTTGGAAGTCGCGCCAACCGGGAGATGGCTCGCTCATTCTTATCAACGAGCATTTGCTGGTGCTGGACTCCGGTGGAACGTTGCATCTGGCAAACGCGACGCCGGAGGGCTATCGGGAGCAAACCTCGTTGCGCATATTTAGCGGCCGCAGTGTCACGCCACCGAGCTTCGCACAAGGCAGCATTTTTGTGCGCAGTCTGAATGGGATTGCGCGGGTTTCGATAGCTGACTGAGTACGCCACTAATTATGATGACATATTCTAAAAATGTGAATATCGAATCTCGAAATCCGAAACAATTTCAGAAATCCCAAATCTTCAATTTTCAAAACCTAACCTTTCTTCGAATTTCGAGCTTAACGTGAAAAAGCTTGTGACGAGATCGAAGGATTTACTCTCGAATCCACTGTTGTGCTTCTTCGAGTTTGCTGCGATCAAAATAGCGAATGTCGGCGGTGGTAAACGGCTTGCAAAAAACCGTCATGCCCTGTTCCCACTTGCTGTCCCCGACGACGGCCAAACGCTCGATGTCGTTGAAGTGCTTAACATCGAACTTAATATCCTCCCAGAGTGCGCCGGCTGTCCAGCCGTGAAAGTCGATCAATTTCAGGAGAATTCTGATTTTGCCATGCTCCTGGATCAATCTTTCAATCTCGGGCACGAACATCTCATAGTCTTCGGTGGCCAGTTTGCCAGTAACTCCGACTTCAACCACCTTGCCGCCGGCCTGTTCTTCAATTTCAATCGCTTTCAATTCAATAGCCATTTGACTTTGTCACTCCTTTGATATGACGTTGTTACAGGATTTCATGATCACGATGACATAATCAAAAAATTCGAATATCTAATCTCGAAATCCGAAACAATTTCAAAAAACAATCCTCCAAAATCAAAACCTATCGTTATTAGGATTATGCCTTGTTCGGGCGTTAGCTTCGAACTCAATCGTTTTGAGATTGGCTTTTGGTGATTTCGGATTTGTATCAGAATTTCGGGCTTCGAATTTCGAGTTTATCGTGGTTATTTGAACCTGGATACGGCGTTGTCCACGGCGTTTCTCATGCTGTCGAACGCCTCCTCCGCACCCGATTTCAGTTCTTGCCAGGCATCTTCACTCGCTTCCCGGATCTCCTGTATCCGATTCTCGGCTTTCTGCCTCTTGCTGCGCAATTCTTCGAGCTGTCTTTGATAATCCGCTTTGACATCGGTTTGGGCCTGCTGCGCCTTTGCTTCCAATTTCTCGATTTCATCATCCCACTGTTTGAGTTGAGCCGCCAGTTTATCGATGTACTCTTTTCTGTTTGCCATGAGTTCTCCTTAATTGTGTTTTATCAATATTTTCTTCTTCATGTCACATTCATATTAATACATTTGCAACGTTAGTGCCATAAATTATGATTAGGCGCTTACTTCCTATTTTACAATTATATAGAAATATTCATATTTAAGAGAATTGACTGAGTTTTTCCGCAGAACTGAATAAGTGGGAAATTTTCGTACACAAAAAATTTATTCTACTCTGTTGTGTGCAAGATAGGCACATCTGGTTAAAGAGTCTGCCTGATACGGCAGGTCGATCATTTGCTTTGATACCTATTTCACAAATCCCGGGTAATCACTCTGCCGACGGTTCAACTATGTAGGTGTGGGGTCAATCAATGGAGGGTAATATTTCATCATATAGAAGATGGATCGGCTGAAATTCTCCAACCGGGAAGGTACTTCCCCCGGTAAAGACGACGACCATGTCATATTTGGGTATGACAAAAATGAACTGTCCCATATAGCCCCATGCCATGTAAATCTCTGCAGGCTTGCTTGTGTCTGTATCGTTTTTGTCCAAAGGTGCCAGCCACCACATATACCCGTAGCCAAACGGCGGCAGGCCCTTGAGCTTTCTTGCCCTCGGTACATGACGTCGCGTTGCTTCGGTGACCCAATTCTCCGGTACGATTCGCTTATTCTCCCAAATCCCGTCTCTCAAATAGAGATAGCCGATCCGTGCCATGTCGCGGGGCTTGAGATCGAGTCCACCCCCGGTGTGGGGAATATTGCGATAGCTGTACCATTCCCGAGCGTAGATTCCAAGGGGTTCAAAGAGATACTGGTAGGCAAAATCAGCCGTATTCATATTGGCAGCATTTTCGAGTAAGCCACCTAACAGAATTGCGATACCGCTGTTGTAGTACCACTTTTCTCCGGGAGAGCGGTCCATTTTATAATCCAGTACATATTTCATTCGATCCCCATGGTATCGATTGAGCGGGCGGAGATGAGACTCCCCGTACCAGGCCATGCCGGTCTGCATGGTGAGGGCATGACGTAAGGTTATCGCTGCTTTGTTTTCGTCAAGATGTTTTATGTCATCATATTCCGGGAAAAATGAGAGCACTTTTTGATCGAGACTTTGGATAAATCCATGGTGAATGGCTGCGCCGACAAGGGTTGAGGTAATGCTCTTGGTGACCGACTGCAAGGTGTGAATATCCTCGTCGGAGCCATGAAAATACTCTTCCATGACAAGATAGCCATCCTTTACGATTAACAGACTGTGAATTCCCCGGTTCTTGCCGCCTTTTTCGATCTTTCTGACAAGCTGCCTGAGGCTACGTTCATTTAATCCGTGATCAGCAGGGTGACCAGTGCGCCAGCTTTGTGTCGGCCAGTAAGGTTGATCGGGATGTTGTCCATAAGACCACCGGGCGCTACAAATGATAATGAAGCAGCATACCAGTAACGCGGCATGTGGAAATGATCGCTTGGTTTTCATATGTAGACAACTATGTAAATTAATCGTTTAGCCGCTTCAACATCGCCACGGCGTTGCTGTTATCGGGATTCAGCTCCAGAGACTTCTTGTAGTTCTGAATTGCCGGCTCTTTCATACCCGCCTTCATATAGGCTTCGCCCAGGCTGTCATAAGTGTTGGCTGAATTGGGAAAAGCAGCCACGTTGAGTTTGAAGACATCAATGGCGTCGTCGGTTCTTCCGTTGTTCAGTAATTTGTACCCGAGGATATTGATCTGCCTTTCGTTCAGTTGACCTTTTTCGTTCAGGTGTTTGAGTAACTTGAGTACGGTCTCCATGCCCAACTTATCTACCGCG
>JAABYK010000273.1:13459-20678 GCA_011775825.1 Candidatus Zhuqueibacterota bacterium | reverse complement strand
CCCGGCCGCTATTGAGATGGTCGTATCCGATATCGTGTAACTGACCCGCGTAGAATGACTGCCCGTGTGAGTTACCGCCCCGCTTCGTTTCGAGGATCTGCAGGGCTTTTTCAATATTTCCACTTCTAAGTTTAGCGACAAAATCGCTTTCCAGAATGAGACCGGCTTCCGGTTCCCATTTGTCGTATTCCATGTAGCGAGCCGTGGCGCGGGCGGTCTGTTCTCCGAGTAATTTCGCCACCACGTGCAAAGCGCCATCGATGCCGGCCGAAACCCCGGCGGTGGTGACCATTTTGCCGTTGTCCACAAACCGCTTATCCTTATGCACAATGATCTCCGGATACGTCTGCTCGAACCGGTCGACATAACCCCACCAGGTCGTGGCATGTTTGCCATCGAGCAGACCCGCTTTAGCCAGCAACGCCGCGCCGGTGCAGACCGACATCGCCACTTCCAAATCATGTGCGTTGTTTTGGATCCAACTGATCACGTTTTCATTTCGTAGTGAGGGGCCCGTGTTGCCGCCAGGTAGAACCAGGATGTCGGGTGGCGGGCAGTCGTCGATGGTGAATTCCGGCGTGACCTTAACAAACCCCTGACTGATGATCGGCTCCGAGGTCGCCGAGACGGTGTAAACGTTGAAAGGGCGTTGGNNACCTCGACACCGTCGTAAATGAAAATGGCTACATTCCGGATCGATTGCCCCCGTACTAGTTGTGTGGTATTGAACAAAAATGAGAAGGCTATGCAGAGAATAAGCAAGATTTTTGTCTTCATCATTCGTCTCCTCAAATTTGATTTCTTAAATATGTCTGAATTAAGACAAAAAGTAAGTATGTTTTCAAGAGAAATCTTGTACGATATTGCTGTTTCCAGATTTTGGGCCAGAGATCTGGAAAAGGCGATGGTAGGCTTTTGTGATCCTTGAACCCGAATTCGGGGGCCTGTCAGTTCGGCGAAACGTCTAAATGCCCATGCCATGCGGGACTACGAAAATAATCTTTATTTGTTAAATTAGCATAAGATGATTTACTGACCGCCCGACTAAATTTCGAGCGCAGTTAGGAAGCGTTCCGGAATGGTCAGATCACCGGCACGGAATTTCGAACTGCCCAGCTCAATCTCATCCGTACCCGCAACCGGATCGACGAGCTGGAAATTCGCGCTAAACTCTCTGAGGTGGAATTGTTGAGATTGGCGGGTCTGCTGATTACGGAATGAACGAGGAAAATCCAACTCTTCCCCCAGAACTCACCGACTTTTTGCGATGCCATGGAGAAGCGTTTGCGGCTCTCTAAATCACCTTTGAACCTAAATTGTGTCATCAAATCGTTGGAGGTTCACATCAATTTTTATGTCATGAAGCTGTTCATTCAGTTCGTCTAATGCGCGGCGGAGTTCCTCCTGGGCCTCCTCCAGAGCCGGACCAATCTCTTGCTCGAGCTTCGGCAGTTCATGGTCATAGATGTGCTGCAATTCGAGGTTGACCTCACTTTCAATTTCATATCGAATTTCATCTTCGAAATCGTACAGCCGGTCTTTTTTGTGACGCTTCTGCCAATCTTGCAAGTCGTCGCGCCACTCTCTGAGTTCGTCCTGCCAGTCATCCTTCCAGGCATGCCATTTGTCTGCGTCGAAATGGAAGCGAAACGAGCCGGGGGCAGAACCGCGCTGCAGTCGCGCTTTGAACGACTGTTCTCTGCCCTTACGCTTGACCAGAATCGCTACCTCATCCCCGGCCTTATAGCGTGAGATGAAGTCGATAACATCTTCGGAGTCGCGCACGCGTCGGTTGTCGATTTCCAGAATCACGTCGCCAGCTTTTAGGCCGGTCTCCTCTGCAGGGCTGTTCTCTTCCACGGAGAGAATGAGCACACCCTCTCGTTCTCGGGCGTCAAAATATTCGGCAAGGTCTTCATTCAAGTTCGCCAGTCGAACTCCCAGCCAGGGGCGGCTGTGCCAGCCGTAACCATGAACGGATGGGGGTTTGGGTGATTTTGGCGGCCTGAGTCGGGTGTAGGCGCGACGTGGTCGTTCGCCAATTCGAATATCCAATTCCCTTCTCTCCCCATCGCGAATAATTTCAACCTCTACTTTGTCGCCGGGTCTCTTTCTTCTCACCGCACGTGTCAGGTCTCTGGTGTCGCGAATTCTTCTGCCATCAAATCGAATGATTACGTCTTCTTCTCTCAAACCGGCATCATCGGCGGGACTGTCCTCCACGACGTCACCCAACAAAACCCCGTATCTCTCGTCGATGTCCAGATAGTTGCGCATTTCATCATCCAGGTCTTGTACATAAACGCCGATCCAGCCATCTTCGTCATCGTAATCCCAACTCCTCGATCGTGGTTCTTGATGGCCGCAGTTGGTTAGCAATAGTTGCACAAATGTCAGCAAGGCCACAAATATGATCCCGTGTCTCACGTTGTTCATCTTTCTTCTCCCATGATTGACAAAAATTTAATTGAAATTTACGCTTTTACCGTTAGATTTTGACGATTAGATGTTGAAAATGGTTGCAAACATTTTAAATTAAATATGAGGAACAATGATGCTGCTACCACGTAGTAACTATATCCACGATGTCTATCCTCTAGATAGAGCCATCGAGTTGTACGGTCCGACCAAAAACCTGCGAAATTTTTGAGGCAAGGGGGGTGTTTTTATTGAGAAAGACTTACTTAATCATGAAGGTGTTCCACTTGAAAGCGCTTGTCGTTTTACTACTTTTCTTTTTCCACCTGCCTGCATTTTCGAACCCCGTTGTCATTTTCGACGATGAGAGACTGGAAAAAGCCGCGGAATTGTTTCAACGCGGGGATTATGAGAAAGCCATTGCCCGATATGAGAAGGCCACGAAGAATACGAATCTTGCTGTAGAAGCGAATCTTGGACTCGCCAGAGTGTTCATCGAAACCGGCGACTATGACAAAGCGAAAGAGGCATGTCAACAAGCGCTGTCGGTTTCGCCGAATCATCCCGACGCATTAAACCTTCAGGGGGAACTATTCAAACTCACGGGTAAGTATGACACGGCCAGAGCGAAGTTTCGGGAGGCGCTGAAGTTTCGAGCGGGCTATCTGCAGGCGCGCTTGAACCTGGGAATCATGCAGTGGGAGTGGGGCGAAAAGTCGGCGGCCCGTGAAACCTTGCAATACTTTATCAATTATTTCTACAATCATCCGAATTTAACCGCTAATGAATTCTATTTAATCGCCCAGGCGTGTATTTATCTGGATCGCTTTCGGGATGCGAACAATCTCTTCAGGGAGGCCACCGCATCTGATTCCACGTTTTGGCAGGCGTACATTTCGTGGGGAAATCTGTTCCTGTCGAAATATAATACCTCAGACGCATTTGGGGTGTTTGAAGATGCGCTGAAAATCAATCCCAATTCTGCTGAAGCTCATCTTGGTCTGGCCAAATGTTGGAAATACAGCGATTTTGAAAAGGCGACTCAGGCCGCACAGAAAGCGTTGACCATCAATCCCAGCCTGGTCGGTGCACATGATTTTCTTGCTGAGCTGGAAATCGCTACCTCAGACTATGACTCTGCGCTCGAGAAAATAGAGGCAGCTTTAGAAATAAACCCAAATTCACTCACCAGCCGCACTTTGAAAGCGTTGTCCCACTTTGCGTTAAAAAACGAGGTGCAGTTCTTGGTGGAAAAATCGGAATTGCTTGACATTAATCCTAAGTATGCAAATCTTTATTTCGAGATAGCTGACTTTCTTTCAAAACGCTATTTGTTCAAAGAATCCGTGGAGTATTACAAAAAAGCATTGGAGTTGGATTCCGAAAACTGGTTGGCTCGCGCGGGCCTGGGTACGAGTTTAAGTCGTCTCGGCAAGGAAGAGGCGGCCATACGGGAGTTGGAAAATGCCTTCAATCAGGATCCGTACAACAAGCATGTCGGCAATTTGCTGACTCTGTTTGACGATTTTTCTGAATATCGAACTCATCAGCTTCAAAATTTCACCGTTCGAATTCACGAACGGGACGATTCCGTTCTGTGGAGATACGTCCAGGAGTTGGTGAACCAAAGTTATCTGGAGTTGGTGGGTAAATACAACATCAAAGATGTTAAACCGGCTATTTTGGAAATTTTTCCCGAACATGACGATTTTGCGGTGCGTTGTTTTGGNNTGTTTTGGACTGCCGGGCGCGCAGGCATTTTTGGGCATTTGCTTTGGAAATGTCGTTGCCATGGATTCTCCACAGGCGCGTTCCAAAGGCGATTTTGTTTGGGGTGAAACGCTGTGGCACGAGTTGGTGCACGTAACGCACTTGCGTCTCACCGAAAACCGCATTCCGCGATGGTTGGCCGAAGGAATTGCCGTTTACGAGACTTCCACTGCAAACCCGCACTGGCATATGAATTTGGACATACCCTTTATCCGCGCATTCCGGAACGATCGCATTTTGCCCCTCAAAGATCTCGATTCCGGATTCAATCGACCGACAAATCCGGGACAGGTCACGCTTTCTTATTTTCAGGCTTCCCTCGTGGTAGAATATCTGGTCGAGAAATATGGGCATCCAAAATTGCAGGAAACATTTCCCAAATTCAAATCTGACATGGAAACGGAACCGGTCTTCAAAGAGGTTTACGGCAAAGATCTCGATGCTTTGAATGAGGAATTTGTGGACTACGTAAATGACAAATACAACTTTGAACAGGTTGATTACGACTTCAATCCGCGTGATCTGGCCGCGCACTCAAAGGACATGGAAACGTATTTGCTGGAGAAAGTGGTCGAAAAACCGAACAACCCTTTCTTAAATAATCATCTTGGTATGTATTATAAGAAAAATGGGGAGCTGGATCAGGCTTTGCAGCACCTCACGAAGGCGAAAGAGCTTTTTCCAAATTATGTGTCGGGTGAGAGTCCTTATAAGTCGATTGCAGAGATTTACCTGAAGCAGGGAAAGAAACAGGCAGCCATAGCGGAGTTGAACGAGTTAACATCGCTAAACGGCAAAGATTTGGAGTCGCTAAATTTGCTCGCTGATTTGTGTGTTGAAACCCAGGATTATGACTGTGCCATTGAAGCATTCCAAAAGATAATTTTTATCACGCCGTTTGAACCGGAGATCCATAAAGAAATGGCTTCGGTGTACATGAAAAAGAAACAGTATCAAATGGCCATTGAGGAGTTTCGGACGTTATTGCTGACGGAACCGCAAGATATGGCAGGCGCACACTGTGATTTAGCTGAAGCTTATTTGAAAGCGGATAAGAAAGCCGATGCAAAGAAATCGGCTCTGGCGGCCCTGGAAATTGCACCAAACTATGAGAGAGCACAGGAAATTTTACTTGCTTGTGTAGAATGAAAAGAGGCAAACAGGAAGTTCAAAAGGATGATAGGAATGTCGCGGAGTGAGAAACTTAAATTCGGACAAGAAACTATTGTGAAAACCGAGGCTGTCCAAAAAGTCTAATTCTCTTCATCTTGAGACGAAGTCGAAGGATGATTAAGATTATTAAGTAGAACATGTTTCGACTCTGCTCAACATGACGTGAAAGGCTGGTGTCGACTTTTTGGACAGCCTTAAATCCGTGGACTCGCGCCGTGAATCATTTTACAACAGTTTTGTTTGGAGTGAAATGAAAACAAAGTTTAAATTCGTGTTTATGCATTGCATCTTTTTGCTTTTTGGTTTGAATCCCCAGAGTGGCTTGGCCCAACTGCAGCTACCGGGTGGAGACGAATTTACCTTTATCCGGATTCGTTGGACGGACAACGGCATTCGATACGGCTATGGCTTTTCCACCAATGCACCGCTGTGGGCGCACGATTACCCACAAGCTGAAAAAAACCTGTATAAAACGCTGAAAGTGTTGACTTCCATTAAAGTTTCTGAAGAAGTCAAAGTTTTGACCTTTGCGGACGAAGAAATATTTGAGTATCCATTTATTTACGCCTGTGAAATTGGCTATCTGACCCTCTCAGAAAATGAAGTGACCAATCTTCGTGAGTATCTTCTGCGTGGCGGCTTTTTGATGGTGGATGACTTTCGCTGGCCCTACGAGTGGGAGAATTGGCGCCGAGAAATCAAGAAGGTCCTGCCGGATCATAAATGGCAGAAACTGCAAGTGAATCATCCCATCTTTCACTGCTTTTTTGATCTGAATAAAATACACAAACGAACACCCTATCTGGCGGTACCACCGGAATATTGGGCCATTCTCGATGACAACGGCAGAATCATGGTTTTGATCAACTTCAACAACGATGTGGGAGACGGCTGGGAACTGCCGAAAGATACGCCGGACTTCTCAACCGAGGCGTATAAATTGGGGATCAATTATCTGATCTATCACTACACCCACTAATAAGCATGACGTTTTATCGGGTACAACTGAAAAAATTTGCAGCAGCCTTGCTGCTGATGACCTGGGTTCCGGGCCTGTCTTTCGCTCAGGCCACCAACGGAGATGAATTTACGTTTGTGCGATTCAAGTACACTTCAGGAGGCACCAATTTCCAATATCGCAATCCTTTTGGCTCCGATTGGGTTTGGTGGGCTGTAGATTATCCTTCGGCAGAGCAGAATTTCATGGAGGGGCTTCGAAATTGGACAGCACTCAACGTGGCTGACGATCCGGTCTCTCTGTCATTTCTCGATTCCGAAATCTTTGATTATGCATTTGCCTATGCCGTGGAAGTCGGTTATATGATGCTTTCTCAAGAAGAAGCAGACAACCTTCGGGAATGGTTGTTGCGCGGCGGATTCTTGATGGTCGATGATTTTCACGGGCCGTTTGAATGGCACAATTTTGTTGAGCAGATGAAAAAAGTATTTCCGGATCGCAGCATTAAGGATATCCCGCTGGATCATCCCATCTTCCACTGTTTTTATGATTTTGATGAATTTGTGCAGGTCCCCGGACTGGGTTCCTGGCTGAGAGGCCGAACGTTTGAAAAAGGCGGCATCAATCAGCGCTGCATGGGAATTTTTGACGACCAAGCTCGCCTCATGGTCCTGGTGATGCGAAACGTGGATCTGGGCGATGCCTGGGAGCATGCAAAAGATCCGCGATATCCGCCATATTACGCTGCAGAAGCATTCAAATTGGGAATTAATTTTATCATTTATGCGTTGACGCACTAACCGAATTGTAGGAGTGAACATGTTTGAATATGCCACTCAAACCCCTGAAAAAGAACCACAACAAGATGTTGCTCTGGTAGAAAAGCTGAGAGAAGGCAGT
>JAABYK010000273.1:4459-13427 GCA_011775825.1 Candidatus Zhuqueibacterota bacterium | reverse complement strand
TGTTTACCGGCGGCCATTGTTTGATCACCGGAGTTCCCGGACTTGCAAAGACATTGTTGATTCGCACCATGGCGCAAATTTTGGATCTCGATTTCAAAAGGATTCAGTTTACCCCTGATCTCATGCCGGCCGATATCATCGGAACAGACGTCATTGAGGAGGACCGAACCACCGGCCGCAGAGTGCTTAACTTTATCAAGGGGCCGATTTTCGCCAACATTATTTTGGCGGATGAAATCAACCGAACGCCACCCAAAACTCAGGCAGCCCTTTTGGAGGCAATGCAAGAACACAAAGTAACCGCCGGCGGCAAAACATACACCCTTGAGGAACCGTTCTTCGTTCTCGCGACTCAAAATCCCATCGAGTTGGAGGGCACCTATCCGCTCCCGGAAGCTCAGCTCGACCGGTTTATGTTCAATGTTGTAATGGACTATCTTCCTGAAGATCAAGAAGTTGAGGTTGTGTCTTCGACGACTTCAAGCTTCATACCCGAACTTGAATGCGTGATAACGGGACGTGAGATTACCGAATTTCAGAAGGTCGTCCGCAAGGTGCCGCTTGCGGAGGAAGTGGCGCGGTACGCCGTGCGACTCGTCAGCGCAAGCCGCCCGAATAGCGACAACAGCCCGGATTTTGTGAAGAGTTGGGTGAGTTGGGGCGCCGGACTTCGGGCGTCGCAGTATCTCATTTTGGGTGCGAAAGCTCGCGCCATCATGGAAGGTCGCTACAATGTTTCGATCAAGGATATTAAGGCACTGGCCCTGCCGGTGCTGCGGCATCGAGTGTTGACCAATTTCTACGCGGAGTCAGAAAAGGTGACCTCAGTGGACATCATTGACAAATTGGTGGATGCAGTCCCCGAACCAAAATCGGGGCTTCGATAAAAAACGAAATGTGGAGTCAACTGACAACGTTCCGAACCTTGTCAGGGTTGTTCAGAAACAGCTTTAACATAGTTCTATACGCAGATAAGATCAGTTTAGAATATGAAGACATAACAGAGGCTATTATAGGTTCAGGCCCGAAGCTTAAGCTTTGGGATGTACAATATTCTTGGCTATGGTTTTTTAGAGAAAGTGTGTCAAAAGGCATTACAGGTTGAAGTGTTCCGCCTGGGAGACTCTGTGGAGATAGAGGATCCTATTAAAGGTGAAGTCTAAAGGTGTCATTGTAGGCGAATATGAGGCAGACTTATTTGTCGATGAAAAAATACTCGGGGAACTTAAGGTTGCTAAAGAATACCATTCAATAGATGAGCCAGAATGACTCAATGAATTAAAAGCAACAGAAATCGAGGTAGGATTACTCATCAATTCCTGAAGCCGTCAGGAACGGCTTTCGGCAATGAGAAAGGAGAATTCAACCGCTTTGTTTCTTAAAAAACAAAACATGAGCCCAACTCGATTGGGTATCCGTGTTTCATCAGTGTGAATCCGTGGCTAAAGATTTCTCATGAGTACACCTTTACCCACTCGGATCGACATAGAGCGTTTAACATAATTAAAGATGTCAAATCAACTCAGATTCTTAGAACCTAAGATCCTTTCGAAGATTTCGAATATGGAATTGCGGGCGCGGACCGTGGTTGAAGGGTTCATCTCCGGCTTGCATCGCAGTCCCTATCGAGGCTTTAGTGTGGAGTTCGCCGAATATCGGGAGTACACCCCCGGCGACGATACCCGGTTTATCGATTGGAAAGTCTATGCCCGTTCCGATCGTTACTATCTAAAGCAGTTTGAAGAGGAAACCAACCTGAATTGCAACATCTTGCTTGACGTCAGCGGATCGATGAATTACGGCAGCAACGGCATTTCCAAATTGGAGTACGCTTCCTACGTTGCGGCTTCTCTGGGCTACTTGATTTTTCAACAGCGAGATGGCGTCGGCTTGATGACCTTCGACCGAGACATCAGGCAGGTCATCCCGTCACGCAACAAGCGAGGTCATCTACTCTCTATCTTGCGCTATCTCGAGCACGTCGAGGGTGGGGACGAGACCAACCTGTCTCTGCCTCTGCATCTGATGGCCGAGAGATTGAACAAAAAGGGCATGATCATTTTGATTTCGGATTTGTTCGACGACCCGGCGTCCGTCGCCAAAGGGCTACAGCACTTTAGATTCAAAGGTCACGATGTGATTGTGTTCCAAATCCTGGATGAAACCGAGCTGACGTTTCCGTTTGAGAACACCACGAAGTTCATCGATATGGAAGGCACGGCTCAATTTGTGACCATTCCCTCTTTGGTGCGCAAAACCTACATGCAGAACCTGAAAGCGCACATGGATCAATTTAAGAAGGAATGCAGTCGTCTAAAAATTGACTACCACGTTCTGAATACGGTGAAGCCCATCGATTTTGCCTTATTCAGTTATCTGGCCTATCGAAGCGGCAAAGGCTAAAAAATGTTTGGACTTTCGTTCTTAAATTCGGTTTTTCTTTTGGGAATGGCGGCAGCAGCGATTCCGTTGATCATTCATTTGATCAAACGCAATCGAGCGGTCAAGCTTCCTTTCGCGGCGATGCGCTTTCTGCAAATCAGGCCTGACCAAAAAGTAAAATCGCAGAAGCTCAGGCAATTTCTGCTATTACTCATGCGAATGACGGCGCTGGCTCTGCTTGCTCTCGCATTTGCACGCCCCTTCCTGGAAAACGCCGACAGAGGGGGCATTCTAAGTAACGAACCCGAGGCCGCAGTCATTTTGGTGGACAATTCTTTCAGCATGGCCCATAATGGCAACTTTGATAAGGCCATTGCAAAGACCAAAGAATTGCTGCGATCTTTTGAACCTGGTGACAAAGTTTCGGTCATGCAATTTTCGGAAAACATCAGCATCGTGGCGGAAGCTGATCGGGAATTCGCTGCCGTTGCTAATCAGTTGCCGCAGCGTTTGGCCCTGTCGAACCAAAGCACCAATTACGCCCCGGCCCTTCAAGCTGCCGAGTCTTACTTGTTGGAGTCCCCATTTGAAACCAAGACCATTTTTCTGGTCTCCGACCTGCAAAAGCACGGTTTCGATAACATCTATTCGCGGTGGCAACTGCAACCCGGGATTCGCCTGGAAACGGTGGCAATCGAACATGAAACCATATCTAACGTGGCCATCAAAGAGGTGCTCATCTCCGATCGCAGCAAGAGCAGCCGGACACAAGATGTCCTGGTTAAGCTCAAAAATTTCGGAAATGAGAAAAAGAAAACCACGGTCACCTTAATTTTAAACAACAAAAACGTCTCGAAGAAAAATGTCAGTCTGCTTGGGGGGGAAGAAGACGTCGTCCAATTGACCGACATTCAATTTCCCAGAGGTTTGGTGTCGGGTTTCGCGGTACTGCAAGCAGATGACGACGATCTGACTCAGGATAACCAATTTTTTTTCGTTTTAGAAAATGAATCCAAAACTCAAATTCTCGCTGTAAATGGGGAACCGGATCAAGGAGATGTGACCCAGGATGAGTTGTTCTTTGTGGAACGTGCGATAAATTTGCCCAGGGTAGGCAAATATAACCTGGTGCACACCGTTTCCTCAACAATTGACGATCACAATTTGAGTAAGTATCGAGCGGTGCTGTTGGCGAACATAAAGGATCTGAGTCGAGACACCGTTGAGCGTTTAGGTTATTTTGTGCGCAGTGGAGGTGGATTGATTGTTTCGTTGGGCGATCAGGTGAACCCGACGATTTTCAATCGACTGTTTCGCGATCTTGCTCCCGCTGAACTGACGGGTCTGGCTTTCAAATCCGTGAGCCGTGACAACAGCGTCATTCTCGCCGAGGTGGATTATCAGCATCCGATTTTCAGGGTTTTTTCCGATCCCGGACACGGCGATCCGAGTATTGCGCAGTTTTACCAATATTATCAGGCAGATCCCGTAAGCTCGGGCTCCGTTCTTGCCCATTTCGATGACGACAGTCCGGCCATTATTGAGCGCAAAATCGGCTCGGGTAAGGTGATTCTATTTACGTCGAGTCTGGATTCTGAATGGAGTAACTTGCCAGTGAAAGCGATATTTTTACCCATACTCTATCAAACATTGGATTACGCTGCGTCCGAGAAAAAAGGACAGGAGGCCTACATTGTCGGCCAGCCCGTGACCGTAACTAATTTTGCACCTAAAAATAAGAGGGAAGCCGCTTTTTATGTGGAATCGCCCGCTGGTGAGGTTGTAGATTTGGAAAATAAATATTTCAAACAGACCGACGAGCCCGGCATTTACCGGATAAAGCGAAAACAGCAAAATCGGACTGTGGAAACGTTTGCCATCAACATTGATTCAAGGGAGTCAGATTTGACGTCACTCAGCCTGGCAGAACTTCGGGAAAAGATTGCCAGAGGGTCAGATGAGGTTGTGCAGACGGCTGCCGTAACGTCACCAAAAATGAATGAGCAATTGGAGGATCGCCAAAAGCTGTGGCGTCTGGCAATTCTGGCGGTAATTCTGCTGCTGCTGGGAGAGACCTGGTTGGCGAATCGCACGTATCGGTAGCTTCGGTAATTTAACCCTTTTAACTGAAGGGTTCGTAACCCTGTCAGTTTCAAATGGACAATTAAAATCAAGAGATGGTCGAGATGAATTATCAACATCAAACATTAGTAAACAGAATAAACAAAGTCTGCCGTCGCTGGAAAACCGCGATTCTGCTCAAAGGCGGAGCAAAAGTGTTGATTGTCGCAATCACTGCTTTTTTGATAGCCTTTGCCCTGGATTCTCTGGTCGAATTGAGCCATCCTGTGCGATTTGCTCTCCTGGGGATTTTGATTGCGGTGACGTTGACCGCGATTGTTCTGGAAATTGTCCGACCTCTCTTGAAAGTCCCAAACCATTCTCAGTTAGCCCGCTATATTGAGGAGAAGCATCCGGATTTGGAGGATCGGCTGGTCAGTGCGGTAGAGCTGGGTGGCGGTGAAAACGTCAGGATTTCGCCTCAGATTCTGGAAAAACTTCTGGAGGATACCAGGTTTCGTGTCGAGCCGTTGAATTTGTCCAAGACAATTCGGACCAAAGGGGCCGTGCTTTGGAGCAGCTTCGCAACCGTCACAGCTTTTCTTCTGGGCCTATTCATTCTTTCCAATTTGGATCTGTTTAGCCTGAAGTCCGGGCGTATTTTCGCACCGTGGAACATTCCTGAAATCAGCTTTATCCCGAAGCTGAATGTGACTCCCGGCAACACGCGCGTGCCCCGGGGATCGACTCAAGAAATCCGGGCTGAGTTAAGTGGTTTTGAAGCGGAGGCTGTGAATATCTACTTTTCCGGCGACGATTCGTCCTGGAGCAAGCTGGAAATGGATCCCACGGAAACCAAAGACATGTTTCTGTTCAATTTCCTGGACTTGCAGGCTCAGACCAAATACTACGTAAAAGCCGATGACCGACTCTCCGACATTTACACGATTTCTGTGTACGACGCGCCGCAAATCAAACGCGTGGATTTAACCTATGACTATCCCGAATATACGGGCCTCAAAAAGAAGCGGGAAGCCAATTCCGGTGATGTCTGGGCCCCGCAAGGTACAACGGTCAAGGTCGTCGCAGTTGCGGACAAACCACTGACCCAAGCGGCCATAAATCTCAAAGGAGACAAGGAATTGCGGACCGTCATTTCGTCGGATACGGTTGTGGTGGCTTCATTCAAGGTGACACAGGATTCGTACTACCGAATTCACGTAACGGATACGGATGGACTGACCAACGAACCCGCCCCGGAATATTACGTCCACGCTTTGCCGGATCAACCGCCTATCTTGAGCATCGATTGGCCGGGTCGGGACATCAAGGCCACCATGGTTGAGGAGGTACCCATCAAGGTTCATGTGCAGGACGATTATGGATTGAAAGCGCTCAAGCTTCTTTACACGGTCAACGGTGATGCAGAAAAGCAAGTGGCCTTGCATGACCAACGAGTCAGTCAGAGCGAAAGCAGCAGTTTGGAGGAGTTCCAGGAATTCGAGGCAGATAATCTGTTTTACTTGGAAGATTTGGACGTTCAGCCGGGTGATTTTTTGACCTACCATGCTCAGGCTATAGACAACTCCGAAGCTAGTGGCGCAGACCCGATCTCTTCGGACATCTACTTCATCACCATCCGGCCATTCGAGCAGGAATTCACCCGCCCCATGTCCCAGGGGCAACCAGGGGGCGCAGCCGGTTTTGGCGGCAGGCTTTCCCAGACCCAAAAGGACATCATCGTTGCGACCTGGAAGTTGTTGAACAAAGAGAAAGATGGCGGTGAAAAATTTGCGGAGAGCCTCAATGTCATCACCGAGAGCCAGAAGAATCTAAAAGAAGTCACACAGAACACCCTGTTTCAGATGGAACAGCGGGCGTTGTTTTCGGACGATTCCGGGGACAATATGTCGCAATTTTACGTTGAGGCGATTAAAGCCATGGAGCAGGCTCTGGATGAGTTGGACAAACCGAACCTCGAGGACGCTCTGACATTTGAGCGGAAATCGTACCGAAATTTACTGAAAGCGGAGGCCCAAATCACCTCGATGCAAATACAGAGGTCGCGGGCTGGCGGTCCGGGGAATACGGCTGCATTGGAGGAATTGGCGCAGCTTTTTGAGGATGAGATGGACAAGCTCAAGAACAAGTACGAAACAGAGCGCCAGAACTTCCAGCGCCAGAATTCCCAGGCCATCGATGAATCGCTTCAAAAAGTTAAGGAACTCGCCCGCAGACAACAGCAATTTAATCGACAGCTCCGCGATCTGGAACGAAAGAATCTTCCCCCTGAGGAGAAAAAACGTCGAATTCAAGAATTGCGTCGACAGCAGGAGCAGTTGCGTCAGGAGACCCGTCGATTGGCCCAAGAGAGTCGCCAGATGCAGAGGCAGAACAGCCATTTCCCAAGGGAGATGCAGGAGAGCCTGAGAAGGGCCATGCAGGAAATGACCAACACATCCAACAATCTTTCGCGGGACAATTCGGATTTGGCGCGCGCCAAAGGTCAGCAGGCGCTCAACAAATTACGCGACCTGGAAGATCTCCTGCGTAGAAATCAAAAAGAATCACTACGCAGACAGCTGAAATCTCTGCAACAGGAGTTTCAAAACTTAGCCAAAGAGCAGAAGGAACTGACGAACGATCTGGCGAATCTGCCCAAGAAAGATGACCAGGAAAAACGCCAGCAAGAATTACAAAAATCCCGGGAAAAACAAGCCAGATTAAAAGAAGATTTTACACGAGCGCAGGAACACATAAAATCTCTTTCCAACCAGGCGACACGGAATCGGAATAAAGCCTCGAGAGAACTACGCAAATTTTCGAAAGATTTACAGCGTGAAGAGATTGAGAAAAAAATGGAAACCGCCGGCAATCTGTTAAAAGAAGACCGGCTGAATTCAGCGCAGCAGGCGGGACAGGACATCCAGAAGATGCTGGAGCGAAACGCCGAGAAATTGACGCAACTCAGGAGTGAATTTGCCGAGTCGGTTGAGGAAAAGATGGATGTGGCCCTGGATCAAACGCGCAAGCTTCGAGAGAATCTGGAATCCGCAAAGCGACAGGCCGAACGGGAAACGGAAGGCAGGAAGAAAGGCGAACGCGGCGGAGAGGACCTGGCTCGCGAGGAGGGTCGGCCACGTGAGGCCGGGCCCGGAGAAACCGAGCGCCCGCCACAAGAGGTCGATCCCACAAAATTGGATTGGTGGAATGAGGAACTGTCGAAAAGCATGAAAGACCTGGAGTTCATACGGCAGTCACTTCAAGTGGATTCTTCGCTGTCCAGACAGGCACGAGAAATCAACGAAAATCTTACCGACATCATGCGGACGTTCACGGGCGGCGATCCACAAAGGCTTGATGTCATCGAGCAGCAGATCCTGACGCCCTTGAAGAATTTCGAGGCCGAACTGGCACAAAAGCTGGACTTGATCAAAAACAAGGAGAAATTGTTTCTGGCACGCGAAGAAAAAATTCCGCCGGAGTACAAAGACATGGTGGAAAAGTATTACGAGGCGCTGTCGGAGACGAATTAGCGAGAAGCGTAGAGCGAAGAGCGCACGGACACGCTTCTCGCTCCACGCTCTTCGCTTTTCATTTACCAAGAAAATGTAGACTAAGTAAATTGAACTGCAATGTGATGCACGAAGTCAATTGAAGTGAAAATAGCGACGTAACTTATGCTGGAATTCTTATTAAAATACAGCCCGGTTGTTTTTAAAGAAGGCAACCTGACCATCAAGTTTTTGCCCTCTGTGCTCACTCTGCTCGGATTGGCGCTGGTAATAGGACTCGTCCTTTGGTTGGTTTATCGGAAGACGACCCTGCGAATCAAACGCCCGTTAAAGATCGCCTTTATTGGTCTAAAATTTTTGGTGATCGCTTTGCTTCTGTTTGCGCTCTTCGAACCTGTGATTACGATCTCCTCGGTCATTCCGCGCAAGAGTTCGCTCCTGGTCCTGGTGGATGATTCCAGGAGCATGTCCATTGAAGACGCCGGCAACAAACGGTCGCGCACGGGGTTTGCCAGAACGCTCCTGGGTGATGGCACAAATCCGGGGCTGCTGGCCAAGCTCGAGCAGAACTTCAAAATTCAGACCTACAAATTTGCTTCGGAGGTTCAGCACATAAAAGATTGCAACAACCTGGCTGCACAGGGTGCGGCATCGAATTTGGGCAGGAGCTTGAATTTTGTAGCCGAACTTGGCAATCAGGGGTTGGTTGCAGGGGTTGTGCTTCTCACGGACGGTGCAGATAATGGTGATACCGATCCATTGGAGACCGCCGATCTTTTGCAAAGTAAGAATTTGCCGATCTACGCAGTCGGAATTGGCAGCGAACAGTCCGAGGATATCGAGCTTGCCAAGGTGGCTGCCAACCATTCCGTGATTGAGAATTCCGTCGTAGAGATTTCGGCTCTGATCAAAAACAAAATGTTCGATAGCAAGGAAGTGGAGCTCGAGCTACGAGAAGAGGGCGCCATTGTCAAGAAACAGACGGAGCAGTTGCGAGGAGCAGCCACCCG
>JAABYK010000273.1:0-4418 GCA_011775825.1 Candidatus Zhuqueibacterota bacterium | reverse complement strand
TACATCGAAGGCTATCCGCGGGCCGAGTTCAAATATCTGCGCCGGGCCGTGGATGGCGACCAGAACATCAAGTTAATTTCGCTGTTGAGAACCGGCCTCCCGGACAAATTCTATCGTCAGGGCATCGAAAATCGGGACGAATTGAAGGACGGGTACCCAAAATCGAGACGGGGGCTTTTTAAATACGATGCCATTATTTTCGGCAGCATCGAGGCCGACTTTTTTAACGCTGACGAGTTGGAAAATACCCTCGAGTTCGTGTCTCAACGCGGCGGTGGCTTCCTCATGCTCGGCGGCGCCAACTCCTTTGCGCAGGGTGGATATGGCGGGACGTCCATCGAGAAAATTCTGCCGGTTGAATTGCCTTACCAGAATGGAGCGGCAGCAGCGGCGCCGGCCACGTTTCGAGATAAATATAAACTTACGTTGACCCCGGAAGGTTTACGAAACCCCATTCTGCAGTTGTCCGCAGCGGAGTCTGAAAACAGCGGGCTTTGGGATGAATTGCCTGATTTGGAGGGGTACAATCCGTTGGGACGGGCCAAGCCCGGTGCGACGGTTTTAGCGGTGCATCCTTTGAGCGAACCGGACAATCCGAAAATCATCATGGCAAATCAGCGCTTTGGCCGGGGCCGGTCCATGGTGCTCGCAACCTCCAGCACCTGGCATTGGCAGATGGGCATGCCGCATGAAGACATGAGTCACGAACGATTCTGGCGACAGACGCTGCGCTGGTTGGCTCTGAATTCTCCGCGACCGCTGGAGCTCGCACTGGATAAGGAAACGTACGTTCCGTATGAGCAGGCGACGCTTAACGTGGAGGTGAGAGACAGCTCGTTTAATTACGTTGAGGATGCCAACATCAAAGCCATCATCACCACGCCATCCGGGAAAACCGTGGAAGTCCCGTTCAACTGGTCTTCAAACGGAAAGGTCGAGTACGTAGGCGCTTATCATCCGGACGAAACAGGCTTGTACAGAGTCGAGGTGCTCGCTCATTCGGCGAACGGCGATTTTCTCGGTCGCACAGAATCCGCCTTCTATGTCGAAGAATCGAAGGCTGAATTCACACGAGCACAACTTCAGGCGGGCTTGTTGAAACGCATCGCCGAAATTAGCGGAGGCAGATACTATCACGAACAGGAAGCACAGAATTTAGCGGACGAAATCTCGGTGATGGAGAGCAGCTACTCCAAATTGGTGGAACGCGATTTGTGGGACATGCCGCTGATTTTTTTGCTGGCGATTCTGTTACTTTCCATCGAGTGGTACACCCGACGCAGCAAAGGCCTGTCATGAGCGGCTCTGTTGTGTCATTGCGAACGAGCGACGCGAGTGAAGCAATCTTTCTGTTTTTTCTATTATGAGACATGAATTTATGAGAACAACCCAACTGTTAATCGTAACAAAATTATTCTTACTCCTGCACTTCTCTCCAGGTTCAGCCCAATCGGATTTGGCGTTCGGTGAACGATACGCCATAGTCCTGGGCGGGATCGGCGGTCAGGAGGAATACACCGAAACGTACTTTTCGCAGACGAGCCGTTTGTACGATTGGCTGGTCACAAAATTGAATTATAAGCCGGGAAACGTGGTGTATTTATTCGAAGATCCCAGCTTTGATTCTCTTGCCATCGCCTACAAAGCCACAGCGGAAAATGTCCGCAGAGCATTCTACCAGTTAGCCCAAAAGATGGATGAAGACGATCAGGTGCTCATTTTTATGGTCGGACACGGAAGCTATGACGGCACCTGGAGCAAGTTCAACCTGGTGGGTCCGGATTTGCGCGACATCGATTTTGGGCAACTCCTCTCGCAACTGCCAACCCAACGAATTATTCTCGTAAACACGGCCAGCGCCAGCGGTCCGTTTATCGAAAAGTTGAGCGGCGAGGAGCGCGTCATTATCACCGCCACCAAAAGCGGACAGGAGCATTTCGAAACCAGTTTCGCGGATTTCTTCCTGGATGCGCTGACCTCCGATGAAGCGGATTTTAACAAAGATGATCGCATCAGCATGTTGGAAGCGTTCAAGTTTGCCCGGACGAAACAGGACACCTGGTTCGAAGAAAAGCGCCGCATTCCGTCCGAGCATCCGCTCCTCGATGACAACGGCGACGGCGAGGGCAGCCAGGAGCTGGAAAACAGCGACGACGGGCTGTGGGCCAGCCGGGTGTATCTCGATCCCGTCTCCAAAGAACTCGAATCCTCCCTCAAGAGCTTGCGATCAGGCTCTTCCTCCGCAAGAGACAGCCTGCTGTTACAAAAAGCCCGCCTTGAGCAACAGATCGAAGATCTGAAAGCCAGAAAGCCGCAGATGAAGCCCACCGAATATTCCAAAAAGCTGGAGACCCTGCTCATTCGATTGGCGAAAGTGAGCCGGGAGTTGAAGGGTTTGGATTCCGGGAAAAATTAGGGGTTGGACCGAAGGGTTATTTTGGCTGTTCGGAGGGCGTGTTTTTCGGAAAGTAAGTTACCGGGTAGAGCGCTCAAAACTCTGAAATGAGTCCAAAGCGGCAACGTCAGGTTGATGGGCTTAGGTGGATTATAAACCGCTCGTCTTTTTAGGGTTTTGTTTAGCCATGTTCTGTGTTAACGCCTATTTGTTTCCTACAATTTTTCAAACTCCTCTTCGCTTAGCCCCGCTTGTCGCAGAATACTTTTGAGTGTTCCTAAAGCAATTTCTTTATGCCGTGGAACCGTAGCCGTTCTTCGTCCTTCTTCCGTTTCTTTAGCAAATTTTACGTGGCTTCCTTTCTGTCTCACTTCATTAAATCCGGCCTTTCTTAATTTACGGGCGACTTTTCGATAGGATAACCCCTTAAGAGGCATGAAGCTCTACCTCTAACTGCCGGATCTCCGGTAAAAGAGTAGCGCGAGGTTCTTCAAAATGAAGTTCTAATGCCTCTCGTAAATTGGTCAATGCTTCTTCTTTCGTTTTCCCCTGGCTGGCTACATCTATTTCTACGCATTGGGCAACGTACCATTTGCCTTCTTTCCAAATGCTTGCGCTAAATGTTCTCGTCATCTTATCGCTCCAGTTTTTAGTTGAGATTATAGATGAAAGACCATAAAGTGTTTATCCAAGACTATCATTTACGCTGTTTCCAATTCAGGCAAAGTATTACTGTATTCCGAAGTTACCAGATGGATAGCTTCCCATATCGCTTCACGAGTAATACGACCTTCATAGGCAGTTACCAGATCATCAATCGATTCCCCGGCAGCCAGCAGATTTAGAATGAATGTAATCTCAATCCGAGTATATTTGAACGTTGGACGACCACCACAAACTCCAGGTGCTCGAACAATATATTCGCCCAAAGGATAATATTCATAAGGCTCACCGCCTACTATTTCTCTGATTAGCTTCATTTTACTATCCTTTCATACCTCGGCAATTTCTCGAATTGGCGAAAGTAAATTCAACTTTTCTTAAGAATTATGCATTTTCAAATACGGTTAATTTAATTTTAAACCAAAGCTAATATACCATATTTCCCTGCAAAAATCAAATTATCTATTGTTTTGCTCAGCAAAGTAAATGGGTATTGAGAATTTGACTGGAATTTGAAATTGAGTTGTCCGGTTAACACGTTCACTGGTGCAAGGAATTCAGGGCACTTGAGCCGGATATTTGCGCGACATCGATTTTGGTCAACTCTTGTCACAACTGCCAACCCAACGAATTATTCTCGTAAACACGGCCAGTGCCAGCGGTCCGTTTATCGAAAAGTTGAGCGGTGAGGAACGCGTCATTATCACCGCCACCAAAAGCGGCCAGGAGCATTTCGAAACCAGTTTCGCCGATTTCTTCCTGGATGCGTTGACCTTCGATGAAGCCGATTTTAACAAAGACAATCGCATCAGCATGTTGGAAGCGTTCAAATTTGCCCGGACGAAACAGGATAACTGGTTTGAAGAAAAACGCCGCATTCCGTCCGAACATCCGCTCCTCGACGACAATGGCGACGGCGAAGGCAGCCAGGACCTAAGAAACAGCGAAGACGGACTGTGGGCCAGCCGCGTGTATCTGAATCCCGTCTCCAAGGAGCTCGAATCCTCCCTCAAGAGCTTGCAATCAGGCTCCTCCTCTGCAAAAGACAGTCTCCTGTTACAAAAAGCCCGCCTCGAACAAGAAATCGAAGATCTGAAAGCCAGAAAGCCGCAGATGAATCCCGCCGACTATTCCCAGAAACTGGAGACCCTGCTCATTCGGCTTGCGAAAGTGAGCCGAGAATTGAAGGGTTTGGATTCGGGGAGAAATTAGGGGATGAACGGAGGATTTTGGGCTCCAACGATGTGAAGCACGACTCCCCTTCTTTTCCACATTTGTTATTTAGGACTGTTCTTTAGATGCCTATGCAGACAATGGAAGAATGATTATTAATTAGCTCTTCCGGAGGAACAAGTACCTT
>JAABYK010000552.1 GCA_011775825.1 Candidatus Zhuqueibacterota bacterium | reverse complement strand
GTTGAGAATTGCGGTATGAAAATGCCACCTAACCTTCGGCGCTAAAATAATAAATGCCGCCAACACTACCGCTGACGGCACGGAAGGAGGGGAGGTATGAATCATGGCTTATTAAATTCTACTCATAGACATTGACATCGATGATGATTCTTTGTGGATTGATGCCCACCAACCTTCGAACCATCGGTGTAATAAAGCTGATTGTCATTGCCGTTTTTTGCTGAATAATGGAAGTATGCCATGCCAATGGACAAATATGAACGGTATCTGGGCGCCTGATGAAGAAAAATTGTGCCGGAGATGGAGGTATTGAACACCTCAGTTTTGAAAGCATCTAAACCCCTCGTCATTGAAGCTTTCCCATGCCCGGCAAATAGAACCCAGGCGATTAAGAAAATTTTGAGTTTCATAACTCACCTCCCGGGATGCTTTTATTCGTCCACTGCTTATATTTTATCGAGAGCGCATAAAAGAATATGAAGCAAAAAAACGTTGACATGATGATAAAAATATGTTACATTTGCCTGATTCAGAGTCAGTCCTGATCGTTTACGTGCAGCACTAGCAGGAGGGTGAAATTATGCAAATTAAGGAACAAATGCATGGCGATGTTGCAGTCATTGAGCTGAAAGGCAAGCTAATGGGAGGACCTGAGACAACGGCCATTCATGATAAAGTCAAAGAGCTCGTGGGTAACAACACCAAAAAGATCGTCATCGATTTGGGCAAGGTCAAATGGATGAACAGCTCCGGCCTCGGTGCTTTGATGGGTTCAATGACCACTGTCAAAAATGCCGGCGGAGATTTGAAGTTGGCTAAGGTTACGGAAAAAGTCAAAAGTCTTTTCATGATCACAAAGCTTGTGACCATCTTCGAGACATTCGATAGTGTGGATGAGGCCGTTGCGAGCTTTGGTTAATCATCCTTCTAGTCTTTCTAGAGTCTTTACGAATTCTTTATTGTCGTAATTTAATGAGGAGTAGAGGAGATGTTTTTACCCCGATGCTATGCCCGGTGGATTATTTGGTCCTTATCGTTAATTCTATGTCCCTGCCTTTCTTTCTCCCAAACTAAAACACTTGACCGTCCTGTCGATCCCGTCATCAGGAACGGCGCAGAGATCGCAGAGTTCATTGGCGCCCCCATAGACGAACTCGGTCTGTTTGCTTTTGATTCCGCCACACAAACTTGGGCGGCCATTCCCTTTCAAATTGACGAAAAAGATACCAGCGGAAGTTTTGTATTTCCAGATTCATCAGACCAGATACCAGGTTTTGATAAAAACGACGAACTTGTATTTATGGCCGATGACGCCGGAGATCGAGCCTTTATTTGGCTTAACAACGAGGGATCGGAACAACACCCGCGCGTGGAAATAACGGTCAGCGATCCGCGCGACATGGAGAACAATCGTGCCTGGGCTTATTTGTATCGTTCTGCAGACTTCGTAAGTTCCTTAGCAAAATCCGTCGTTGAAGATTATGTGATGTATACAGAGAGCCCGAATCCGGGAACCGGTGAGGACTTGGTTGAGGGGTTCGAAAATAGCATGTCAACATACAAAATCGGTGGCAACGAGAAAGGTCTTTTCGGAGCCTTATTCCTGCCAGCTAATCCTGATTTGGATTTAATCGATCGGCAAAAAATCAGGGGTGAGACAAGTTCTTTCTTTTTTCCAAGTTTTGATGAAGAAAACAACCTGTCTTTCAAAGGCGTAAAGGCGATAGATGGAAGAGTTCGAGTGATCCGTGAAGTTACCATAAGCCTGACTGCACTCGGCGCTGAGGTGGCGGATGCCTCCTTACCCGTGCAGTATTTTCGGAATTCCCTCGTCTTGCAAGGTGATTTATCGATTCCAGCCGATTTACCACTTGGAATTGAAATAGAATTACTTCGACACTCAATTGACCTTTCTTCGAATGCGGAAGGAATGTTGTTTTCAAATCCGAACAACACTAACGTCGTGATTGATGCCAGTTCGGACAATGTAGACCCGAGCATTGTCGAGGCGCCTGAAATTAATTTCACACATATTGTAGGTCCAGCCGGAACCACGGCGAAAACAAATTCCACTCAGGTTCCTGAAGGCACAATCGTAACCCTTTTTAGCCTGCCCGGTACGATTGGAGATGTTCGTCAGTTGTTTTATCTTGATAAGTCTGGTGAAGGTTCGCCCGATGAAGATAACAACTCCTTCGGGGATTCGGGCGTAATCATTACAGGTAACGATATCGAGGGCGCTTTTCCGTTAGCGTTCAACCTGATATTCTTTGCGGACAACCAACCGGTTGAAATGGGTAGCACCTTGGCCGACAACGCTGAAAATCCGTTGGTGGTGGAAACCGCGTCTCAGGATTTCGAGACCGTGCCCGTGGAGTTGGCGTCCTTTTCTGCTAATGTGGTACAAAATGATGTCGAGCTGCTTTGGGTGACCGCTTCCGAATCCAATAATTTCGGCTTTGACATCGAGCGGCGTTCCGAACGTCGGCAAGTTTGGTCGAAAATTGGGTTCGTGCAGGGTCAGGGTACAACCAACGTTCCCACGCATTACTCATTTTCGGACGCGGCTCTGCAACCCGGTGTATATAAATATCGGCTGAAACAAATTGACACGGATGGCACGTTTGAGTTTTCACGGGTGGTTATGGCTGTGGTCGGATTGCCTGAGATCTTCGTCCTGGCACAAAACTTTCCCAATCCGTTTAATCCGACGACCGAGATTCAATATCAAATTCCGATCAATCTTGACGGTGCTGCAGTACAAAAAACGATTTTGAAGATTTTCAATTTACTCGGACAAGAAGTCCGAACCTTGATCGACAGGGAAGAGGCTCCCGGTTTCTACTCTGTGGAATGGAACGGCCGGGATGACTTTGGAAATCTGGCTCCTTCCGGAGTGTATATTTACCGGCTGCGGTCAGGCAATTTTGTCGATTCTAAGAAAATGGTTCTGGTCGAGTAGACATTGGCAATATGACTTACTCTTGAAAACAAGGAAGCCGTGGTGTTTGGACTACGGCTTTTGTTTTTTACAGGTGGATAGACTGTAGGGGTTTTAGGCTGTAGGCGGGACTTCATGCGAGACCAATCGAATACTTAAACATGTAATATTTTGATATTTAAACATTTAAGCTCTTGGGGTCATTGGTTGGAGTACTGGAGTGCCGGTAGGTAGTTCCAAAAATCCATTGATCCAGTACTCCATAACCTAGCTCCACTCAAATTAGTGAAAATGAAAAGAGCTTAGGCGGTTTGATTAGATCATTACGCAAAGCCCAACAGTCTACAACCTACAGCCTACAGCCTAAAAAACTTATGGCACGCTACACACCTAAAATTCCCGAATGGCCTGAAGATGATCGACCTCGAGAGCGGCTAATTAAGTTCGGTGCCGATAAGCTCTCTGATGCAGAAATTTTGGCTATTTTGCTGCGAGTCGGGAATCAGGAAACCACCGCAATTGATCTTGCGCGGCATTTGATCAAGGAATTTGGTGGATTTCGGGGTATGGACGGAAAGTCAGTCAGCGAACTGTGTGAGGTCAACGGCATTGGCATGGCGAAAGCTGCACAAATCAAGGCAGCGATGGAACTCGGAAAACGGCTGTTCCTGGAGGAGGCTGGCAGCAAAGTGAGAGTCGAGTGCAGTGAAGACGTATACAGGATTGTGAACCCCTACCTAAGAGATTTGAGCCGGGAGGTTTTCAAAATTATTCTCTTAACAAGTCGCAACCGACTCATTCACGAAAAAACGATTTTTGAAGGAAGTTTGACCGAAAGCATCGTAAGCCCTAGAGAGATTGTAAAAGAGGCGATCAACCATTCTGCAGCCTCGGTGGTGTTTGTGCACAATCACCCTTCCGGTAATCCGGAACCCAGTGAGGAGGATAAGCGTGTCACGCGCCAGTTGAAGTCAGCATGTCAGGTCGTGGGAGTCAGCGTGCTCGACCACGTGATCATCGGCGACGATGGATTCTTTAGTTTCGCAGATGCGGGTTTACTTTGAGGTAACACTTTAGCCAACTGAACGCGAGTGCAAAAATCAGCGAAGTGTATTTTTTGCAAGGCCGACGTTTATGGAAAAATACGTCCCGACTTGGCCATGAGATTTCAAGTTAAGGAACGTCGGGACTGATTTTTACACTCCATTTTTCTGTTAGCTAAACAGTCACATTCTGAGGATGGTTACTCGGTATGATGCAGGAGAATGTTCATGAATGATAAGGAGCAAGATGTTCCTTATGTTCCTTCAACAACGACGTTGGCAGAGTTCACGTTTAAGTCGATATTTCTGGGACTGATCATGGCCGTTGTGCTGGGCGCTGCAAATGCGTTTCTGGGGCTCAAGGCCGGTTTAACCATCTCCGCAACCTTCCCTGCGGCGGTCATCGCCGTGGCTGCTTTTCGCTTGCCCTTTTTTCGCGGCAATGTCTTGGAACAAAACATTGCCCGTACCACAGCCTCGGTCGGTGAAGCGCTCGTGGCTGGGGCCATTTTTACCATCCCTGCTTTTGTGATGGTTGAAATCGACGGGCAAAAATTGTGGACGCACTTCAATTACTGGGAAACCTCTGCCATTCTACTTGTGGGAGGCGTGCTGGGCATTTTGTTTGTTATTCTGTTGAGAAGAACGCTTGTTGTGGATGCCGGACTGCCATTCCCCGAAAGCTACGCATGTTATGAAATTGTCCGGACTGGCCAGAAAGGCGAAACCGGGGCAAATTACGTATTCGGGGCAATGGGAGTCGGTGCGCTCCTCGAGCTTCTAAAAAACAGCAGCGGCATGGCCATCTTTCGAGAAAGTGTGGAAGTATTCTTCAAATTCCCTCAGTCCGTGATTCATCACTTTACGAGCACGCGCGAGGCTCTGGGTGATGTGGTGCACGAAGGAGGGTTGACGTTTTCCAGTCCCCTGGCTTCGTCGGCCTTGATGGGGGTCGGGTACATTATCGGGCCGAGATTGGCGGCCATTAACTTTTGCGGCGGCGTGCTGGCGTGGTTGGTCTTAATTCCTATGGCTCTGTTTCTCAGTCCCGAGCTTCGGCAGCAACTGCTGATCGATGGCAGTCCTGTTCCATGGAGCGAATTAACTTACACAATTTGGTACAATCAGATTCGTCCCATTGCGGTGGGAGCCATGTTGGTCGGCTCATTTTACACACTGTGGGGATTGAGAAATTCGATTTTGTCGGCGTTTCATGGCGCCTTCAAGCAGGCCGGGGCAGCCGAATCCGGNNATTGGATTGGTCGTCCCGATGACCCTCGTGTATTACTACTTTAGTGGAAGCCTTGCAGGCGCGCTTATCGCGGCTGTGATCATGACGGTTACCGGCTTTCTGTTTGCCGGAGTCGGCGGCTGGCTTGTCGGATTGGTGGGCGGGTCCAANNATTAATCTCAAATGGATCGTCCTGTCGACCATTGGATTGGTCGTCCCGATGACCCTCGTGTATTACTACTTTAGTGGAAGCCTTGCAGGCGCCCTTATCGCGGCTGTGATCATGACCGTTACCGGCTTTCTGTTTGCCGGAGTCGGCGGCTGGCTTGTCGGATTGGTGGGCGGGTCCAATCAGCCCATTTCCGGTCTCGCCCTCTCCACGTTGATTGTCGCGGCGATTGTGATGGTGGCCATCGGAGTGGTTGGATTGAGCGGTGTGGCTGCGGTGCTGGCTGTGGCGGCGGTGGTTTGCTGTGCGACGGCCATGGCCGGGGACATGATTCAGGATCTGAAAGTCGGGCATCTCATCGGCGGTACCCCGTGGAAAATGGAAGTGGCTGAAGTCATCAGCACTGTAATCGTTTCCTTCGTGTTGATTTTTCCGATTATCATTTTGCATGAAGGCAACATCGCGCAGGGAGGGATTGGTATCGGGGATAAAGCCCTGCCTGCACCACAAGCCGGACTTATGGCACAGCTTGCGAAAGGCATCGTTGCCGGTGAGATGGCCTGGGGATTGATTCTCATTGGGATGTTTTTCTCTCTGGCGCTCATTCTCATCAGGGCTCCGGCGCCAATGTTGATTGCGGTTGGCATGTATTTGCCGTTTCATACCACGTTCGCCATTTTTGTCGGTGGGTTGATCAAACGCACCTCGGATAAGATAGTCGAGAGGCGCAAAGCTACGGATGCCCAAAAAATGCGAGTGGATAATGTAGGAACTCTGGTGGCGTCCGGTTTCATTGCAGGTGAGGCGCTGACCGGCGTTATGCTTGCCGGGTTGGCTTTTGCCGAAAAACCGTCCATCACTTACCTTCTCACCGGACAAACGGAATTTGGATTTGTTGATAAGCTTGGCCCATGGCTTTCCATCGTCATCTTTGCCATCGTGGCGTATGGGTTGATTCGAATTCCTTTGAGTTCTTTGAGAAAAGCCTAATCCGGATAGGCCAAAACGAAAAAAAGACAAAATGATCAAAGAAAAAAATAAGGCAACAATGATTTTGGGCAAAATAGTTAGTTCTCACCCAGAATTTACTGCCGGGCACTTTTTAAAAAACAAAAGATATTTTGGGCACAGATTTTCACAGGTTTCCGCTGTTTTTTGGTGATACCAACCTTTGTAAGGTTTTCATAAGAAAATTCACGAATCAGTGTCGATCAGTGTCCAAAGAAGAAGTTTCTTGATGATTTCTTTCAGGTTAATTATTTTGACTACAATTATTTTGTGTTTTAACTATCTTCGCTTAAACTTCATGGGGCTGAGTTTTCACTTTAAGATACCTGGCCCTGGGGAATCATTTGTTTTGTCGAAGATGTTTTTTTATCTTTAAAATGTTGAACTATTCAGACTATGCGGACAAAGCGAAGAAACACTGAAGTAGGAACATAATTAAAAATGGCAACAAAATTGTTAAGTTGTTAAATGGTTATGTTGAGAATCCATCGTTAACAATTTAACTATTTGACTACCGTCCGACCCAAAATTGTCTTGTCCTTTTTGGGCATGCACTGAATAGTTACCTTTAAACTGACTTTTTTGAATCTTTTAAACATTTGACCGTGACTTAAGTTGTGCAGCAGAATAATACAAAGATAAAAATTCTCCCGGAAAATCTCACCAATAAAATTGCTGCTGGCGAAGTCATCGATCGTCCGGCCTCTGTAGTGAAAGAGCTGGTAGAAAATTCCATCGATGCCGGCGCCAGTGAAATTACGGTGGTCATCGCTGAAGGGGGGAAATCGCTCATTCAGGTGGTCGATGATGGCGCGGGTATGAGCGAAGCCGATCTTTTGCTCGCGTTTCAACGTCATGCCACCAGTAAAATCTTCAGCTATGAGGACTTGATCCACATTCACACTCTGGGTTTTCGAGGTGAGGCTTTGGCGAGCATTGCTTCGGTCTCAAGAGTTGAAGCAAAATCCATTGTACAGGGCAGCTATTCAGGACATCTGATCAGAATCAGCGGTGGAGTCATGGATGGAGTGGAGGGCGCGGGTGGAAATCCCGGCACATCGATTACCGTGAAGAATCTCTTTTACAACACGCCTGCCAGAAGAAAATTTTTGCGAGCCACCAATACCGAATACCGGCAGATTTTGAAAGTCTTGAATCGATTTTTTCTCGCTTGTCCCCAAATTGCCTTTTCGTTTGTCAAGGATGGCGAAATCATCACCGAATTGCAGCCCGAATCTCTAGAAGATCGCGTGCGGTCTGTTTTTGGGGGACGAATCCAAAAGAATCTCATTCCCATAGAAAATGAAGGCTCGGTCAGGATCAGTGGATTTACCGGTAATCAGGACACGACCCGTGCCACTCGCGGAGATCAGTATCTCTATTTCAACAAGCGTTATTTTACTAACAAAAGCTTACATTATGCCGTTTTGTCAGCCTACGGTGACATCATCCCCAAAGGGCATTATCCCGTCTACGTGGTTTTTCTCGAGATGGAAGCCGAACAAGCCGACGTCAACGTGCATCCCACGAAGATGGAGATAAAGTTTGCCAACGAATCCCTGGTGTTCAGTTCGTTGCGGGGAGCGGTGAAGCGGGCGCTGAGTAGCGAAGAAGTCGTGCCGCAACTGTCTTCTCATCAGAATTCGCACCTGCCCCATAGGCAACCGGGGCCATTCCGGCCAAACCGTCCCGACCGCGATTGGGGCGCTGCTGAAATCGATTCGCACAGTTGGACGGACAACACGTTGTTTGAGGAAGAGGATTTCAGTCGAGGCAGGAACGAAGAATCCGGATCTGAATCGTTAACAAGCGCTAAGGAGGCGTTCAAACCAACTCATGTGTGGCAAGTGCACAATAAATACATTCTGTCCCAAATAAAGAACGGAGTGATCCTGATCGATCAACATGTGGCTCATGAACGCATTTTATATGAACAGGCGCTGGAAAGATTTGAGAAGCGTAAACCCTCGTCGCAGCAACTGCTCTTTCCCCAAATCGTTGAATTGTCTTCAGAAGATTATTCTGTGCTTCTGGACATGATACCGTTTTTAGAACAAATTGGGTTTGTTCTGAAAGCATTCGGGAAAAACACGGTCGTGCTTGAAGGCGTTCCCTCTGGAATCAAAATTAGCGATGAAGAAAAAATTCTTTTGGACATCATCGATGAATATAAACGTGGCAAAAGAGAGAATCCGGATATTCGCGACAATGTGGCAAAGTCGTTTGCTTGTCACTCTGCCATCAAGGCGGGCGATCCTCTGAGCCTTGAAGCCATGAATTCTCTAATCGATCAATTATTTTCAACCAAAGAGCCATATTTTTGTCCCCATGGCAGGCCAGTGCTGATAAATCTCTCTTTGGAAGAGCTGGATCGTCGGTTTCGTCGGCACTAAAATGTAATACCTCAGTGACGCTGAGGAATTCAATGACAATTGTTGATGGAAGAAAAACTTAGTCGGCTTCAGCCGACTTCTACTATGAGCCTGAAAATTTATTTTCAGGCGGGGCTGCTTACAAAATCTGAATAGCGGCACTTGCTTTTTGGAAACAATTTGGTTATATTGGGGCCGTTCTTCAAGAAAAACAGCAGGAAAGGAGGTGATCGCGTTTCCATGGTGGTTACGGTCGTGAAGAAAGGCGAATCCATCGACAAAGCCCTGAGGCGGTTTAATCATAAATGCCAGGTCGCCGGAATCAAGAAGGATTTGAAGAAGACCAGTTTCTACCTCAAGCCAAGCGAGAGGAGAAAATTGGCAAAAAAGAGGGCTGCAAGAAACAATCAGTCATCTTAAAAAGTATACCATACCAATTATAACGACGTCCTCCAAATTCGTGTCAATTCTCAGGAGTATTCAGGTGACAAATTTTTTCAAGAATTTAGCCGTTATCCTCGGGGTGTTAATCATTTCGAGCGGTATTTTTTATTTGGTCTCAGAAGATGGAGAGGTCAATCACGACGTTTTCAACCGTTCGCTTCGACTCCTTGGAGAAGAGCTGCTTGCCTTGCTGCCAGAAGATGCTGATTCGAAGAGAGTGCAAGAAAGATGGCAGGAAATCTCCGAAAAGGCCACCAAAGGTGAAATTCAACCCGAACAGCTTGAACGGCTCGCTGCAGGCATATTGAATGCGAGCAACCTCGAGCGAGACATCACGGTTCAAGAGCTGGACAGGTTCTTTGCTCTCACTCTGAACCCCGTAAGTCCTAAGACTACCGATGCGCTGAGATTGACCGAAAAACCCCTCACCGCGGTTCGACCTCAGAAGTTCGAACAGTTGGGTAAGAATCTTCAAGCTGTGTGTGAGTTCAATCGCAAGATCAAGAATTCGTGTTCCGAAGATCCGGTTAGACGTGAAGTGCTTATCAGAAATCTTAGATACAATCATGACAATGGCATTCGAGTGAGTGGCGACATCGAGTTGAAGAAAAAATTTGACCACAAGAAATACGCTGCATTGGCTAAGGAAATTAACGAACTAGAGAAGAAAAATCTGATCGAGTGGCAACACAACTTTGATATGGAGTGCGATAAACAGAACCAAAGGCTCAAACTGCAGTTAGACTCGTTAAGGATGGTCATAACCTCTGAGTCGGTTCAAATCGGCGAATCGTTTAAAATCATCGTGGGCGAGAAAGTCAGTTTGAAAGCGCTTGAGGAATTGGAGAAGTTGCAGCAGTGGCATGCAATTGAGCCCGCGATTCTCGAACAAATTATTCAGGAAAGTCTAACGGATATAGGAATAAAAACGAATTAAACGCGGTTTCAGAAAAAAAATATTGACATTTAGTTCTCGTTTGTTATATTAGCTATTCAAATTTGAGGAAATTCATGCTCAACATTCTTTCCACAGCTTATTTTTGGCGCTTTTGGTATTGGTATTATTGTGCCAATAGTGGGAAGGATGTGCGCAAAAGCAAGCCAGATTAGAATTCAATAAAAAATAGATTCGCAAGCATCCCAACCCACTATATAGAAATTATATAGTGGGTTTTTTGTTTTTAGAAGGTTTGGCTATGCACCGACTCAGTTTTTCAGAATTTAAAAAGCTATCCTCAAAAGGCAACGTCATTCCGGTATATGCCTCCTTTCTGGCAGATTTGCTGACACCCGTATCCGCCTTTTTGCGTTTGCAAACCATTTCAAAGCGAGCGTTTCTGCTGGAGAGTGTCGAAGGAGGTGAGAAAACCGCAAGGTACTCGTTCCTGGGTTGTCAGCCATTTTCAACCATCATTTATGACAATCACACCCTTCAGGAACAGAATGGTACTAACACGAAATCGTTTAACGACAATGTTTTTGAATTCTTGAAGCGCCGATTTGCAAAATTTGAAGCTGTCCGTCCGGCTGGGTTACCCCGATTCACCGGGGGAGCGGTTGGATATTTTGGCTACGAAACCATTGGGTTGATAGAAGACGTGCCGCAATCGAAGCCCGATGAGCCAGATCTGCCTCAAGCCTTACTCATGCTGTTCGAAACCGTTTTGGCTTTCGATCATCTGACTCACCAAATTTATATTATAACAAACGTATTCTTAGAGGACTTCACGACTTCATTGAATGTCCAGTATGAACGGGCCTTGAAAAAGATAGAGTCCATAAAGTCAATCCTCGAGAGAGAAACTTCTTACGTAGCAGAGGCTTCCACAAATAACGCCACAATTTCATCTAATTTCACTAAAGCGGGGTTTTGTCAGGCGGTGATTGCAGCGAAGGAATACATTGAAGCCGGGGACATCTTTCAAGTCGTCCTTTCACAGAAATTTCAAAGAACAATTAAGGTCAATCCTTTTGATATTTACCGAGCGTTGAGAGTCATCAACCCATCTCCCTATCTGTATTTTCTCCAATTTGATGACCACTGCATTATTGGTTCCTCCCCTGAGCTTCTCGTGCGAGTTGAGGATGGACGCGTGGAAGTGCGACCCATTGCCGGTACCCGTCCGCGGGGAGGAGATGAGAAGGAGGAGACGCGACTGATGGACGATCTGCGTCGGAACGAGAAAGAGGTCGCCGAGCATGTCATGCTTGTAGATTTGGGACGCAACGATGTGGGGCGGGTCAGTCAGTTTGGCTCGGTTAAGGTGACGGATTTCATGGAAGTTGAAAAATATTCTCATGTTATGCATTTGGTGTCAAACGTTTGCGGCAATCTGAGACCGGAGCTCAGCGCGCTTGATGCTTTGCAGGCGTGTTTTCCGGCCGGCACGGTGTCCGGTGCTCCAAAAATTCGCGCTATGGAGATCATCAGTGAACTCGAACCCACGTCCAGAGGTGTTTACGCGGGGGCTTTGGGTTACCTGGATTTTTCCGGAAATCTTGACACCTGTATCGCCATTCGAACCCTTGTGATCCAAAATAGCCAGGCCTATTTTCAGGCTGGTGCTGGCATTGTGGCCGATTCAATTCCTGAGCGAGAATTCCAGGAAACCGTCGACAAGGCTGCAGCGTTGCGAGCAGCGATGGATTTAGCTGAAAGAGGCTTGCAATGATTGTCGTGATCGACAACTACGATTCCTTTACATACAATTTGGTGCAATACCTCGGCGAGTTGCAGGCCGAATTGAACATTTGCCGAAATGATGAGATTGACATCGAAAAAGTGAGACAGAGGCAACCGGATGGCATTGTTATCTCGCCTGGTCCCGGTCGACCTGAAAATGCTGGCATCAGTGTTCCTCTGGTTCGGGAACTCGCGCCGCTGACACCTATCCTCGGGGTTTGTTTGGGGCACCAGGCAATCGGACTCGCTTTTGGGGGCGTAATTAGCCGGACGCAGAATTTGATGCACGGGAAGACATCGAAAATCTTTCATGGCAACAGAGAGCTGTTCAATGACATTCCGAATCCTTTTGAAGCAACGCGTTATCATTCTTTGATCGTGGAAAGGAACCGTTTGCCTTCCTGTCTGCGAGTGACGGCAGAAACGGAGGATAAAGTTATCATGGGCCTTCAACATGAAACCTATTCTGTGTACGGGGTGCAGTTTCATCCCGAGTCCATTCTGACTCATGAAGGGAAACGATTGTTGAAAAATTTTTTGGCTATTTGCAATCATCGAATTAAAGAGCGAAGCGTATGATACAAGAGGCGATCAAAACTGTAATTGAAGGGGGAGATTTAAGTCGTAAAGAGGCGCACGCTGTAATGAGCGCCATCATGAATGGCGAGGCCACCCCTGCCCAAATCGCTGCATTTATTGTTGGAGCAAAATTAAAGGGAGAGACGCAACAGGAGGTCACAGGCTTTGCACAGGCTATGCGAGAGAAAGCGACGTCTGTTGTGACCAAACATGCCGATGCTATCGACATGTGCGGTACCGGCGGAGATGGCATCGGGACATTCAACATTTCAACCGTGGCTTCTTTTGTGGTGGCCGCCGCTGGTGTGCCGGTTGCCAAGCATGGCAATCGCTCGGTGTCGAGCAAATGCGGGAGCGCCGATTTACTGGAAGCATTGGGCGTGAACATCGAGCTGGATGCAGAAACCACAGGCCGGTGTTTGGACGAAATAGGGATTGCCTTTCTTTTTGCGCCTTCGTTGCACAAAGCCATGAAGCACGCCGTTGGCCCTCGGCGCGAAATCGGAGTGCGCACGGTGTTTAACATTCTCGGGCCGCTGACCAATCCGGCTGGCGTCAAACGGCAGGTGCTCGGAGTGTATCATCGCTCTCTTTGCCGGCTCATGGCCGAAGTTTTGCGAGAATTAGGCGCGGACCACATCGTGATTATCCATAGCGAAGATGGCTTGGATGAGATTTCGATTCAGGCTCCGACGCATGCGGTGGAATTGCGTGACGGCAAGCTCCGAGAGACGCAGCTTCTGCCGGAAAATTTTGGACTAAGCGTTGCCCGGGAAAACGGCATGCTGGGTGGCACACCTGAGGACAACGCCGAAATCGCCCTGAACATTTTGCAAGGTGAACGCGGTTCAAATCGAGACATCGTGATCGCCAATGCAGCCTGCGGATTGCTGGTGGGAGCGGCAGCCAGAACTTTCGAAGACGGGGCCAAAATGGCGCTAGATTCCATCGATTCGGGGGCGGCGCTTGAAAAACTTGAATCCTTGAGAGAATTCAGTCAAAGCGTTTGATGGCAAGCATCTTAGACAAAATTGTTGAACACAAAAAACAAGAGCTGAAAAAGCTTAAAAGGGAAACACCCGTTTCTAAGCTTTTTGCCCGGGTACAAACATTGCCTGCGCCAAAACCGTTTTCGAGCGCTTTAAAAACGCAAAGCACGGTCGCAATCATAGCGGAGGTCAAGAAGGCCTCTCCCTCGGCCGGTTGTTTGCGGGAGGACTTCGATCCGGTAGCCATTGCGACGGGCTATGAGAAGAACGGCGCGAGCGCGGTTTCCGTTCTAACCGATGAAAGATTTTTTGAAGGGAGCCTCGTTCATTTGCAGCGAATCCGTGAACAGGTTCAATTGCCTATCTTGCGAAAAGATTTCATGCTCGATCCCTATCAAATCGTCGAGGCACGCGCTTATGGCGCAGATACCATTTTGCTGATTCTGGGTATGCTTTCCGACAGGCAGTGCTCCGAACTTGTGGCAGCAGCGCGAGAGTTTAAACTTGACATTTTGGCCGAGGTGCACACCGCTGCGGATCTCGAAAGAACTTTAGCCACAGGATTAACTTGCATAGGCATCAACAATCGCAATCTCAAAACATCTGAAGTCGATTTGAATACGACGACCTCCTTGATCGGAGGAATACCAAAGGAGGTGACTGTCGTTTCGGAAAGCGGCATCAAGCACAGAAACGACATCGAAAGAGTCGCTCAGTCCGGTGTGGATGCTGTTTTGGTCGGCGAAACGTTGATGCGACAGCCGGATGTTGGTTTGGCTGTTCGCCAATTTTTAGGAGCGCAGAAGTGGTCAAGGTAAAGATTTGTGGCATCACGAATTTGGAAGACGCATTGCTGGCCTGCGATTTGGGCGCGGACGCCATCGGATTTATTTTTCACGAAAAAACCCCAAGACACATCAGGCCCTCGGAAGCACAACTTATCGCGAGATCGCTTCCGCCATTTGTCACAAAAGTGGGTGTGTTTGTGAATATGCCTATTCAGGAATTGGGTAAGATTTGCGAGACCGTCCCGCTTGACTTGGTGCAACTACATGGAGACGAACCCACTGAATACTGTCGTCAAGTCGACCGGCCATGGCTGAAAGTGTTTCGAGTAAGCGATGAGTTTGATGTGTCTCAACTTGCTCCATACAAAGCCATCGGTTTTTTGTTGGATACGTTTAACCAAGAGCGTTACGGCGGAACCGGTCAAACCTTCAATTGGAAGATCGCAAAAGAGGCCAAGAGGTTCGGCCAGATTATATTGTCTGGCGGACTGAATCCACAGAACGTTTCAGAAGCCATGAATTTTGTTAAGCCGTATGCGGTGGATGTTTGCAGCGGGGTGGAGGCCGTTCCCGGTAAGAAAGATCCTGAAAAGATGCGACGATTCTTTGGGGAGATTTCGTGTACCGCGAAAAGTCGTTGAGTTTTATTTATCATTATCACTTGAATTTAGGATTTTGGGATAGAAAATTTAATGAACCAATCACATCGACAAACCAAGGTTTCTCAGAATCACTTACCCGATGATAGTGGCTATTTCGGAGCATACGGCGGCAGATTTGTCCCGGAGATCCTGATGCCGGCCATCACGGAACTTGAGGAGGTCTATACAGCGGCCAAAGCCGATCCGGAATTCCAAAGAGAGTTGCAACTCTGTTTCCAGGAATATTCAGGTCGACCGACTCCTTTGACCTACGCAGACCGTTTGACCGAGGCCCTGGGCGGGGCCCGAATTTATCTGAAGCGCGAGGATCTAAACCACACGGGCGCACACAAAATAAACAATACACTTGGTCAAATTTTTTTGGCCAAACGCATGGGTAAACGTCGCATCATCGCTGAAACCGGTGCCGGGCAGCATGGAGTGGCGGTGGCAACTGTGGCTGCCAAATTTGGTCTGAAATGTGTGATTTACATGGGAGAGGACGACACTCGACGGCAGCAGCTTAACGTTTTTCGCATGCAACTCCTCGGCGCCGACGTGGTTTCCGTGACCACGGGAAGCCGAACGCTTAAGGATGCCATCAACGAGGCCATCCGAGATTGGGTGACCAACGTCACGGATACATTTTACCTGATTGGATCTGTGGTCGGTCCCCATCCTTATCCCATGATGGTGCGTGATTTTCAGTCCGTCATTGGCCGGGAGACGCGCAAGCAGTTTTTAGAAAAGTTATCCCAACTTCCGGATTATGTTGTGGCATGTGTGGGCGGAGGAAGCAATGCCATTGGCATGTTCTATGCCTTTCTCGAAGATACAAATGTCAGGCTCATTGGCGTGGAAGGAGAGGGATCGGGTTTGCAATCGAGTAGACACGCGGCGACGCTTTGTGCGGGATCAAAAGGAGTTCTGCACGGGGCATTAAGTTACGTGCTTCAGAATGAGGATGGCCAAATCCGGGAAGCCCAGTCCATTTCTGCCGGGCTGGATTATCCCGGAGTGGGTCCCGAACACAGTCACCTGAAAGATACAAAGCGAGTGGAATACACCTCGGTAAGGGACGAAGAGGCTCTGGAGGCGTTCTATCTGCTCTCGAAAAGCGAGGGCATCATTCCTGCGCTGGAGAGCGCTCATGCGTTAGCTCAAGTTACGAAATTGGCACCCAGGTTGGCATCTCGCAATTCGATTGTAGTCTGTCTTTCGGGCCGGGGCGATAAGGATGTGGCCATGGTTCGAGAATTCAAAATTTGATCGCATTTGGAGACAACATTGAGCAGATTGCAGCAAGTCTTTAAGGCTCAAAAAACAAGCGGGAAGAAGCTGTTTTCGGCATTTGTCACCGCAGGGTTTCCCGACCTGAAGGCGACTCCGGAGTTGGTTTGGACCCTGGAATCCGCCGGAGCAGATTTGGTGGAAATCGGCATTCCATTCTCTGATGCTTTGGCCGACGGGCCGACCATTCAAAAGGCGTCACAAATTGCGTTGCAGAATGGCGTGAGTTTAAATACAGTTTTGGATCAAGTACACAAGGTAAGACAGCGAAGCGAAGTGCCAATCGTCTTGATGGGATATCTGAGTCCCATCTTGAAATACGGACTGAATAAGTTTATGAAAGACGCTCGGTCCGCTGGTGCAGACGGACTTATTATTCCGGACCTCATTCCCGAAGAGTGGCTTAGACTCGGACCGTCAGTCGAAAACACTTTAGGTATCAACTTTCTGATTGCGCCAAACACCCCGTTGCAACGCATTGAAATGATCGATCAAATGACGTCGGATTTCATTTACTGTGTGTCGGTCACAGGAGTCACTGGAGCACGATCGGAATTGCCCTCTGGATTAAGGAGTTTCCTGGATTCAGTAAACGGTCATTTGAACCATCCCTATTTGGTAGGGTTTGGCATTTCAACGCCCGAACAAGCTAAGCAAATTGCCCAACATAGTCACGGCGTGATCGTTGGCAGCGCAATCATAAAATTAATCGAAAAACATCAGCAGAAAGATGAGATGCTTGACGCTGTCAGAAAACTTGTATGCGAACTAAAAACGGCATTAGAAGGAGTGTAATATGGATTTAGAAGACTGGCGCGGTAAAATTGACGACGTGGATCAACAGATATTGCATCTGCTTAATAAACGTGCTCAATTCTCCATCGAGATTGGCAAAATCAAGAAACAACGAGAGTTGCCCATTCATTCTCCGGAACGGGAGAAGGCAATTCTCATGCGGATGGCTGATCAAAATGCAGGTCCGCTCAGCGATGAGGCAGTTCGTAGGGTGTTTGAAAGAGTCATCGATGAATCCCGTAAATTGGAAAAAGATATTTTGGAAAATAGAGGACAATCGAAGGAGGGCTAACTCAATGGTTGTGGTAATGGAAGAGATGGCAAAGGAAGATCAGATTCAACATGTCATCTCCAAGTTGATAGACATGAGCTTTGATGTGCATCGCTCCACTGGCGTGAACCAAACGGTGCTTGGAGCGATTGGCGATAAGCGTGGTTTGGACACAGGAATTCTGGAACTCTTACCGGGTGTTCATAAGGTTGTTCGCATCACAGAGGCCTTCAAACTGGCCAGCCGCACATTTCATCCACAAGATACGGTTATCAAAATTCGAAACGTCACGATAGGCGGAGACGATTTGGTTATGATGGCGGGACCGTGTTCCGTAGAGGCTCAGAACCAAATCAGCGAGATTGCACAAATGGTTCGAACGGCGGGAGCGACAGTCTTGCGGGGAGGTGCTTTTAAGCCTCGCACCTCTCCGTACAGCTTTCAGGGTCTGGGCGAGGACGGGTTGACGTATCTCAGGGAAGCTGCAAATAAACATGATATGGTGTGTGTCTCAGAGGTCATGGAGAGCAGTCAGATTCCCCTCCTCACGGAGTATGTTGACGTTCTGCAGGTTGGCGCTCGCAATATGCAGAACTTTTCGCTGTTGCGGGAATTGGGCAAAATCCGCAAACCGGTTTTGCTGAAACGCGGCATGGCAGCCACTATTGAAGAGATGTTAATGGCAGCAGAATACATCATGGCGGGAGGTAATTACGATGTCATTCTTTGTGAGCGCGGCATCAGAACGTTTGAAAATTACACCCGAAATACATTGGATATTTCTGCTATTCCGGTTGTGAAGAAGTTAAGTCATCTGCCCATTATTGCGGACCCGAGTCACGCCACGGGACGCCGAGATAAGGTCCCGCCAATGGCTCGGGCTGCAATTGCTGCAGGGGCTGACGGCCTCATCGTTGAGGTTCATCAAGACCCGGAAAAAGCGCTCTCGGATGGTGCGCAATCGTTGTATCCCGAGCAGTTTGAACATCTCATGGGAGAATTGCGCATCATCGCCAAAGCCGTAAGCAAGAAGTGGTGAATTTTCTTGAAATTGAGCATGGGGTTGATTATATAGGAGAAATGACCAGTTCTTGGGTTAAAACGTTGCCACAATTGGGACTCATTGTACGGTTGGCAAATATGAAAGGCAAAATCATTTCGTGTGTTTCATTCAGGAGGAAACAAATGACAAGGAGCAAAAGTCGTCGTATCAGTCATCTTGCCGTTAGTAGGTATGCTTTGCCGCTTTTCAAAGTTCTGAAAAAAGTCAGCCAAGTGTGGCTAATGTGTCATTAAATGAGCATCTTAGAA
>JAABYK010000618.1:6136-7488 GCA_011775825.1 Candidatus Zhuqueibacterota bacterium | reverse complement strand
GGACAAATTGAGAAAAGACGGCCGGCATGTCGCAAGTGAAGAACTCAAAAGCGGCGGTCGGTTGTTAACCAATCAAAATGGCCGAATCGTCGATGGTCCGTACACGGAAACCAAAGAAGCCATTGGGGGATTCTTTTTAATCGAAGCAAACAACCTGGAAGAAGCGCTGGAAATTTCCCAGGAGTGCCCGCATTTCAACTACGGCGGCTCTGTGGAAATTCGTGAAGTCAACCCCCATTGAGATTGGACATGTCACAGGCGACGAAAGATCAGCGAAACTCGGCTTCTTCCGACGAGAAACAGGATGTCACCCATCTCGTTGAGCATCTATTTCGGCACCAGTCGGCTCAAGTCGTCTCCACGTTGACGCGATACTTCGGAGTTGACAATCTTGACTTGATTGAGGATGTGGTTCAGGAGACGCTGCTTAAGGCCCTGAAGCAGTGGGTATTTGGTGGCGTTCCCAAGAATCCGGCAGGATGGCTTTTGCAAACCGCCAAGAATCAGGCCATCGATGTTCTGCGTCGCCGCTCAGCTTTTCGCACGAAACAGAAACAACTGGCTGACCACATTGAGCACGCGACCCCTGAGATGGATGAAGCCGTTCACCTAAATCATGAACTCGAAGACGATCAACTCCGAATGATGTTCACGTGCTGCCATCCGGTATTATCGCGAGAGGCAAGGGTTGCGCTTACGCTGAAGATTCTGTGCGGATTTAGTGTGGTTGAAATCGCCCGTGCGTTTCTAACCCAGGAAGCCACCATCGCGCAGCGCCTGGTACGAGCCAAGCGCAAGATCCGCGAGGACAATCTGTTTCTCACGTTTCCCGAATTTGAACTCTCCAATGAGCGTCTCGACTCCGTTCTGGAAGTCCTTTATCTGTTTTTCAACGAGGGCTACAAGGCGCACCAGGGAGAAGACCTGATTCGTCAGGATCTCTGTTACGAGGCCATCCGTTTGACTTCGCTTCTGGCGGCACATCCGAAGGGCGATTTGCCAAAAGTTCATGCTCTGCTCGCGCTCATGCTTTTGCAAGGCACCCGTCTTCCCACGCGCCTCGATTCCGACGGCAACCTGCTGCTTTTGAAAGAACAAGACCGTAGCAAGTGGGATCGAGACATGATCCAACTCGGCTTGCACCATCTCGAAAAATCCGCCTCTGGCGAGTTCCTGTCCGAGTATCATTTACAAGCTGGCATTGCCGCCTGTCATGCCACCGCCTCGGATTACGATTCCACCGATTGGCACCGCATTCTTACCTATTATGATGAACTTATCCGCTTGAGTCATTCCCCGGTTGTGGCATTGAATCGGGCGGTGGCGTTATCCATGGTAGACGGACCCGAAGC
>JAABYK010000618.1:0-6091 GCA_011775825.1 Candidatus Zhuqueibacterota bacterium | reverse complement strand
TATCTGCGGAGTAAAATGGATGAATGTGAGCAGAAGTGGTAATGCCTCAGATGATGAGAGGGAGTTTAGTGCGACTGTTAACAGACTGCGCATAAAAATCGCCGTCAGGGTCGGCTTCTATCCAGGCTTTAGGTGAGATGCGGTCCCTGACCGCGGATAATTTGCCCCTTCCTCACCGCAACTTCAGGTAATACCAGAAGTGAATTTAGAGATAACGCTGTCCTAGATCATTGATGATTGCCTGCTTTTCTCGAAACCCAGACTAGATACGCTCTACGCTTCTCGCTCCACGTTCACTTCGGAATGCTGGATATTAAAACCCCATCACTAGATCTGAAATAGAGCACTTATTTTCCCTTCCATCTAAATTTCTCCAAATCCACTTTTCCGTTTTCGTCAAACACGACCCCTTCGGCTTCCAGAAGGGCTTGCTGCAGCTTGCGTTGGGTTTCTTCGGCAAGGGAGCTTTTACCGGAGGCATTTATCACCCGATGCCACGGGAGATCCTTTTCGCCGGTCAGGCTGCCCAAAGCCCAGCCAACAGTCCGAGCCGCGCCGGGGTAGCCAGCCAGGGCCGCCACCTGTCCATAGGTGACAACTTTTCCCTTTGGAATTTTTTGAATTATTTCATAAATTCGTTCAAATGCTTGTGATTTCATAACTTTGCGTGATCAAATTGAAACTATCCAGCCTATGCGGATAAAGTCGAGAATCACTGAATTGACCCAAAACTCTCTTGCTGACTTGGCATGTACTGAATAACATCAAAACTTCAAAAATAATATTTGGAGTCAACCTATTGCTGCATTTTTATGCGAAACTTTAAAGCTGAGCACAAACCCCCGCTTTATCGTCTCATCAGAATGGTAATGAAGGTCGCCATGACCATCTTCTTTCAGAAGATAGAGCTGCGGCATGGAGAATATGTTCCGAGGCGAGGTCCGGTGGTGTTTGTCGCCAACCATCCCAACTCCATCATGGATGCGCTGGTGATGGGTGTGGTCACCAAACGCAAAGTCAACTATATCGGACATGCCGGGTTGTTCTCCAACCACCTCAAATCCTGGTTTTTGCGAAGCAGCGGCGTGATTCCGGTTTACCGCCGTGAAGATAGCCCGGACAAAATGGAGCAAAACGTGTCGGCTTTTGAAGCATGTTATCGCGCTCTGGAAAAAGGCGAAACCATCGGCATTTTCCCAGAAGGCACCAGTGACATGCTGCGAAAAGTGAAGCGGGTTAAAACCGGCGCCGCACGGATTATTCTGGAAGCGGAGAGACGGAACAATTATGAGCTTGGCATCACCGTTCTCCCCATCGGCCTTTATTTTTTCTCCAGAAGTCGTTTTCGCAGCCGAGTTTTGGTCAACGTGGGAAAGCCGCTCGACTTGTCCCCATTTTTTGAAATCAACCGACACGATAATTATGAAGCGGTACACGCGTTGACTTCAGAAATTCAGAACCGTCTGCAAAAACTTACGGTCAACATTCAAAACGAACAATTGGATCAGTTTGTTCGGGACATCGAGAAGATCTACCGAGATGAACTAAAGAAAGAAACCGGTGATCTTCAAAAATCCCAAACTCGGACGACCCTGGATTTCATTTTGACGCAGCAAATCGCCAATTGTGTGGAATATTATTTTGAGCACGCTCCGCAGCGAGTCAGAGAGTTGCAAGAGAGCATCAACGCGTACAAACGCAAATTGACCAAACTGCATTTGAAAGACGCCATGCTGAAAGAAAAACAGAGCTTCATTGAAGTGTTTCGCTCCAACGCACAGGCCTTCGGGCGAGCGATTTTTGGCTTTCCGATTGCTTTGTATGGCATCGTAAATCACTTCATCCCCTATTTCATTGCCGAATATTTTGCCAAAAAATTTGTCGACGAACGCACAAAGATTTTATCCGCCCTTTTAATTGGCGGGGGAAGCGCATTTCTTGCCTTCTACGCCGTTCAGACATTTCTGGTGTGGTTTTTCTTTGACCTGTTATGGGCCAGTATTTATTTAGTGACTTTGCCAGCAACGGGGTTGTTTGCCTTGGGCTACGTCAAAGAGATTCGGACTCAGCAGGAACGAATGAGCTTTTCATTTTTCCTGTTTACCAATCGCCAACTGTTCAACAAAATGCGGCGGGAACGCAGAAAGGTGATCACGCAATTGAACGAAATAAAAAATGAATATCTAAACATAATCGGTCTGCAGGCCGAGACCAAAACATCTTAATTTAGGAGCACTTGTTAGAAGCATGTCGGAAAAAGAAAAAGACCCGAATTCATGGTTTAGGAATCGCTTCGATTTTGCTCTTTTGCAATCGGTGTTGAGCGACCTCAGCCATTTCGTTGCTTTGGAGCGCCTTGGCCCGAAAGTGACCGAACGCATCGCCTGGCGGGCCAACATCGATGAACCCAAGATCGCGCTTACATTCGATGATGGGCCGGATCCCAGATTCACGCCACAGCTCTTGAAAGTCTTACAAGAATTCGAAGTTCGGGCGACCTTCTTCCTGATCGGAAAGCACCTGGAAGCCCACTTTGATTTGGCGCAAGAAATACGCGACCGAGGTCACGAAGTTGGTAACCACACCTTTACGCATCCGCTGCTACCCAGGCTGGAAGATGGGCAAATCGTGGAAGAAATCGCCCGCACCGATGACTTGCTCAAAAGCCTGGACGGGGCACAGCCCAGGTTTTTACGACCGCCGATGGGGTTGTTCTCAAAACGTGTTTTGGATCTCATTCAAGCTTCTGGATACAAAACAGTGGTTGGCGACGTTTATCCGCGGGACTCGCATCTTCCCGGCAAGGATAAAATCGTAATGAGGGTGCTCCGCCGTGTGATTAACGGCTCAATTATTATTTTGCATGATGGGGGCAACAGCCACAATTTCGACCGCAGCGATACCATCGCTGCTGTTCAAAAACTCATCCCGAAACTCAGAAGTCGGGGATTTGAGTTTGTCACGCTATCTGAGTTGTTGTCGGATTAGGCTCTTGCTATGCGTCTGATCTCTCTTCACTTAGTCGGAACCTCGCATCAATCGGCAAGGAGAACAATTCAGTGCGCAACAGCCGCGTTGAGAAAAACAAAATTTCGAGATTTTCAATTTCTCCTGTTTTCGGATTAAACCGTGCGATTATCTCATCTCCCAACTCATCTGAGCTTTGTTCTGCGTAAGGTTCCACTCTATTGATGTATAAGATATCTGCGTCTCGGTCGTATTTTACGGTCAACCTTTTTTTCATTTAATTTCTCCATGCGTCAATTTTCGTGTGATGTATGCAGTAACTATCCAGTGACTATCTTTTGGCAGTTTTTCGCTAATTATGACAGCCACTATGAATTTACCACCCACAATGCCCTTGAACCATTTGCAAAATAGCAAAGCATTACTGAAACGACGGCTTTGGCGCACTTCATCGGGATCGCTTATTGTTTTGATTTGATTAACTGTTTCATATATGATGGTAATAGATCCGGGTGCATTGTCGTTATGTGATGCTCTCGTCCGTCAGTCAATTGCACTTCAGTACTTAAATATGGGTCAGGAAATTAATCTCATCTTCTTAATTTAAGAACCAACGTACTCAGATGCAACCTTTTCTATTCATAGACTCTTGCACCTTGCTTCCGTTTTTACTAACTTTAGCAGTTTAACCTATTGGAGTGAAAACTATTTGGGGCAAATTAAGAGTTCGTTTCCTTGTATGACATTCGAAGCTACTTTTTCCAAGAACTATTTGATCCCGTTTATTTCGGTATTATTTTTTCTAACGAGCTGTGCCAGCCAAAGAGCGCCATCCGGCGGCCCGCCCGATACCACACCGCCGCAAATCCTAAACGTGATTCCTGAAAACAATTCGACATCGGTCCCATTAAACCAGCAGGTCGAGATTGCCTTCAGCGAATCCATGGACAAAAAAACTCTGGAGCGAGCGATTTTTATCACGCCCAATCCCGGCGACCGGGTGGAATTTGACTGGGACGGTGACAAACTGCAAATCACATTTTTGGACTCGTTAAGGACCAATCGAACCTATGTAATTACGCTTGGAACGGATTTAAAGGATTCACACGGAAACGCGCTGGAAACTTCCTTTACGCTAGCCTTTTCAACCGGTGAGAAAATAAGCAATGGCAGGATCGACGGCACGGTTTACTCCGACGAAAAAACTCAGGGCATTCTGATTTGGGCTTACATTTTGGAAAACGGACGCCAACCGAATCCAATTCAGGCAGCCGGCGACTATGTGACCCAAACAGATGCCCAGGGCGGCTATCAACTATCCCATCTGTCAGAAGGCAAATATCGGGTTTTTGCGATCCTGGATAAAGATAACAATCGCTTTTTCGAACCGGGCTTTGACGGACTTGGCGTGCCTCATCGAGATATCACGCTTGCCGGCAACGACTTGTCCGCCTCGGATATGAACTTCAGACCGGTTATTCAGGACACCCTCGGTCCCGCCCTGGTGTCGGTTGCACCCCAGGACCGCTCACATTTGAGCTTACAGTTCGACGAAAATTTATTAAAAACCGGCGTAGACGATACAAAGAATTACCGCATTCAAAGCACGAAAAATGAAGGGGATTCTTTAGGCGTTAAGTTGGCCTATCTGAATATCCCAAATCGGCAACAAATCATTCTGGTGACAGAACCGCAAGTATCCCAATCAGAATATCGGATTGAGGTAACAAACGTCAGGGATGAAAGTGGAAATCCAATCGATCCGGAGTTCAGCAAATCCGAGTTCATCGGCAGTGCCTTGGCCGATACCGCCAGACCTAACATTGTTAAACATTCACCGGAAGACAGCGCTCGCGCAGTGCCTCTGGACACAGCCATCGAATTTCATTTCAGCGAACCCTTGGACCGAGAATCGTTTGAACATCACGTTCGATTTAAGGACTCGATGAAACAAGAGGTTGATGGTACCTTTGCCTGGGAGACATCTGCTTTTGTGACGTTCCAGCCTACCCGACTCCTCAACGGTCTGTCTGACTATTTCGTGCGGGTCGCTTCGGATTCGGTAGTAGATCTTTTTGGCAATTCACTCGCGGACAGCACCTTTCAGTTTGTTTTCAGCACGGTGAGCGAAGACACGTTGTCCTCCATTTCCGGAACGCTTACGGACGAAGATTCGACCGCTCGTGGGATCATCTATTTGAAAGCCGTTGAGACCACCCAGGAAAACATCTCATACGAGCTTCAGTTGGACAAACCAGGCCATTACGAATTCAAAAATATTTTACCGGGCACGTATCGAATCGAAGTGGTCCGAGACCGAGACGACAACGGTCGCTACAGTTATGGCCAAGCTGTGCCTTTTGAGCCGTCCGAACGCTATCTCATCTACTCCCAAAATATCAAAGTTCGGGCACGTTGGCCAAATGAAGGCAACGATATCATCCTCCCGAAGTGATGCACATCTCCAAAGACCTGTCGTATCCATCTTAAGTTAAGATTTTCGACTGCCGATTATGAAGAAAAGTCTGAATCTTATCNNGTAACAATGTCGCGTTTATCAGTCTGCTGCTTACATCCGCATTCATATTCTGCACTGCCGTTTCAGCGCAAGATTGGGTTGAACAGCGACAGGATTACCAGACCGGCGCTCGGCCAACTGCTCTTGCCGCCGGAGACTTAAACAGTGACGGATATCGTGATCTCGTGGTGGCGTGTCAGCGAGATAGCACACTGCGAATCTACTTGGCCGTTTGCGCTGACGCACGCCGACTTGAATGGCGATGGAGTTGAGGATCTCGTTGTGGCCAACAGCCTGAACGACAATGTATCCATTTTGTTTGGTCTCAGAGACGGAACATTTACGGTCATGTTTACTTATCAGGCTGGTTGGCAGGCCGTTTCGGTTGTCACAGCCGACGTTGACTTCGACAACGAAACTGACATTTTCACGGCAAATCAGGACGACAGCACGATTGCCGTTTTAAAAAACGATGGGCCGGCGTATTCGACACGCCTCACACTTTACAACTCGCCACCCGGCCAATTTCGTTGCCGCAGGCGATTTCACCGGCGAATGAGTCATAGACATGGCGGTGGCGACAATACACAAAAAAGTCCCTTACTT
>JAABYK010000621.1:4979-20272 GCA_011775825.1 Candidatus Zhuqueibacterota bacterium | reverse complement strand
TTGGGCGCGATTTTTTATTGGAAATATTCAGACCTGCTTTCGGTCAACGACCAACTGATCAGTTACAATTCACAGTTGCAGCAAGATAATAAGCGAGTTATTTCATTGGCTGACAAGCTGTATGCGCTTGAACAGGAGTATAGTAAAGTCAGGACTTTGCTCGGTGTTAAAAAGAACTCAGAAGCGGAAACCAATGGCGCTCTGAAGCCAAGCGACCCCATGGAGTTGGTTGACAAAATCATTCCGGCTGTTTCATCAAACACGAGTTCTGGGGGAAACGATTTTGCGCCGGACAAGCGTTACCTGTTGGCGCCCAAGAAAAGTAAAATCCATGACTATGCAGAACATCTTCCAACCTTGTTGCCGGTAAAAGGGTTCTTGACTTTAGATTTTAAAAAAGACGGCTGGTTTGTACCTAAAACGCATACGGGCATCGACATTGTTGCAAAGAAAGGAACTCTCGTGCGATCAGCCGGTGCAGGTGTGGTCATCTTTTCGAGCTGGACTCTGGACTTAGGATATTTAATTATCATTGATCATGGAGACGGATTCTTATCCTATTATGCACACAATCAGCGACTATTGAAACCTGAAGGAGGCCACGTCAAGAAAGGGGAGCCTATTGCACTGTTAGGGACCTCTGGGAAAAGTTCAGGACCGCATTTACATTTTGAGATTTGGAAAGATGGGATGCCCGTGGATCCCAAAGAGTACATTCTAGCATTTCATGAACGATTTGGCAACTAATGGTTTAACAAAAAGGGGTAAATAATGCTGGGCAAAAAAAACGAAGAAGTTTTCAACACAAGCGGAAATCTGAATACGATTATTGGCAAAGGTTCCTCGTTTGATGGGAATTTGAAAGTTCAAAGTACGTTGCGAGTCGACGGCAAAGTCAAGGGCAATATTACCACCAGCGAATCGTTGATTGTTGGAAAAGAGGGAAATATCGACGGTGAGATTTCAGTGCGAAATGCGATTATTGGTGGTAAACTCAAGGGAAAACTAAATGCCACGGGGAAAGTGGTGTTGGAGGCCAATTCCATGTTTCGCGGAGAGTTGAAGACCTCCAAATTGGTAATTGATGAAGGAGCCGTTTTTGAGGGAAATTGTTCGATGGATGGCGGGGCAGAAGGCAAAGGTGAGTACGGTAAAAGTGTGTCCGCAATCCTGGAGCAAAAGGCCGAATCCAAGGACAAGGAAATGAAGGTCGCGAAATAGTCAGTTGAGAAATCTCCCATTACCCAACATAAAAGTCAAAACCGTTATCAAGGAGTTGCTCAATATCTGGATTTGGGCCTCCGTTTCGCAATTGCCATTGCAATAGGTGTCGGAGGTGGATACTGGCTCGATTCAAAAATACATACGACACCGCTATTTCTTGTGCTTGGATTGCTGCTTGGAGCGACGTCGGGATTTCTGACAATCTATCGAACAGTGTATTCCCCGAAAAGTACGAAAGAAGAAAAGCGTGAATGAGAATTTAAAGATTTTTTTCCACATTAGTGGAATCACGTTTAGCATTCTCCTTGTGTCGATTGTATTTGTCAGTTATTTCGGAACTCCGGGATTGGTAAGAGGAGTTATTTACGGATATTTAGTCAGTTTGATTAATATTTTGTTCGCCTATTATTCCATTAAGTGGGCGTTTAACAAGCCTAACAAGACGTTCTTTGCAGTTGTTTTAGGCGGTATGGGATTACGTTTTGTGATTCTCATATCTGCCCTTTTTTTTGTCTGGAAGTTTTCTCAAGTTCCTTTATTGGGTTTCATTGTATCCCTGGTCGGCTTTTATTTGATGCTGCAAGTTTTTGAAATTCGATTTATTCAAAAAGAACTAAACAGTAGGAAGGTCACATTTTAGAGCATGGTTGCTTTTCTGGGTTTGATGTTTCCATTCATGACAGGAGGTGAGCAAGAAGGAAAGCATGAAGAGTTAGGTTCCGAGTTTATCATGCACCATATCACGGATCATGCCATCATCAAGATCCATTTGTTCGGAATCGACCTCTCCATTACCAAGCATGTCCTCATGATGTGGATCGTTTCAGCGATCCTGATCGTCACCCTTTCCTGGCTATTCCGGAAGCCAAGGCTTGTCCCCAAAGGCTTAGCGAATTTCTTTGAATTTATCATCGTCTATCTGGAAGAAGAGGTCATGCGTCCGTTTCTCGGCGAACACAGTCATCGATACGCACCCTATCTTTTGACCGCATTTTTTTTCATTCTGTTGTGCAACCTAATGGGCCTCGTTCCGGGTGCGGCGACAGCTACGGGCGACATCAGCGTGACCGCCGCTTTAGCGCTTCTGACGTTCGTAACGGTGCAAGTCGCAGGCATAAAAAGTCACGGTCTGATAGGTTATTTTAAGGGCCTCATCCCACCCGGGCTGCCCCTGTTTATCTTACCCATAATGATACCTGTTGAAGTTATTGGAATGTTTACCAAGCATTTTGCGTTGGCGATACGACTTTTTGCAAATATGGTGGCCGGGCACGTCGTCATTTTTGCCTTGCTGCTGATTATCTTTACCTTCAAAAGTTGGCTGGTTGGCGGTATAACTTTAGGGGGGATACTGTTTGTCGGCTTGTTGGAAATACTGATTGCGCTTATTCAAGCCTATATTTTTACCATTCTGTCGGCTGTTTTCATTGGCATGGCGGTACATCAGGAACATTAATGATTAACTTAAATAACTTATTTAAACATTAAATTAGGAGGATTCATGACAGATTTAGCTTACGCGTTTTTGGCAGCCGGTTTCGGTGCTGCGATCTCCGTAATTGGTGGTGCTTTTGGTGTAAGTAAATGTGCAAGTTCTGCTGTGGAAGGAATTGCGAGGCAACCAGATGCTGCCGGTGACATTCGAGGTGCGATGATCATCACGGCCGCAATGATCGAAGGTGTGGCCCTGCTCGCTTTGGTTATTTGCTTCTTGTTGAGTCTTAAATAAGTACGGACGGATTCAATGAACTTACTTAACCCAGACCCCGGAACCATTTTTTGGACGGCATTGACGTTTGTTTTTCTTTTGTTCATTTTGAAAAAGTTGGCCTGGGGTCCCATACTTCAGGCCCTGGAAGAACGAGAGCGAAAGATAAAGGAGTCGCTTGAAAAAGCCGACGCAGCCCAAAAAGAGACTGAGGCAGCGATGGCCAAACAACAAGAGATTATGGACTCCGCCAAAAGGGAGGCTCAAGAGTTGATGGCTAAAAGCCGTTCAACTGCAGAGTCCACAAAGGAGGAGATTCTCAAAAAGGCTCAAGATGAGGCGTCCAAAATGCTGGAAAAAGCCAAACGCGAAATTGATTCGCAAAGAGAGAAAGCCATTGAAGAAATTCGCAACGAGGCAGCGGACTTGTCCATCGCCATTGCCTCAAAGCTGATTGGCAAGTCTTTGTCCAGAGATGATCACAGAGAAATCATCGATGAATCGCTCGACAAAATGGTGGAGGCCAATTGAAGGAAAACGTATTGGCGAAAAGATATGCTCGGGCCCTGTTTGAAATGGCCGAGGAGCGCGGCATTCTCGACAAAATTCACGATGAGGTCAGAACTTTTTACCAGAGCATTCAGTCAAATTCAGATCTGCAAAAACTCATCGATTCTCAGGAAATAAGTAAGCGGGAGAAGCAGAGCACGGTTGAGAGTCTGCTGCAAGACCGTGTCTCCAACGTTTTCCTCAACTTTCTCTTTCTGCTTTTGAAGAAGAATCGTGAGAGCTTATTTTTTCGGATCGCCAACCAACTTGACGCTCTGGTCGACGATTACCACCAGAAAGTTCAAGCTGCCACTATCACGGCTGTCCCTTTGGATTCTGATTCGTTGGCCAAGTTGAAAAACTTCCTGGACAAGACATACAATGCCGATGTGAACATCAATAACCGCATCGATCCTTCAATCCTTGGTGGCATTATCGTGGAAGTGGACGGAGAAGTCTTTGATGGGAGTCTGCAAAGTCAGCTAAAGCGTCTGAAGGGTCAATTGAAAGAAAGTTCAAACTCCGTGGTATAGCTTTTGCAAATTAACCCAATGGGGCAAAATATGCGTCCCCAAATTTGCACTTAGCCATATAATGTGTTTCAGTTTGAAACGAACATTTTTATATTAGATACACCGGACTAAATAATGACGGGATGGATAAACTTATTTTTATTTATTGAGGAGGTTTTGACATAGGATGGAGATTCGTCCTGAAGAAATTACTTCTATCATCAAGAAACAAATAGAAGGCTTTGAGACGTCGGTCCAACTTGAGGAAGTTGGCGAAGTCGTGCAAGTTGGTGACGGAATCGCTCGCGTCTATGGCTTGGAAAAAGTGATGTTCAGCGAGTTGGTTGAGTTTCCCGGTCATTTGTACGGCATGGCGCTCAACCTCGAAGAGGATAACGTCGGCATCGTGCTTTTTGGCGAAGATACGCATATTAAGGAGGGCGACACTGCCAAGAGAACCGGCAGAATCATGGAGATTCCCGTGGGCGAGGCCATGCTTGGAAGAGTCACAAACCCATTGGGCCAGCCAATCGACGGTAAAGGACCGATCAAATCGGACAAACATTTGCCAATTGAACGCAAGGCGTTGGGTGTGGTTCAAAGACAGCCGGTGAAAGAACCGCTTCAAACGGGTCTCAAGGCGGTAGATTCCATGATTCCGATTGGGCGAGGTCAACGGGAATTGATCATTGGGGATCGCCAAACAGGTAAAACAGCGGTTGTGGTCGATACCATCATCAACCAAAAAGACACCGACGTGTTTTGCATCTATGTGGCCATCGGTCAAAAAGCCTCAAGCGTGGCTAAGGTTGTGAAGACCCTTGAAGATGAAGGAGCCATGGATTACACAGTGGTGATTTCGGCAAGCGCCAGCGACCCGGCACCTCTTCAGTACGTCTCACCGTACAGCGGGTGCACCCTTGGCGAATTTTTCCGAGATCAGGGAAAGCACGCTCTGGTCATCTACGATGATCTGTCCAAACACGCATGGGCTTACCGGCAACTGTCTTTGCTTTTGCGGCGTCCACCAGCTCGAGAAGCGTATCCTGGCGATGTCTTTTATCTGCATTCTCGCTTGTTGGAGCGCGCGGCCAAACTGAACGACGATTTAGGTGGCGGCTCATTGACGGCGTTGCCCATTATCGAAACCCAAGCGGGTGATGTTTCGGCCTATATTCCCACGAATGTTATTTCCATCACAGATGGCCAAATCTACTTGGAATCAGATCTCTTTTACGCCGGTGTACGCCCGGCTATCAACGTTGGAATTTCTGTGTCTCGAGTCGGCGGGAATGCGCAAATAAAGGCAATGAAGCAAGTCGCTGGTAGGCTGCGCTTAGATCTGGCACAGTATCGCGAGCTCGAGGCATTTGCAAAATTCGGCTCAGATTTGGATAAAGCAACCCTGGCTCAGATCACCCGAGGGCAGCGCATGGTTGAAGTCTTGAAACAGGGTCAATATGCGCCGTTACCGGTGAATAAACAAATCGCGCTGATATTTCTCGCAGTAAATGGGTTTTTAGACAAGGTTGCGGTGGAGCAAATTGGGCGACTTGAAGAAGAATTCTACCAATTCCTGGAATCGAACTATTCGGATGTGTTAAAAACCATTTCCGAAGAGAAAGAGATCAGCGATGAATTGCGCCAAAAGTTGCTGGCTATTTGCAAGGAATTCATGGAGATGTTTTCAAGCGAGGAATAAATGGCAACGCTTCGGGACATAAGAAGACGAATCAACAGCGTTAAAAGCACGCAGCAAATCACCAAAGCCATGAAAATGGTGGCCGCGGCCAAGTTGCGCAAGGCCCAGGATCGTTTGATGAACGCGAGACCCTACGTCGATAGATTGGATGAACTGTTGTCGCATGTCACATCGAAGGTCGATCGCAATCTGCATCCACTTTTGGAAGAGCGTGAGCCAAGAAAGATTTGCTACGTCATTGTCACGGCTGATCGGGGATTGTGTGGAAGCTTCAACGCCAACGTGATTCGACGCGCTAAATCGGAACTAGACGCGCAAGAACCCGAAAACAAAGTCATTTCCATCGCAATCGGTAAGAAAGGGTTCGCTCATTTCTCACGTCGTGACTATGAGATTTTGAAAAACTACGAGGGTATTTTTGAAGGAGCGGACATCAAGGATGCAGCGGAAATTGCAAAAATCGTCGAGGATTTATACCGCAAGAAAGAATTGGATCGGGTTTTTCTGGTTTATAATGAGTTCAAATCGGTGGCGGTGCAAAATGTGATGACTCAGCAACTGCTACCGATACCTGCAAAGGAACCGGAAATTGAAAAGTATAGACCTGCAGATTATTTCTATGAGCCCTCAATAGGTGAAATTTTGAATGAAGTTTGCCCAAGGTATTTGGTAGTACATATTTGGCGCATTTTGTTAGAGTCTTTTGCCGCAGAGCAGGCAGCAAGAATGGTGGCCATGGAATCGGCGACCGATAATGCGGAGGAGATGATCTATGATTTGACGTTGTATTACAACAAAGTCCGGCAAGCAGCCATTACCAGAGAAATTGCAGATATTGTGGGCGGCGCAGAGGCGCTGCGAGGATAACCAAGAAAAGAAAGGCCTTTGGAATAGATGAAAGAAGGGCGAATTGCACAAATCATTGGTGCTGTAGTGGATGTTCAGTTCGAGGAGGGAGACTTACCTGAACTCATGACGGCCTTGGAAATTGACCGTGAAGACGGCAACCGTCTGGTTTTGGAGGTTCAGCAGCATTTGGGCGAGCAAACCGCTCGCTGTGTTGCAATGGATTCAACGGACGGTTTGGTTCGGGGCATGAGCGTGAAAAACACAGGTGAACCAATTTCGGTGCCGGTGGGGTCCGGAACCCTGGGGAGACTTCTGAACGTAACCGGGGACCCCATCGATGAATTGGGATCCATCGATGCAAAAGAACGTTATCCAATTCATCGAGAGCCACCAGAGTTTCAGAATTTGGATACCAGTTCTGAGATATTTGAGACGGGCATCAAGGTGATCGACCTGCTTGAACCCTACTCGCGCGGTGGAAAAACTGGCTTATTCGGCGGAGCAGGCGTTGGCAAGACCGTTTTGATTCAGGAGCTCATCCGTAACATTGCGACCGAGCATGGCGGCTATTCCGTATTTGGAGGCGTCGGGGAACGCACTCGGGAAGGCAATGATTTATGGTTGGAAATGAAAGACTCCGGTGTGCTTAGTAAAACCAGTTTGGTCTTTGGCCAGATGAATGAGCTTCCCGGAGCCCGTCAGCGTGTCGGACTCACTGCGCTTACTGTGGCAGAATATTTTAGAGACTCTGAAGGAAAAGACGTGTTGCTTTTTATCGACAATATCTTCAGATTTACACAAGCCGGTTCAGAAGTGTCCGCATTGCTTGGACGAATGCCATCTGCAGTGGGGTACCAGCCGACGCTCTCCACGGAGATGGGCGACTTGCAGGAGAGAATCACATCGACAAAAAAAGGCTCCATCACCTCGGTTCAGGCGATTTATGTGCCTGCGGATGACTTAACGGACCCGGCCCCTGCCACGACATTCGCACACTTAGATGCGACCACGGTTTTGTCGAGGCAGATCGCGGAATTGGGGATTTACCCGGCCGTGGATCCGCTCGATTCCACATCACGAATCCTGGATCCGCGGATCGTTGGCGAGGAACATTACAGTGTGGCTCGACAAGTCCAACAGATTTTGCAAAAGTACAAGGACCTGCAAGATATTATCGCTATTCTGGGAATGGAAGAGCTTTCGGATGAGGACAAAATTGTGGTGAATCGGGCCCGCCGTATCCAACGTTTTCTTTCGCAGCCGTTTTTTGTTGCCGAAGAATTCACTGGAACAGAGGGCAAATACGTATCACTGCAAGAGACAATTCGGGGCTTCAAAGAGATCGTGGAAGGAAAACATGATGATCTACCGGAACAGGCTTTTTACATGGTGGGCACCATCGATGAAGCCATAGAAAATGCGGATAGAATGGCAAAGGAATCATGATTCCTGATAAAATAAATTTCGAGCTCCTCACACCCGATAGAAAAGTGTACTCCGACGGGGTTTCTTCTGTTCGCTTGCCGGGATTGAAGGGATATTTTGGTGTGCATCCTGGCCACACATTCTTTCTGGCTGCACTCAAAATTGGCGAAATCAGAGTCAAAATAGGGAATGAAATTTCCTACTTTGCCACCAGCGGTGGTTTTGCCGAAGTACTTCCTCATTCTGTCTCCGTATTAGCCGAATCCGCAGAATCTGCCACATCGATAGATGTCGAACGGGCTAAGAAAGCCAAGGACCGGGCAGCCAAAAGACTGGAGGAAGGCAGAAAATCATGGGACATGGACAGAGCCAAAGCCGCCCTCGCGAGAGCCATCAACAGGATTCGTGTAGCTTCGGAAAACTGATTTCCACATTTCGAATCATAATGATGTTTTTATTCTCAAGAAATAACTGGATAAGACGAATTACTATAATTATGAAAATATAAATAGAATACTCTGACCGAAAATGACCTGAAACTGTCATTCCCGAATCCTTCAATCGGGAATTTTCTGCCTAACGCAAGGAATTTGGCTCAACACCATGCCGGAATGACGGGCACAGTCAAGTTGTCGGTCAGGCAATAACACCGTGTGACATTTTGATCTGACACCTTCGTTTCACAACCGTGGATAGACATCATGAGAAAGCAGCTTAGGGTGCGCTTACAAAAACGCCGACTTACTCACGTCGCGTTAATTTCCTCTTTTATCCTATTTCATTTCTTTAACATTTCCAGCCTTTATTCTCAGACGTTGACAGAGGACGATCCAAAGAATCGAATCAGTTTTGAGGAGCGCCTGGCTTTCTATTTAAATCAACAGAGCAAGGCTTTCTTGCATGATCTTGCGGTCAAAGAAAAGCTGCTCCTGCAACTGATCGAAAACGTGACTGAAGAATTAAGGCGACGGGGTACATCCGCAATCTTAGATGATGAGCTTGGCTACCAGAAGATTTATGGAGATGCAGATCGACTGATTGCTGACTACGAACGAGAGCTCAGTCTCCTCGTAGACGTATTGAGCGAGATAAATCAATTAGAAAGGGTCGTCGATCAGTCCCGCGATCTATATCATTGGGAAATGCTCGCCAATCTGCGAGAGAAGGTCTTGAAGGTACTGGAAGACCGTCAACTTTACAAGAAGAGTCCACGCACAAAGGAGCGGCTGAGGTCGCTATTTAGTGAATATCATACAGAAGTAGATTCCGTTTTGTCGCTGTACAAGCGTTTGTCCAGACTTGAACGTCGAGCCGCAGAACGAGGCGACGACCAAATGCAATCGGTCATCTCGGCTCAGATGGACTCGATCAATGTTCTACTGGGAAATGCGGGCCCGGAAAACGCCGACAGTTTGGCAAATAATTACATGGACGAAGTAAAAATATTAGCTGATCTTTTAAACGAGCTTCAGGACCTTCAAACTCGGGCCATTCATTTGGACACCGGCTTGACCATGGAGGTTGAACAACTGCGCAGATCTATTTTGGAGAGTCTTGACAATCGATTGCTATCGTTGATGGGGTACATGCCAAGCCGTCCAGAGGACGGACCGAGTGTTTCAGATTTATTCAAAGAATGGAAGGCCAGGCAATATGCTAATTACGAAATCCAGTTTGCGAAATATCGAATCATGAAGAAGTCGCTCTTAGAGTCCTCGACACCAGCAGAAAGATCACGCATGCTGGAAAATGATTTGCGGGACGCTTTCTTAAGCTATGTGGATAAGAACTACGATCTTGCCGAGCAGCAGTTTGATTTGGCTCTTAAGGATTACGGGGATTACTTTGAAAGCCTCGAAGTGCTTCTCTTTTATCGAGCAGAAAGCTTTTTCGCACGAAATCGATTTGATGAAGCCGTGCAGGATTATGAGAGAGTTGTCACAGAGTTTCCGGATTCTGAATACTTGGGAGACAGCCTCTTCCGCCTGATGTTGATTCACCAAAAGTTCGGTAACTACTCTGATTTCTACAAGTACTACGATTACTTGAATTCCCTTAGTCACAATGTTGGGCAAAGTTTGCATAATAAATGTAATTATCTTGCCGGATATGTCTATTTGAAAGATTCGAAATTTGAAGCCGCGGAGCAAGTGCTATCCCAAATCTCTGAAGACTCGAAATATAGCCTCATGGCAAAATACATCTTCGGGATTGCCCTTGTGAATCAGGGGGAAAACTCCAGAGCAATTGAAGTTTTCCAGGATTTAGCTCAACAGGAAAACTATCCCTGGACGAATCCCAAGACGGCTTTTATCAGCAACAGCGCTTTGTTGAAATTAGGGTACCTTCACTATGAATTGGGCGAGTATGCTAAGGCTGCTGAGTATTTCGATAGTGTTTCACGGGGCTTTGAAAAATATGATAGCAGCTTACTGGGCAGTGCCTGGGCCAATCTAAAACAAGGGAACTACAAGAAAACCGTAGAGAATGTCGAGCTTCTTTTCAGAGATTACTTGGCCTCAAATTATACATATGAAGCATTGGTCCTGGCGGCGCATGCAAAAAAGATCCTAAACAACCACGACTCTGCACTGAGAGATCTCCGGTATGTGGCCAATGCACGCCGAGTGTTGGAGCTGTCCGATGAATATAATGTTGAAAGGGAAGAACTCTTAGAGCAGCTTGCAATTTTAGAGCGTCTCGAAGAGCAAATCCTGGACCGGCGCGACAAGCATTTGTATTCCATTACTTCAGAAATTCGAGGTCAGATCCAAAATATGCTTGTGCAATTCAAGCAATCCGGTTCAACCGGCGACGTGATGCTCGAGAGATATGAAGGAGAACGTCGAGCGATTGCCCAGCAAATTGCAGAGCTGGACCGGATTATTTCACGGTCTTTCGGCAGCGGTCACGAAGAAATTGCTGCCGATGCAAGGAGGCAGCGCCAACGATTGTTCAAGACATTGGAGGTATATCAAGCGGACGAAGACCTGCAAAATGTGAACTATTTCCAAGAATATCCCTTGGCCACTAAAGAAGGGAGTACAAAATACCGAAGGCGTATATTATCGGAATTGGCACAAAACGCCAGTGTGGAACGGCACAGCCTCGAAAAAAGCCTCCAAGAAGTTCGTCGTTTAAAGAAGCGAATTGGTGAGCAAGGAGGAGTGAACCTAAGTGCGAAGACCGATTTGGCGCTTTTGGAAAACGATTTAGAGCAGCTAAAAGGGAACTTCAGCAGCTTTCGTGCATGGCTGGCAGAGAATCAAGTGGATGAAATGAAAACCGACTTTGATCAATGGGCTGATTTTTCGGGGTTTGGCATGAGTGATATCACTTTTGGAAATATCAGGCAAAACGAAGAGAAGATCGCGCAGCTCGCACAAAATCAGGACTTTATAACCACAGTTTTGCAGCAAAGAAAACTACGACTTGAAAAGAGATTGCAAGACTTCGAAAAACAGGTCAAGCTCATCGAGGAAGAATTAAAAGAAGAACAAGTCGAAGTTGAAAAGGAAAATAAAGAAGAATACTTCAAGGAGTCGTACTTCGATACTACTGAAAGTGAAGTTGAAAAGGAGGAGAATTGGCAACCTAAACCAGATGACTCCAATCCGAAAAAGCAAAATGACAAAAATGAGTGAGCATTGATTAGAGATGTTTGTCAGGGCCGCAAAATATTCATTTGTCGTCTTGCTCTTTTTCATAAGCAGGGCTTTTGCACAGAGCACTTCCATAGACGAGAGGGCATCAACCACGCAAGAAACCACCTCCGTGGCCGATTCGATTTGGAAGAATTATTCTCTCGATGAGCTGGTTGAATTTAAAAAATATTACGACCAGCAGACCGAGAAACTGCTAAGTGACACGGAGCGTCTGCGTCAGCGTGGCATTCAGGACATGGAGGCCTTTATCAAGGGCCATCCTAACAGCCCTATTTTAGATAAGATTATGGTTCGATTGGCACACTTGTATTATCAGGAGGCCGTTCAAGAGTACAACAACGCAAATGACGAATATAGTGAACAGCTTAGCCTCTACGACGAGGGCAAGATCCAAAAACTGCCGGAGGAACCCTCAAGAGACTACAGTCGCTCTTTATCTCTTTACGACCAACTGATCGAGAAATTTCCCGATAGTGCGTTGCGAGACGATGCCATTTACAACAAGGGATTCTTACTCGAAGACCTTGGTAAACTTGAAGAGGCTTTTAAAACGTTTGACGAACTCATTGCTTCCTATCCGAGCAGCGAATATGTACCCATTGCCTATATGCGCATGGCTGAATATTATTTCAATCCTCCGGTTGACAATGTCGAAAAAGCAATTGGTTTGTACAAGAAAGTCTTGCAATACAAGGAGAGTCCCAAATACGATGCTGCGCTGTATCGTTTAGGTTGGGCACATTATAAAATTAATGATTACCCGTCGGCTATCTCCTATTTCACGATTCTGGCAGATGATATCGCTCACGCCCAAAAATTGGATCCAGAGGATAAGTATCACTTTCCTGCCGTTCAGGATGAAGCGATCGAATACATCGGGATTAGTTTTTTGGACTTTGGAGGGGCAGAACGTGCTGCTGAGTATTTTAAGAACATCGGAGGCCGCGATTACGGTTTTCAGGTCTTGAAGAAGATAGGTGACGCATACATGGACGTGAAAGAAGAATATGAAAATGCGATCGAGACGTTTCAAACCTTGTTAGCCATGTACCCGGACTCGCCCGAAGCGCCAAGAATTCAGGCAAGAATAGCCGAAGGATATCGACAGCTGGAAGATGAGCGCATGGCCTATCTCAGAAGGGCTGAACTGTTCCAAAAGTATAAGTCAGACAGTGATTGGTGGAAGAGCATCGATGACCCTGTTGCCAGGAAAGAAGCGAATAGGTTGGCGGAACGAGCCATGCGGGACAATATCAATCTACTGCTGGAGCATGCCGAGGCGACCAAAGATCGAAATTTATACTTTCAGGCCGTAAATGACAGTCGCGAATACTTAACTACTTTTCCGGAGGACAGCAACGCAGCCGCCATTCACTGGAACATGGCGTTGACTCTCGATACGAAACTTAACATGCGCGATCAGGCTTTCGACGAATATATTAAGATTAGCAATCTTTACTGGGATTCGCGATTTCAGAAGTTGGCGGCAGAGAACGCAATCGCAATCGCTGACGAGTCAGTACAGTCAGACAGTCTGAGTTCGGGCGGAAAAACCACCCCGCGTACACTTGGTGAAATGCGCGAAAGCATGGGATCGGCGGACAGTTTGAAAGAAGCGCCGAATCTGAAAAAGCAAAAGCTTACACCTGATGAGAAACAGCTTGCGTATGCTCTGGATAATTATATAAAGCTGTTTCCGCATGAACCTGGAACCGCCAAAATACTGTCCAAAGCAGGGGCATTGTATTACCAACGTTACCGGTTTAAGGAATCTTTAAAATATTTCAAGACCCTCACAAAACATTTTCCGGAGAGTCCTGAGGCAGATTACTCGCGATACATTGCCATGGAGAGTTACTTCGGCAAAGGCGATTATGAAAGCACGGAAATAATGGCCAGGAAATTGCGGGACACGGGGTCGCAGTATGCCAACAATGCGAACAAACGTCTATCAGAGGCAATATTTCTGCAGGCGAAGACATTTGCAGATTCTTTAGATCACATGCGCGCTGCCGAAGAATATCAACGCATCGTTGCAGAGGTCCCGAGTTCCGACTTTGCTGATTTGGCGTTGTACAATGCAGCGCTTGAGTATGAGGAGGCGAAAGAATACGGTAGAGCCGTTGACAGTTACACTCAACTGATAAACAACTACCGTTCATCTGAACTCTATGAGAAAGCGCTTAACAATTTGGCCTTTGACTACCGCGAGCTGGGCGACCATTACAACGCGGGTTTAACTTACGAGAAGTTGGCAGACGCACAAAAAGATGAAAAGGAAGCGGAAACCGCCTTATACAATGCAAGCGTTTCTTTTATCGAAGCGGAGAAGTGGTCCCGTACCATCCGGGTTAACAACAAATTTGTGGACCGATTTCCAAACTCAGAGGACGCCGATGAATTGCTTTTCAACAATGCCCAATATTATTTAAAGTTGAATGACATCCGCAGCGCCAATGACGTTTATGCCGATTTTGCCAAAAGATTTCCGAATTCGCCACGCGTCGTCGAGGGGTTCTACCATCGTGGCATGTATTTTAAGGAAAATAATCGTTTTGAACAGGCAAAGCAAGAATTTGACAAAGCCGTAACGCGCAACGAAAAGCTAAAGGCTAAGGATAAGGAAAGCAATGACTTTTATGCGGCTGAGGCGCTATTCCAGTTGGCGGAAATTGAATTCGATGAGTTTAGAAGAATAAAGTTTAAGCTTCCGCCCCAAAATATCGCCGCAAACAAAAAGCGGAAGAAATCACTTTTATTAGAGTTGGTTGATAATTATACCAAGACCGCCAGCTATGGCACTTTTCGGTTATATCAGGCGACCTATCGCATTGGTCACGCCTATGAAGAATTTGCAGATACATGGGCGGAGCAAGAAATTCCTCAAATGGATGAAAATCAGAGAATCCTGAAGGAGAAGAAGATTAAGAACGCAGCCGCCGAGCTTTATGAGCGTGCTGTCGAATCGTACAAAAGCGGCGCAAAAGCTTTGGTTCGGTTTGCCGACACTTACAAGAAATCGCTGGAATCAGATACTCTTGAAGTTCAAGAAAGCAAGTTGGCGGTAAGAGATACCACGCTGGCTTTAGCTGATAGGTGGATCGACAACTGTAAAAGCAAAATATCGGAGAACGTGTACAAAATTGCAGAAACAAAACTGGCTTCAGCCAAGCGGCTCCTTGCATCGGATCCACCTGCCGGAATTCAAAAGCTTGAGGAATTGGTCTATCGCAATCAATTGTTGGTCAAGGCGATCAAACCGATTCTGGAAGAAGCGATCAATGCTCACATGCGAAATCTAACGGAAGGACGGGACTTGCAACATGACAATCATTGGATTGAGTTGTCAAAGAAACAAATTGTTAAGGTGAGCAATATTATCCCAAATGAATTTAGAACATTGGGTTTGGAAGCGCTGCAAGCGTATGAGGCAACCGTTAAGCCCTACCAAAGATTAATCAACAACCAGGATGAAACGGCATTCGATTTGTCCGACCAGATGGCAAATTTACTCGATTTAAGCAAGTCATTTGCCCTGGCTGCTGCCAAAGTATATAGGGACAATATTGAGAGCTTCCGCTCCGCTGAGATTCAAAATCAGGAAGCTGAGGAAACGGCGGAGAACTTGTTGAAATATAATTACGAATTCTTCGTCCGTG
>JAABYK010000621.1:0-4892 GCA_011775825.1 Candidatus Zhuqueibacterota bacterium | reverse complement strand
GCATATCCGAGGAATTGTTGAAATTTGGATATCAAGCCAGTCAGGAATTAGGTATTGCGAACAATTGGAGCCGGAAAACAACTTTGGCGCTGATTCGCTTACGGCCCGAAGAATACGCAAATGAATTGGGATTACGGATGTCATCGGATATAATTTCGACCTCCTCCCGGTGGCTGACGTCGATTCGTCATGCAAACAGATGGATTGAAATTAACTTTGCCGACACCTTGTGGACGCCGGCAGTCGAGGAAGGGACAACTACACAGTTTGGTCCCCATGTGGCAAGGGCAATCTGGTTCGAACACGATGACAACCATGTCGGTGCAGATTCTGTGCAATCACACAAGAACGTACCTGTGACCAATGAGAACCCGGTTCGGCCGGACAGAGTCTTCTTCAGAAAAACATTCAACGTCGAAGGGCTCCCTGTTTCCGGCATCGTGCGCTTGTTTGTGGACGACTCTTACGACTTGTTTTTCAATGGAGAATACATCGCCAAACATAAATTTGATCCGAATCAACAAACGGATACGTTCGTGCATGACGTTTCGGACTACTTGAGAAGCGGTAAGAACGCCATCGCTATCGAAGTGTTTGACTCGGATCAGTCCGGTGGCAGGTTAGCAGCTGTTTTTCAGCTTAAGAATTTGCCAAACTGGTCTCAAGTAGGTAAGAATGCTGAGCCGAAACTACAGAACACCAACTCAGAGCATATTGCTGATGAGCAAGGCAATAATTAGTGTATTTAAGAATCAAACTTAACCCATTGAGTAAAGAAATTGGACAGAATGATTAACCTGAGGAAATCGTCAAATTTAAATAGAGGAGATGTGCAAAAATGGCTGTAGTACGCGACCTACTTGCACTCGTATGCGCATCCATTCTCTTGGTAGTATCTCAGGAAGCCCTCGCAAAGGCTGACACAACACTTGTGAGTTCAGACACCACCAATATCGACGTCACTGAGGAAATCGTTCTTGATGAAATCTTCATCGAGGCAGTCATTGAAAAACCAAATGTGGCTATATTACCAGCGCGTGTGGAGACAGATTATGGTGACGTCGAATTCATCGACCGGTCTTTCAAACATGAATTGAAGGAGGGGCCGGACAGATTGTTGTTTATGGATGCGGAGTTTGAGTTAGCGAAGAAGCTCGAAAAGCTTAAGGAAATTCTCGACAGAGAAAAACGCTCTAAATAGAATCTAATGCAGTTCATTTGTTCAATTTAAGTCAAAGGAGGATTAAGATCATGGCCGAAATATTTGAACACTTTCGCCCGGGGGCTTCAGGGTGGGTTTTTATGTGGGCACTTTTGTTTACGGCAGCCTTTATGGTAGCAATCGCAGTTGAGCGCGGTTACTACATATGGGTAAAATCGAACATCAATTCGAACAAATTTATGGCCGAGATTCGAAAACTGGTGAAAGCCGGTAAATATAATCAAGCGTTGGAACTGTGTGAAGCCGCCAAAGATAAGGCTTTACCGCGGGTCGTGAGCGCCGGTCTCAGAAAAGTGGCGGAAAGCGAGACGATTGATTTCCGTGCAATTCAAAATTCTGTAGACGAAGGCACGTTGGAAGTGATTCCAAAATTGCAGGAAAGAACTGGCTTCCTGGCAATGATTGGCAATGTGTCCACGTTGATTGGCTTGATGGGTACTATTTACGGCTTGATCCTTGCGTTCAATGCGGTCTCCGAAGCCGGATACGACGCTGCTCAAAAGTCGGCTTTCTTAGCAGCCGGTATTTCAACTGCTATGAATACCACACTCACGGGCTTGGCAATTGCGGTTCCTTCAATTTTGATTTATACATTTTTGCATAATAAGACGGTGCAAATCATCGATGAAATTGACGAACACACAGTGAAATTGATTAACTTAATCACAGGGGATCGGTAGATCATGGCCTACAGACCTTCATATCGACGTTCGCGTGTCACCATAGATAATCTGGAGCCAAATATGACGCCCATCATGAATTTGATGGTGGTGCTCATTCCACTGCTCTTGTCTTCGGCACAATTGATCAAGATCAGCGTGATTGAGTTGAATTTGCCTCCGGCAAAAGGTGCGAGCAGCCTGAATACTGAAAGGCCGAAAGAAAGAGAATTGAAATTGGATCTGGCCGTTACGATTACAGACAAGGGCTTCTATTTATCGAGTTCAGCGGCTATTATGAAAAGCGAGCAGGGTCCCTCCTTGCCTAAAAGGGACGGAGAGTATGATTATGAGACACTTTCAAGGCGCCTATATGAGATCAAGCAAAAGGCTATAGATCGATTCAAAGATTCGGAGTCGATCATAATTCAGGCGGAACCGCAAATCGACTATCAAACCCTTGTCAGCACTATGGACGCAACCCGCTCGATAACTTTGGAGGGCCAGAGAGTGAGCCTGTTTCCAAAAGTATCTGTGAGTGCTTTGGTTCTCTAACTTACTCATTAAATTTGGAAGGCAGTCATGGCTTTTATACCATCTCGAATAAAAAAGCACAATACGGGAGTTCGGACGGCGAGGCTCAATCTTACTTCCATGATGGACATGTTTACCATTATTCTCGTGTTTCTTCTGAAAACTTATGCGGCAGAAGGACAGTTGATCCAGCCGTCAGAATATCTAACCTTGCCGAAATCGAAGATTCACACTCAACCCGAAACCGCGCTAGATATTGTGGTGTCCAAAGAAGTGATCATGGTTAATGACAAACGAATTGTCAACTTGAGTGAAGTGAAAAAGCAGGAGGAATTTATTATTAAGCCGCTTAGAGAAGAGCTTCTCTATCATGCAAAGGAAGCCAAGAATATGGAAGAGGAATTCGGGGTGCCATTTTCAGGCAAGGTCACCATTCAGGGAGATAAAAGCATCCACTATAAAGAATTGGTCAAAGTGATGGCTACCTGTGGTGCTTCAGAGTATCCAAACATGCGATTGGTGGTCTATCGGAAAGAAGCAAGTTAAAGGGCGTTTGGGAGGAGTTAATCCGTTATGCATGAGTCAGATTCTTTTGAATCAAGAATTTTGGAATTTCCTAAAGAATTTCGTAAAGATTTTTCTCAGTTTATAGACAAACGATATGTTACAGTCTTACTGACGTCTATTGCGATTCACATTTCGGTCGTTATTTACTTCCTTCTCAATCCGCTTCCTGGAGACTATGCCGTGCACAGTATTTCGAAGATTCAAAGACGCTTGGCAAAGACAATCAAGGAACAAGAAATGCGGTTGCAGGAAGAAAGATTGGTCAAGTTTGAGTTCGCTCAGGCTCCAGAGGCAAAAAAGGAGAGTGACGTAGACATCGGTGCGAAAAAGGCTGGTGGAGCGGCCAAGCCAAGCCGTAAAGCCCCCAAGAAGAGCGCAAAGCCAGAGGGTGGAAAAGTTGTGGGCGGTTCGAAAGGTCGGGCTGGCCGAAGAGGAAGAGTCAAAGCTGACATCGAAGCAGAAGTTGGTTCAAAGGGAATTTTGAGTCTTTTGACCAGTTCAAGTAGCTCAGCCGGTGGCGAGGAAGTCGAAGATATACTCGGAATCTCTGATCGGTCTCAGTCAGACCTGGATCAGGCTTTGGCAGGTCTGTCTGGCATGAAAACGGAAGGCAAGCCGGGTGGCGGCGGTGAAGGAAGTGGAAAGGGAAGGACGGGTGTTCGCGGCGGCAGAAGTCAGGGAGTGGGCGACATTGACAGTTTAGTTTCGGGGTTAGGCGAAGCAAAGTCAGATGTATTTACCAGAACAGGAGATTTGGTTGCTGTGAGCGAGTCACCCCTGATCGAGAATTCAGGCCAAAAAGGAATTGTAGGAAGGGATCAGGAAGACGTCCAGGCAGTCGTGATGAAACACAACAAAGCCATTCAGTATTGCTATGAAAGAGAGCTGGAACGGTATCCGAATTTAAAAGGTAAAATCGTCATTCGTTTTACTATTACACCGGCCGGAACGGTAAAAAATGTGGAGATTGTATCCTCGACTCTAAATAATCGCAGAGTTGAACAGTGTATGGTCAGCCGTCTCAGACGCTGGAATGATTTTGGGGCCATTAAACCTTCATATGGAGACACCACAATTCGCTACGTTTATGCTTTTGGCTACTAATGCCGTATAGAAACCTTCCCTTCCGAAAGTAGTATAAAACTTCTCATTGAACGTGCCTAATTGGCCGCCAATTTTTAAAAAAGTTATGGCGGTTTTTTTTATATTTTTTAAATTAGTGTCTGAGAAAACGTTCGTTTAAATCTACAAAGCGAAAATAGATTTAAGGAGGAGCAGTTATTTTGGAAAGACTGGCGGGTTGGCGCCGTACCCATACTTGCGGCGAATTGACAGGAAGAAATCAGGGCAAAGAAGTCACTTTAATGGGCTGGGTTCATCGCAGACGCGACCATGGTGGGCTCATATTCATCGATTTGAGAGACCGTTACGGACTTACTCAGATTGTGTTTGCTCCCACAGATCGGCGAGAGGTTTACGAAAAAGCCAAGGAACTTCGTGGAGAATATGTAATCGCCGTGCAGGGAAGGGTGCAGTTACGGCCGGAAGGTATGGCGAATCCGAATCTGACAACCGGGGAAATCGAAGTGGCGATTCACGCAATCAAGATTTTGAACCGGTCGCAAACAGTACCAATTCGCATAGATGAGAATGTGGAGATAACAGAAGAGTTGAGGTTAAAATACCGTTATCTCGACCTTAGAAAAGAACGGATGAAGAAGAACCTGCTGATACGACATAAGACTTATCAGACAGTGCGCAACTTCTTTAGTGAAAATGGGTTCATAGAGATTGAAACGCCAACCCTTATGCGCAGTACACCTGAAGGCGCACGGGACTATTTGGTTCCAAGCCGGATACACAAGGGGAAGTTTTACGCGCTTCCTCAAAGTCCACAGACGTACAAACAA
>JAABYK010000111.1:32459-39638 GCA_011775825.1 Candidatus Zhuqueibacterota bacterium | reverse complement strand
AATAACCAGCCCTTTAACCTGGCAAAGATGATCGTCGGTTCGGAAGGCACCCTGGCCGTGGTCACCGAAGCCAAGGTTAATCTCGTGCCCCAACCCAGGAATCGTGTCCTGCTGGTCGTCCATTTTGCGGGATTGTTTGCAGCTTTGGATGCGGTCACGCCCATTCTTGAATTTCAGCCCTCTGCCGTTGAACTTTTGGATAATTTCATTCTCCGGCTAACTAAAGACACCATGGAGTATGCTCGCAGAATGACCTTTGTGGAGGGCGATCCCGCCGCGCTGCTTTTAGTTGAATTTCAGGGAGAAGACCGGAACGAATTAGTCGATCGTCTGAATAAACTCAGCGATTATCTGAAAAAACATAAGATTGGTTACGCTCATGTCCGAGCCATAGAAGACGAAGCGCAAGAGAATGTCTGGACAATTCGAAAAGCTGGACTCGGTCTGCTCATGGGCACCAAAGAGCATACCCGGCCCATCGGATTCGTGGAAGACACTGCCGTGCCGTCTGAAAAGCTTGCCGATTACATCCACCGTTTCGATGACATTATTCGCGAGCATGAGACCAGCGCGTGTTATTACGCTCATGCCAGCGTCGGCTGTTTGCACATCCGGCCGCTTTTGAATTTGCGATCCAAACCGGACGTGCAAAAGATGCAAACCATTGCCGACCGCGTCAGCGATTTGGTGCTGGAATACGGTGGGGCCATGAGCGCCGAACACGGAGACGGCCTTGCCCGAAGTGGCTTCAACGAGAAGATGTTTGGACCGAAATTGTATCAAGCGTTCAAAGAGATCAAACAGGCGTTCGATCCAAAGAACATTCTCAATCCGGGCAAAATTGTCGATGCACAATCGCTGACGGAAAACATGCGTGCCACTTCTGACGAACGAGAATCCATCGAAACGTTCCTGGATTTCAGCAAAGAGGGTGGGTTTAACAATGCCATCGAAATCTGTAACGGCAACGGGGTGTGCCGAAAAACACAGAGCGGGACCATGTGTCCGTCGTATATGGTCACCCTGGAAGAAGAACATTCCACGCGCGGACGAGCAAATGCCCTTCGCGCAGTGCTCACCGGGCGGCTGGAACAAGACGCTTTCACAAGTCGGCGCATGCATGACGTGTTGGATTTGTGCATCGCCTGCAAAGGATGCAAAGGCGAGTGTCCCACCAATGTGGACATGGCGAAACTCAAGTACGAGTTTTTGTACCATTACCATAAGTCCAACGGCTTGCCAACTCGCGACCGGCTTTTTGGGTATATTGCGACGCTAAATCGATTCGGATGTGCGTTTGCACCGGTTTCAAATTGGCTGCTTGGTTCTCCGCCGGTGCGCTGGATTCTGCATTCGGCTTTGGGCATCGAACGGCACCGTCACCTGCCGCCGTTTGCCGGGCAAACATTCCCTTCCTGGTTTAAGCAGCATTCGGCTCAAAATACCACATCTGAAAATCGCAAAAAAGTCGTGCTGTTCAATGATACCTTTATGACGTACAACTATCCGGACGTCGGCATCGCTACCGTGAAGTTGTTAGAGGCGTTGGGGTATGAAGTCATTCTTCCCGGGAAGAAATGCTGCGGGCGGCCGTTTCTCTCCAAAGGCATGTTGGAGGAAGCGCGGGAATGCGCCCGACACAATGTGGAGCATCTCTACCCCTTGGTCGAACAGGGCGCACCCATCGTTGGTTGCGAACCTAGTTGCATCCTGACCTTCCGGGACGAATATCCCGAAATGCTAAACGATTCCCGCACAAAAGCCATTGCAGAGAATTCCTTCCTGATAGAAGAGTTTCTGCAAAGGAGTGGTCACGATTTTTCGCTGAAGCCGGCTGAGAAAAAATATCTGCTGCACGGGCATTGCCACATGAAGGCGCTGGTGGGGTTGAAGCCGACCTTAAACGCGCTGAGCCTGATTCCGAATGCAGAAGTTGAAGTCGTGGATTCAGGATGCTGCGGCATGGCCGGTGCTTTCGGATTTGAAAAGGAGCACTATGAAATTTCTCTGGCCATGGGTCGCCGCCGACTGTTTGAGTCGGTCGAGTCGAAAGATGATGCGTGGCAAATCGTGGCCCCGGGTGTGTCGTGTCGCCAGCAGATTGAACATGGTACCGGTAGGAAAGTTAGGCATCCTGTTGAGGTTTTAGCTGAACAGCTCAAAGACTCTTGACTTTTGGCGGATGTTAATTATCTGCTGGAAAGCACTTCCTGTTTCCTGAGCGTTTGATCGATCATGATCGCAGCGATGTTGCCGGTGCCCATGGCGACCGAAACTTGCTGGGTCATTGGTCGGAGATCGCCGGCAATCCAAACGCCGGGCACGTTGGTGTCGCCTCGTTGAGACTTCGGCTGAGCATGATTGCCGGTTTTCGCCATTTCTACGCCAAGCTGCTGAGCCAAATCGGTGCGTCCCCTTACCGGACTCGAAACAAAAAAGGCATCCGCTGTGAGTTGGGTGCCATCTTCGAGCTCCAGACCAGATAGAATGCCTTTTTTACCGATGAGATTTTGGATCTTCCCCTCGACGACCTGAATTCCTCTGGACTGCAACTGCTCAGCTCTTTTTTGGGACAGGTCACGAGATTCGGTCAAGAGGACTCTCATTTTGTTGGTATATCGACTGAGACCGATGGCCATACCGGCTGCCCCGTCCGCCGATCCGGAGCCGATGACGATGGTATCCTTATCTCGGATCTCCGGAGCTTCACAGTCCGGACAATAAAACATGTTGCCCTTGCCCGCATAAGCGAAACAGGGTCGGTAGTCGCCATCCACGGTGGGGTGATATCGAGCAATGCCTGTGGCCAGTAGAATGGTTTGTCCGAGCCATTCCTCGCCTTTTTCACCTTGAAGCAGGAACTCGCCCTCCTGTCCGTGCGCAGAAACCACGTTGCCTCGGATGACGGCTGCCCCCAGATTTTCTGCCTGTTCTTTCAGCTTTTTTTGTAATTCCACACCTCGCGTGGCGGGCATGCCCGGAACATTGTAAAGCTTTTCTAGGGTAAAGAAAAGCGGCCCGGTTTTGCGGTCGATGACCAGCACCTTGCGGTCGTGCCAGGCCAAATGGATGGCGCCTGAAAGTCCGGCAGGCCCACCGCCCACGATAATCGTCTCATATTTTGACATTGGTAAAACCTGGCGTTTTGGAGTGATTGATTTTCTTGGTTATCGAGTTGTAAGGCTGTCAAGTGTGAGTTTGGATAGCGTAGATCATTGGAGTGCCGTCAATCTTAAATAAAAACCTCAGTTACCTGAGGAAAGAATATATTTACGTATCATGGCTAACCTCCCCAGACAACCGAGGCACCAGAAGATACGAATTGTGGATATAAACGTCAACATAAAATCGCATTTGGCGAGAATTTTTGGAGTTTTAGTTCTGGCTTGTGACGGGTTTTTTGCTTTTCGACCTCACGGCATGCAGGGAATAGGGTATTAGGCATAAGGACCTGACCAAGTTATTTTTTGCCATTTCTTGGCAAAAGTTGAAATCACAAATAACAAAAAACCAAATGGCAAATAAATTCCAATGTCCAATTTTCGAAATATTTGATTACAGAAGTGGATTTCCCGACGAACCTTTTGTATGGGTTCGATGGTTCGATTCTGTGGTTAGGCTGTTTTGGATGTTGCGATTTGCAATTTGAAGATTAATTGGGATGTGTTATTTGATAAATGGAATTTCCGGCTTGTCCGGGTCAGGGTGTGGGGTTCGAAATGACGGCATTCCTATACCCCTATCTCCTTATTTCTTTTTAGTCCTTTTTAACCTAAACTAAAGAGAATTAGGCAAACAAAACCTGAGGTTGCTCTCATAACCGTTCAAGCTTTCCGAATCTGGGTTTAGTCGGTGATTTTCCGCGGATGCGCAGTGAGGCCAACAGCCTTGCCGATTTTCGTTTATTTTGTGGAGACCAACTTAACTTGGGCATCGAAGCTCGATACTCAAGACTTATTGGGTTCAATAAAATAGACCTGAATTGTAAAGCCTACAAGAGCCATTCTCGTCTTGCCACTTTCGTCGGTTTTGGCTTGATGAAAAAGGGCGCCTCCGCCTTTGAGTTCTTTGACGACGAAACCTTGCTGTAACAGATCGTTCACTTCTTCGATGCCAAAAAAACTAAGCCCTTTATCACCAAAACGTCCGCCGATTTGTATCTCCTTCATAAAAGCCTTCAAGCATCTTGTGATAAAATAATAACGCTGTAAGGTCCGATTCCCACATTGCCGCTAAATCCCATGCCATCCTTACCGCCAACATAGGAGACTGTATCATAGTTCAAATGATTTCCAAAATCCGGGCTATAGCCCTGCCAGTCGCTATTAACGCGGTCCTTCCAGAGACCTCCTCGTGGAAACCCAATATGGTAACTGTCATAACTTCGATTGGCGAAATTGGCCACCACGATGACATCGTCGTCCGGGCCGCCGTTTTGCCAGCGGTGAAAGGGAATGACTTTGATGTGGTGGACATTAACGTACTGGCCGCGAAGTCCACGCGTGTTGTTGTACCAATTGCGTCGTAAACGAATTAAGTCACCGTACATGTTTAGAATGCCGCCATAGGTTTCCTTCTTCGCCGAATCGATGGGGTCCTGGTCGTGGAACCACTCGTCTTCTAGAAATTCTTGACCTTGAAAGATCATGGGAATGCCCGGTGCGGTGAAAACTAGCGCCGCGCCTTACCGTTGGCCACCTCGTCGTGGGATTCGGTATAGATGACCCGTTCAAAAGCATCGGCATTGTAACGATGGTAGATGGCATCTCGTACCGAATCCAGGTTGCGGGCGCTGTCATCAGGTGGAATGATGGCATCGCGAATCGGATGTACGAATCCTCCATCCCACTGGGCGTCACAGCCGGCACCACCGGTGCCGAGTTCTTTCGTCAGCCATTCGTTGTTGCGCAGATCTTCGGCGATGCTGATCTTCCAGGGCTGTCGAGCTTTGATCTCGCCGTTGATCCAGCGCATCAGTTTCCAGCCTTCGGGAATGTCATGGGCAGGGTCGTTATTGTTGCCGTAGACGTTGCGGATGTAAGCGGTGGCATCCCATCGCAGGCCGTCTACCCGGCATTCTTCCAACCACATCAGGGAGTAGAATCACCGGAATGTGACTGGTACGCTGGTCGCTTTTTAGTTTCTCGCACATGGCAAATCCGTCCAGCTTCGGCATCATGACATCGCTGACGATCAAATCCGGGACTTCTGCCACCGCTCGTTCAACTCCCTCGACGCCACCTACCGCCTCGATGATCTGGTAGTGCTCCTGCAAATAGCTGCGCATGTACTTGCGCACATTGCGTTGTCCTCCACAATCAGCACCAGCGGCGCATCCTTGTCCGTGGTTTCAACTGTTTTTATGGACTCACCAGCGTCCGGTTCCTCGAGCTCATCTTCTGACACCACTTGATCGACCTCATCGGTGGTGGGCTCCTCCTCCACGATTTCATGCGGCTTGAGATGCGCTTTGCCCAGAGACAAACGCAGGAAGAAGGATGAACCCGTGCCCGGTTCGCTTTCCACCCAAATCTCTCCGCGGTGCAGCTCCACCAACTCCTTTGCCAGCGCCAACCCGATGCCCGTGCCCTCCTGATCGCGGCTGCCCGAATCATCCACCTGATAGAAGCGGTCGAAGATCTTGTCGAGATGCTCTGCAGGAATGCCAACGCCGCTGTCGGTAACGGTAATCTCGACGCAATCTGTTCCAGCGGCAGTGGCAGTAGCAGGAGCAGCGGCAGGTGCGGTGGTGTCACTTGCCACTGCAACTGCCACTCTCACATGTCCTTCTTGCGGCGTAAACTTGAGTGTGTTTGAAATCAGATTGGAAAGGATTTTCTCCTTCAGTACAAACGTCAACCCAAATTTTGCATGAGTATCACAAATATTGTTGCATTCAAACGAGAATTAGATTACATTCCAGTGTATATCCTCTTTGCTCGAAAATCATTTGCTTCTTATCAACGATTCATACCACAAAAGAAACTTAGGGACAGTTCCCTATTTTCAGCTTATGGATAGAGCGCAGATACATGTTTGCGGGGTCTTTACTCTTTTAATACTGCTTTCCGGTTTTGGATGCAAGTCCGAATCCGTTCGTAAGACGTCGGTTTCTGAGGCGTCACAAAGTGAAGCAGACAGCTCCGCGGGGCAGAAGGAGGACACGTTTAAAATTCGCATCGCCAGCGGTGGGGGCGTCTCCGGCTTGTTTGAAGGCTATACGCTTTACGCCGACGGCACGGTCGAGCATTGGCAGAAATGGCCATCCCAACAGGACAGCGTGCTCTGGTCCGTAAAACAAGCTCCGGGTCAAGTCGCTGAGCTGCAAAAACAGCTTGAGGAGTCTGGCATGCTCAAAGAAAAGACGCACAAAACCGGCAATATGACGACGACCGTCAGGTACATTTTGCCCGATACCACATTTACTTGGTCGTGGCCGATGGACGAGTTGAATAGAATTCCGGAAGATTTGAGCAAATGGTATGTGCAAGTGAAGCAATTCTGTGAACAAGCGGAGGAGAAAGCCCGAGAAAATTAACACACCAAATTTTCGCAGATGGAGATCGATGCCCGTTTGCGTTTCCTGCCAATTACACATAGGAGGAGCCATGAGGTCATATTTCTACAGATTGTTGTTCGTTATCACTCTCTTAGTGAGTTGGGGGCTGGTTTGGTCAAACACGCCCTATAAGTCCGCTCGTTTCTCAAAAGAGCATCCGTTTTACGGTAAGGTGCACCGGTATTTAGGGGTATCTGGGGCTGCATCTGAGAAGCGGGCGTTCGAAGCGGAAGTCAAACAACTGTCGCGTCGGATGGCAACCAAAGTACAAGCTTTGAGACATGCTCACGGTGAAGTCCGTGTGAGACAGTCGGAAAGTCTGATCCGATTGGCACGAATCAGCCAGGGCAGTCTTGAAGTCCATTGGAATGAAGCTCACACGCGTCCGATATTCATTCGGGGGAGTCGGTTGCAGGAAAAGACCCTCTTTAAGCCGGGCGAGCTAACGGATGCAAACTTGCAGCGTCAGGCGCTGGCATTTTTGCAGGAGAACCGTGAGTTATTCCAAATTGAGGATCCGGAAAGAGAGTTTAAGTTGCTCGACATTCAGCGAGATCGCCACGGGTTGATCCATCTCCGTTATCAGCAGTCCTACCGCGACCTGGAGGTTTGGGGGCGCG
>JAABYK010000111.1:21755-32412 GCA_011775825.1 Candidatus Zhuqueibacterota bacterium | reverse complement strand
GAGTCGTTTCTCGGTCAGCGAACGCAACGCAAAAGCCGTCGCTCTGCAAGCATTCTCTCAACCGGCAGATGAGATCAGAGCACGTCAGCTCATCTTTGTCGACGAGCATGAGAGGCCGCATCTGGCATGGCTCGTTCGAATTGAGAAAGGCCTTGCTGATAACTGGGTTTATTTTATTGATGGCGAGTCAGGCGAGATACTGAGACGCTATAACCACGTTTTGTCGGATGGGCCGGTCACAGGCAGCGGCGTGGATTTGTTTGATGAGACGAGAAGCATCAACGCCTTTGAAATCGGGGGCACATTTTTCATGATAGATGCATCGAAACCGATGTTCGATGAAGCGGCTTCGATGTTTCCACAGGATGGTCGCGGTGTGATCTACACTCTGGATGCCCGCAACGCCGACAGCACCCTGTTCTTTGTCACATCAGACGACGTCAACGATTGGAGCGACAAATCCTCGGTGTCTGCCGCCGCAAACGGAGCGCTGGTGTTCGATTTTTATCTGGAGAAATTCGATCGCAATGCCATCGATGGAAATGGCTCCACCATGTTTCTGGTGGTAAATTTTAACGAGAACTTTAACAACGCATTTTGGAACGGCCAACTGATGGTTTTTGGCAACGGCGATGGCACCACCTTCAGTGATCTTGCCGGTTCCCTCGATGTGACCGCGCATGAGATGACACACGGTGTGATTGAAAGGACGGCCAATCTGATCTATCAGAATCAACCGGGCGCCCTTAACGAATCGTTTGCCGATGTTTTTGGCGCGCTGTTTGAATTTTGGGTGGAAGGGGAGAACGGCGATTGGCTCATCGGCGAGGATGTCACCACGCCGGCCATTGCAGGCGATGCGCTGCGGGACATGGAAGATCCGGCATCCGACAACGTCGCCTTTGGAAAACAGCCGACCAGGCTGAGTGAATTTGTCGATCTGCCGAACACGCCCGATGGAGACAATGGCGGCGTCCATGTCAACAGCGGCATTCCGAATCGAGCGTTTTTCCTGTTTGCAAACGATCCCGCGGTGGGAATCGAAATGGCCGGAGAGGTCTATTTTCAGGCTTTAACCCAGTATTTGACCCGCAATTCGCAGTTTATTGATTGTCGTTTGGCAATCATCAAGGCGGTTGACGACGTGTTTGGCGCCGGCACTTCCGAAGCAGAAGCCGCCAAAACAGCCGCTGCAAACGCATTCGACACGGTTGAAATTTTTGATGACGAAGGCACGCCGCCTCCGGAGACTTTGCCTCCGGTGGAAGGAGAAGAGTTTCTGACGTTCATCGATACCGGGTCGGGTTTGCTTTTCCGCGTTTCTTTGACGAATCAGGCGGAACCTATTCAGATTTCCCAATCTCCTGTCTCGAGTCGACCGACGGTGACGGACGATGGGTCGTTCATTCTTTATGTGGATGACACGCATAATGTTCATTTGTTGGCCTCGGACGGCAGCAGCGATGAGCAACTGAGTACGTCGGGCGTGTTTTCAAATCTCGCCATTTCACCAAACGGCCGGTTTCTGGCGGTTACCGCCAATGTTGCGCTTCCCAGCATCTTTATTTTGGATCTGCAAGCACCTTCTGATGAGGAAGGCGTGCAAGAGATCGAACTTTATACGCCCACAACCGCCGAAGGGACCACGACGGGAGAGGTGCTCTTTCCGGACCGCATCGACTGGGATTCGAAAAGCGAGGTCGTGATGTACGATGCCTTTAACACGCTGGTCAATGCCAGCGGCGACACCATTGGCTACTGGGACATCAATCTGCTGCGTCCGGCTGAAGAGGCGATTACCAGGCTCTTTCCGCCGCAGCCGCCTGGCATCGATATCGGCAATCCCGTATTTGCTTCCAATAGCGATAACATCATCGCGTTTGACTTTGTGGATGAGAACGGAGACGTCACGGTCAAGGCAGTGAAGCTGAACACGTTTGAAGAAGGGAGCGTTGTATTGAATGCGAATTCTCTTGGTAGCCCGACCTTTTCAAATGATGATTCTAAGGTGTTTTACCATCGGATTGAATCGGGCGAGTCATCTATACGCGTCGTCGATCTTTTGGAAGACGGAATCACGGGGGCCGGAAATGACCAGACCATTATTTCAAATGGCCTTTTTCCGGTAGCTTTTGCAGTGGGAGAACGGCCCACAGGTGTGGAAGAGCCGGAAGAAGCGGTCCCGAACAAATTCGTCCTGCATCAGAATTATCCGAATCCGTTTAATCCTGAAACCACGATTCGCTACGAGTTACCCAAAGATGCAGAGATTTCGCTGAAAATATTTGACATCACGGGGCGTCTGGTGACGGAACTGGAAACGGGATTCAAGTCAGCGGGTGTGTATACCGTTTCGTGGAATGGTCAGGACAGCAGCGGTAATCCAGCAGCCAGCGGCATTTATTTCTATCGCCTTGCAGTGCTGTCTGGAGACCGCATTGTGAACACTCTCACAAATCGGATGACCATTCTAAAATAGCCGGGCTTTCGTGTGCTGGGGCAATTCAGGAACTATTCAGGCGAATGATAAGAAAACCCCGAGGCGATGAAAAACCCCGGGGTTTGTGGAGGTGCAGTCGGAATTCTCTTGAGTAGAGAGAACCGGTCTACCAGAAGTCGGTCTGCAAGATCATTTGCTGAATATAAGAATTAACGTTACTATGAACGCGGTCGGGAGGACACGAATTGCACAACTTTAAATCTCTGCAAAAAAGTTGACTTTTACTGGAGTGGTATGGCGGTAGGCTCCCCGTTAACTCTTGAACGATTAATTGTTCCTCCGCAACGTAAGTTTAATGTCAAAATGAAGCATTCCGTTCCGTTTTCATGTAAATTGCTGCATCCTGGAACACGCTATTTTCCAGCCTAAAGAGTCAGTCTCACTTTAACAGGGTAATCTTTCTAAGAAGACTCTTTCCGTTTACGACCAATTCCACGTAATAAATTCCGGAACCTACTTCCTGTCCCTGGCTGTTTTTTCCGTTCCATCTCACCTGTTTTACTCCTGGAGACTCGGTTTCGTCAACCAACTTTCGTGTTGCCTGCCCGAGTAGATTGTAAATAACAAGTCGGACTTCAGCCCGTTCGGGTAGCTCATACTCAAAGGTGGTCTCGATGTTAAACGGGTTCGGATAATTGGGCTTCAAAGTGATCCTCTCGGGAAGTTGAGTACGCGGATCCGGTCCGATCGCAACCGGCACATTCGCCTTACCGCTACCGGTTAAAGTCACTGTGAGCGAGCTTGTATCCGGGTCGTTGCTTTCAATGAGAACTGTGGCATTTTTTTCTCCTTCTGAGGGGGGCTGGAAGGCGACGGTGACTTGGTGTGTGTCTCCGGGCGCGATTGTGAGGGTGTCGGAGTTGCTTTCGATTGAAAATTCGGTTTGATGTTCTCCGTTCAGGGTTAGGCTGGTGACAGAGAGCACGGCTTCTCCGATGTTCATCACGTTAAAATGTTTGGTTGCGCTGCTATCGATGAAGACCTCCCCGAAGTCGAGTGACGAAGGTTGGACGGCAATTTGGGCGTTGGGTTGCTGGATTATGCCATCGACGCAGGTGGTTAGATCGTCTTCGGCGATTTGTGCCCAGTCGTAGAGAAGGAAACGTTTGCCATCCTGGTCATGGACGACGAGGAAACCGTTTGGGAAGTTCGGCGGTGCTGCGAACGGGGTTACATCGAGGCCGTCGGTTGCGATTCGGATTCCACCCTGGTTATTTAATGGGATGACGGTTTTAACGAAGCGATTGTTGTTTTGTCGTTCGTAGATTTTGATGGTTGAGTTTCCCTGGCTTGACAGGACGAGGTAGCCGGTACCGTTGTCGCAGGGATAGAGCGCAAGGCCTTCGCGGCCGGATTCGATGCCGTCCGTGGTTGAGAAGGGTGTGAGGGCTTGGGTTCCCATATTTGGGTCGGCGAAGTATTTATGGATTCCGACTTCTTCTTCGGTGATGTAGACAAAGCCCAGTTCGTCGTCGGCGACGAAACCTTCGACGGTATTGCTGTTGTATTCGAGATCGCGCACGGGGGTGACGGTGATTTCTGTGACGGCGCTGTCGCTTTGGATGTGATATTGTCTGAGTTGGCCGGTGGTTTTGGGTCGTTCGAAGACGAAGAGGGTGTTATCAGATGGTCGTTTATAGAGACAGAATCCGTAGCTATCGTTTTGGATGTCATTGTTGGCGCTGTTGACGTTGGCGATTTGAATGAGGACATCGGATCCGGAGTAGTTGGGATTGACTTTGAAAACCGCCAATTTGCCAGCATCCCTGAGGTTGGCAGCGACGATGTCCACGGTTTGTCCGCTGAGAGACACGTTTTGTCTGACGTCGACGTTTTTGAGGGTGGTTCCTTGTGGGATATTTTGCAATTCATTTCCGTTCATATCCCAGACGTAGATTCCAGCAATTTTATCGGTGCCGATGATGACGCTCCTGCCGGGGTCCGTGGGGTGGATCCAGATTGCCGGGTCGTCTGCATTTTCGGGCGTGGGATTTATGTTTGTCGTAGGTGAAACCACAATTTCCGGGATCGGGATCACACCGATTCCATTCAAGGTGACGTCCAATGTCGTGGCACTGGTATCGTTGCTTTCAAAGCGCAGCCGTGTCTCTTTTAAGCCTTCGGAATTGGGCTTGAATTGAACGACAACCTCCTGTGAATCGCCGTGCAACAGGGTAAACGGCGCGACCCAATTGACTAAGTCGAAATCAAGCGTATCCAGGCTTGCAAACACGATATTGCTTACCGACAGATCTTTTGCTCCGCTATTCGATACTACAAAAGACTTGGAGACGCTGTCGCCGATCACGATTTCTCCAAAATCGTGCGAGGATGGTTGGACATCAATGGTCGGGGAAGCCCGAAGTGCTGCGTTTGCAGAAAAGTGAATCGGTGAGCCGGCCAAACCTTTAGCCGTTGCCGTTACGTTGATCCGGCCCGGGTTGAGACCAAGAGTAAGCGTAAAACCTGCTTGGCCGTTTATAGCCGTGGAGAGTGTGTCTTCTTCAATTAGATTATCACCAAAAAAAGTAGAAAAGGTTACCGGAAAATCTTGTACCGGCATGCCTTTGTGCGTTTCGTACCTCCACAACCAGTGGCTCAGGCAGCGTGTCGCCAATGACACCGATTTGTTCGTCACCGGAAATCTTCGAGATTTCAGTGGCTGAGACCCGAGCGTCTCCTTTTACGAGAGTAAAGTAATCCTGTACCACACCGTCGGATGCGATAAACTTCGCGTCAAGTTGATTTCCGTCGATGTCCAGGACCACCGAACCCAGCGCTTCCCTATAGATAGGCATGACAGGATGGTCAAAGGTTCCGCTATCCACTTTGCCCGAACTCCCGCATACAACATAAACCGCGCCTTCGTGAGGCGCGGTTCCTGATGAAGGCTTGGTGTAAACTCCGTCTCCGTCGAGTCGTCCGTCGCCGTCATCGATGATCATACTGTCGGCCAGGGTTGGAGACAGGTCATAATGTCCGTCGATTAAGTAGGAGCGTTCGTAGGAATGGCTGTGTCCTGCCAGAACGAGATCAACCCCACCCGATTCCAGAATCGGCAACGCTCTCTCCCGCATCTCTATCAGGTCATCTTCGGTGTCGGAGTTGTGCCCCCCCTTACCGTAGGGTGGATGATGCCAATAAGCGATGGTCCAATCCTTGTCATTGGTTGCCAGCTCTTCTTCCAACCAGATCCACATCGCGTTGCCCGCCTCTTGCAAATAGTCTTCGGTGGAGTTGAGGCAGATAAAATGAATGTTTCCGTGGACAAACGAGTAGTACTTCTCGGTTCCGGAAGCGAGTCCGCCGGCTTGCCCATTCGTGGGTAGAGAGAAAATGTCGTAGTAGGGGTAGGGACCAGGCGAGGAATCCGTGTCGTCATCGTGATTCCCTAAGGTTGGCCAGAGCACGGATTTGATGAGCATGTCTTCGTACATGTTCTCAAAAACCGCCTCCTGGAATTCTTCGTCCGACCCGCTTTCATAGGCATTGTCGCCCAGCATCAGCCATAGGTCGGTGTATGTATCAACCGCAAAATTGTAATATGCATCTCGCACCCGTCTCGCGTTGCCAGTTTTCGTTCCGGAGTCACCCAGGATCCAGATGCGAGTAGGTTTTGCCGTACCAGGTGGGGGAGAAGTGACAAAGAAATGATTGGAATCGCCACCTGCCAAGTTCGTTAATTGAGTGCCAATGGAATAAAAGTATTTCGTGTTAGGATTAAGCCCTGTCAAGCTCACCTCATGTTCGGTCGTGCTCGCTGAATTATGGACTGTCGAAGCCAGTTCGTCCGGGGCCGGCCCAAATTCGACTCTGCTTGTGGTTGAAACATCTGTGCGCCACCGTATCACGATGCTGTTTGGGGTTCCAATTTGAAGGTATGGACCACGCAACACCTGCTGAGCTTGCAATGTTTCGCTAACCAGGATGAGCAATGTAAGAAAAATGGGAAAGTAAATTCTTCGGGAATATGGCATGGGTCTCCTTCCCATTATCGGGTTCAAATCAGTTGGTGGACGAAATTCATACGAAATTGTCGGCTTTTCAAATAGTTTATCTTTTATTTTATTCAAGGGTGACTGGTATCTGAAACGAAAACGATGTGTTTAACTTATTTCCCCACAGGGTCTTAAGAGCGAAAAAGCGAGAAGAATTGCAAAGAATTGCGGTTTCCTGTTGTGCCAGGTAATGAGATTGCTTCGCTTCCGTTCGTCGCTTGCAATGACTGCCCTCGCGGAAACTGTTTTTGCCGAAGTCTAAAGCTCGCTATAAATCGTTAAGTTATTTATGAGTCAAAGGTACTTGTTGTGCCGAGCAATTCTTTGGAAGCAGTCGCTTGTCCCTTCAAATTGCATCTCGTTTATACAGTCACATATACAGTCAAAATGTTAAGAATAAGTAAATGATTTTTAAATTTATTCAAGACTGCTTTTGAATAGAGAAAGGAGATCAGTAGGAGCCTAACGAGGGGTCCCAAGACCGAGAAAGGCAAATACTATAAATGAGTTCCCGGGCTGACAAAAGGAGAATTCGTAATTGCCCTGTTAAAGAGAACAATACAGGCTCCGCTGGCAAAGGGTGACCTGTCATCTGTGCCAATTCAGCCCATCCGGAAAAAAGATGGATGAAGCAGCGGAGCCTGTGTTTTATAACCTATTATAAGTCCTACGTTTCAAGTTTGATTTTACAGTCCAAACAAGATGCCCGCGCTAATCATGAAGAAGTTGCTATCCACGTCACGAAACGGTATTTCATCAAAGTCGTAATCCAGGAAAACATAGCGAATATCCCCAGCCAATTTGGTTTTCGAACCCAGGGGCAATTCCACTCCAGCACCAAAGTGCCAACCGAACTCTTGTTTGGTCTCATCAACATCTGCCGCAGCGGTATCGAAATCAAAGGTCGTGTTGTACCAACCTGCACCAACAGCTCCGTAAACAATAGGTAATGGATATAAGAGACCTGTAACCATTACGGGCCAACTGCGGACTGTTAAATTGGGGCCAAAGTCCTCTTGGCGATAATTGATCGATCCCTCGATTCCAAGAGCTTTCGAGAACTTTAAACGCAGGGCTGCTCCAAGCAAAAAGTTGCCATCTTCAGCATCATCGGCCTTTTGGAAGCCAACCTGCGGACCCAGATTCAAGCCCTGGGCTTGCAAATTAGGTATGAGAAAAACTGAAAGTAAAAACATCAGCAAGAAAAGTGTTTTGTTCATGTTCACCATAACCTCCGTATTGTCATCGTTTTTCATGATGGTAAAGTTAAAGAGCCACTTTTAAATCGTTATTTATGAGCGGTTTGTTCTATCTCCTTCAGAGTGTTTTCGAGTGTTTGCATGATTTCATCTAGTTCAGTCTTAATTTCTTTCCAACCCTCTTCACCTGTGGACTTCATTTTCTTAAGCTTTCGTTCTGCATCTGCTCTTAGTGCCTTCAAGTTCTCAGTCTTCTTGTTCATTTCAGCACCGGCTTCACTTGCCGTTTCTTCAGCCTTTGTTGTTACGTCTTTTATCTCTTTTTCCAATTCTTTTAACTTTGCGGATATTTTCCTCTCATATTTCTGCTTTTCTTGCTCAACTTCTTCAGTTTGCTTCTCACATGAGATTATAAAGACGCACGCCATTAGGGCTATGAATGAAAACGTCAAGAAGTGTTTCATGGGCCTTTCCCCGATTTCGAATGATGATCCATTCATTTGAGATCGTCTGGTTGAGCTCATATCAGCACCTTTGTGGTCATGATTCTAAAGTCTGTCCCTTAATAAAATCGTGTGGCTACCTAAATCAGAATCTTAAACCAAATCCGATGACGAAATCCTCACTTTCAGATAAGATAATTTTCGCCTGCACATAAGGTATAACGGAACCCGTGGGAAAACCCGCTCCGAAAAGCAGGTTCAGACCGGCGTCCGTTTCGCTATCCCGATTGCCCTCAGGGTCGAAAAAGGCAAGAGCAAACCCCCCGCCAACCCAAAAGTAATTTCGCCCTGCGGTTGGGAAATCAAAGTGTAGATCTCCGTTAAAAGTCAGGAAGGTCGCATTGTCGACAAATATATATTCAACATTTGGGTTAAGATATATCCGGGGCGCAAGTTGGGTTAGAAACTCTCCACCCAGAAAGACCTCTTCAGCATCCGTATAATAACCTCCGCGCACCCCAAGATGACCGGATTGAGCATTCGAGCTACTTGAAGAAATGAGTAAGAAGCAAAACATCAGAATAATGCCATTTGAAAAGTATTTGAGTTTCATACCGTTACCTCCTAATTTAGTCTGTCGATTTTATTAGCAAATGCCAAATTTTTGTCATTAATCTCCTGGCTGTGCCGTTTCTAAGATGATCGGGATGATATTCTTTAGTACCTAACCTCCTCAATCTTTTAACCTTCATCTGACACCCTACTTGTCCGATCTTTACTGTTTACAAACGTTTTTAGTGGTTCCTTAAAAGTAAGAGTACGGTACGGAAAGGGTATCTCGATTCCTGCATTATCAAGCGCACGCTTCACCGCCGCTACGACTTGATCTTTTGATCTACGCACGTCAACCGGTCGAGAACCGGTCCACCATGTCACTTCAAAATCGATGCTGCTCGATCCAAATTCTTTGGCAAAAATCTGCACGGATTTTTCCCTGTCAACGGTTTCCAATCCCTCCACAGCCTTACGAATGATTTCACGTGCATGGTCAACATCTTCACCATAGGCTATGCCGCAAATAATCATGACACGTCGGCGGTCCAGATCTGTCCGCACGGTGACGGGTTGTTTAAATAACATCGCATTTGGCAACACTACCAACTGGCCATCAGGCTGCCGGATGTAAGTGTCACGGATGGTTATCTCTTCTACCGTACCTTCATTGGATTGACACTCAATGAAATCCCCAAGCTGGAACGGCTCTCGAATTAGTATTAAAATGCCGGCCATAAAATTTTCAAAAATGTCTTTAAACGCAAATCCAATCGCAACCGAACCCAAGCCGACGACCGTAAGTAACTTGCCGGGGGTTAATCCCGGGAAAATGATCGTAGATGCGATCACCAATCCGAGCAGCCAGACTCCGATAAAAAGCAATTTTTGAAATAGCTCATCCAATGACTTTCGCAAACGCAAACGTGTCGCAAACGTTGACCATCCTTTCTGCAAAATGCGTGTAGCCATCCATGTCAAGAGCAGCACCGTGACACCGGCTGCTATCTGGGGCACATGTGCCAGAAAGCCTTGGAAAATTGTGCGTAAACTTTCTAAAACGATGTTGAGTGCTCGCATTTGATGAAGTTCTTTTACTAAATTTAAGTTATCTTCCTAAAAGAATGAGAATTCCGGCCGCCAACGCAAGAAGCGCCATGATCACGTGCAAGTGATTCACATGGATATTAAGTAATGGTACCAAACCCGTGAGCACGAACCAGATGCCAGCCAATAGCATACCGATATTTCTCCCTTTCATGACTTTTCCCTCCTAATCTATGAGTTTGATGGTTAATTCTCTCTCTCAGATTCTGTCAGATCTTAACGAAACCTCACTTGCAATGGACTCATTGTGATTCTTCACGTAGTGCTGCCACTTTCATGAGTCCTGTCTACAGACAACAGGACACGTGCAACGGAGTTAGTCCTCCATACTCGTTACCTGTAGGGACACCCGTCATCTCGTGACAAGTTCCCACGAGTCGATGAATTTGGAAAATACATGAGACAAAGGTAAGGCCGCGAGATTATAACTATATAATTCACAAATGTCAAGGAAAACAAGAATATTTGAGTCAAAGAACCGCCAGTCAAAACTCACGGCCTGGTTGAATTGAAAGTACAGGCATAGTTTCTTGAGGAGGCCATTCCACAAGAATTCTGCTCCCCTTTCTCTTAAAAAATAGATGACGTTCCATTTCAAAAAAAGATAATCATGGTTCCACCAAACCACTGCTTTGGAATGGAGCCGTAATTCTTGGACTGCTTTTACTTAGCTTTAAGCCAAATCGCTTTCTTTTTTCCTGCCTCGTTTCGACTCTCCGGTTTGCGATGATTCGGTTTCCGGTTCTTTTCAAAATAGTATGGGCTTTTTTCTCTGCTCTCTTCGTATGAAGCTTCTTCTTCCTCGCGGGATGATGAGCCATAGTAAGAAACTTCTTCTTCCTTTTGCTTCTTTATGTG
>JAABYK010000111.1:12622-21731 GCA_011775825.1 Candidatus Zhuqueibacterota bacterium | reverse complement strand
GAGGACTTGAGAAGAAGTTAGAAGATACCTCACCATTGGTTGAATTTTTTCCACCCTCGTCGGCGACCGACTTGTTTGGGGTTTCAAACGCAGTGCGTGAGCGCTTCGTGCTTTGATCGCTGCCGGCCTCACCCAATTCAGGTTCAGACGGAGGTTCCGTTTGCTCTGCATTTTTAGCCAGCGGATCAGCTTGCTGCTTCGTTTTCTGTGCTAAAATCGTTTCCTGGTCCTTGACAAGTTCGTTGACAGCAGACAAAGTGCGAGACTTCCTAATCTGTTGAATCGCTTCAAAACTAGGAACGATTACTTCCTCCTCTGGAAAATCAAATCTGCATTGGGCGCACGATTAACTATAGCCAACTCTCGCCAATAGGAGCTGTCTCGACAGTACTTGAGCGCCAATTTACTAAGGCAGTCCCTTTGAACAGTTTTGTGCTTTGTAGGCTTTTCCAGGTGGAGTAGGTTAGCAACTACACTCGCCACTGGTTTTATGAAAATAACCAGGAGCCCCATCAAGGCGATTGTAAAGAGAAGTCTTCTTATCATGGTCCTTGTTTTTAATTTCTTACAAACGAAGTGCCAAACTCAATTCTTAAGATGTCAATTAATGGCCTCAAGCTTTGGTATTTAGGAATTTACATTGATGATCTTTGGAAGCTTACAGCGATCAGTAGTGCGAGATCTTTTGGGGGTGACAAGATGTAAGATATGTAAAAATTACAAATAAATCTTGAATCACAAGATGCCTTCAGAGTCAAAGAAATCCAAATATAGGGTGTTGGTGGTGTTGTCCAAAACAATCTGCTTGAAGTATCGAAGTTCACCAGGAAATAATCACCATCAGCAAGTACACTTGGACTTGCTCTGGGGATATCCATTACGGGATTGGAGGCGTGCTTTTTTAAAAAGCGCATACAGCTTCTTCCAGACTCGTGCAGGAACCGGAGAAACCAAAAGAATTCGAGTGTTTGTAGACCTCATAAATATTGGTATTGATCCGCTGCCAGTTTCAGATCTCCACCTTTGTCCCGAACTTCTTTAATTTTGCTTAAAATACACCCCAGCAACGGCTGCCTATCTATACCGCATTTTTCCAATCAAAAATAAATCAAAACGATTTGATTCTAGCTGGAACGGATTCTATCAAATGTTCAAGGACCTCTGTGGTGGCAAAATCAGCATATCCCGTGTGATCTTGGTAAAGTGATTTCGTCTCTCAGGCGGGGTTTTGAGTTATGAAAAGTGTTGTTGTCCATATTTCAATATCGAGAAATAAAGATAACATGCTAAGTTAAGAGACAACCTCGCAAAGACTGAACCGATCGTATGTGTAAGGAGATAACCCTTCCGAGGTGGATAACGCTTGCGTTCAGAATTTTTTGGTTGTAGGATCCTATTGAAGCAGGATAAGCTTCCGGGTTTTGGTAAGTCCCTTGATTTTGATTCGGTAGAAATACAGGCCGCTGGGTAAACCCGTGGCGTCCCAGTGGATTTTGTGTCTACCCGAACGAAATTTGCCATCTACTAACGTGGCAACCTTCTTACCCAGTAGGTCGAATATTATGAGATGAACATGCGCGGAGTGGGATAAAGAAAACGTAATGGTCGTGGACGGATTAAACGGATTTGGATAGTTTTGCTCCAACTCAAACATTTCGGGTTTCGCACTAGAGTGAGGCTCTTGAATAGACGTGGCGAAAGGTGTGTACTTCACTGTTGCAAAATCTTCTGCTGTACCCGGGTTTTCTGAGCCACCGGTAACATAGATATTGCCCGAGTTGTCCACGACCATAGCCGTTGCTTGGTCGAAACCGTTCTGAGGACCATTGTAACGTTGTTCCCAAATCAAGCTACCGTGCGGATCATACTTTAATGTCCCGTAATCACCATCAGAAAGACCTGTAACACAAATATTGCTTGTGCGGTCCACCGCCAGGTCCATCGGTTTATCGTCGTCAGCGCTGGCCCCATCATAACGTTGAAACCAACGCGGCATACCATCGCCAGGCAAATATCTCAAAGTTGTGTAGCCCAAGCCCTCCTCGGTGTCCCAGGATTGTCCTGTCACATACAGGTTGTCTGAGCTATCCAATACCAGGGCTGTTGCTCTATCCTCTCCATCGCCAGGGCCGTTGAAACGCTGCAACCATAGAAATTCTCCATTGGTGTCGTACTTCAACGTCGCGTAATCGACATCCGTGCCTAAACCCCATGAGCTGCCTGTCACATATACGTTGCCCTCGCTGTCTGAATCAATCGCCGTGGCTTCATCGTCGTCGTTTTTCGGTCCGTTGTAGCGCTTTTGCCACAGAAGCGTCCCCTCGGAATCGTATTTCAGGGTGACATAGTCAAATCCTGTTTCAGAATTCCAGGATTTACCCGTAACGCATATATTACCAGCGGGGTCGAGTCCCACTGCTGCGGCTTTATCTTCCCCATTGTCGGCCCCGTTGTAGCGCTGCTGCCACAACACATTACCATCGGAATCGTATTTCAGGGTGAGGTAGTCAAATCCCGAATCGGCACTCCAGGATTCTCCAGTCATATATAGATCGCCAAATTGGTTCACTGCCAGCGCTGTTGCCACATCCCTCCCATTACCCGGTCCGTTGTGGCGTTGCTTCCAAAGAAAATTTCCATTGGTATCGTATTTCAAGACTATGTAATCGAAATCGCCCATTGAGTTCAGGGACTTTCCGACGACATAAACGGCACCATCAGTGTCCAATGCCATGGCGGCTGGTCTATCCTCTTCGTCGCCTTCTCCGTTGAAGCGTTGTATCCAGAGCGGTGTACCATTCGGAGCGTATTTTAGCGTTACGAAGTCAAGATCATTATCAGCAGAGAACGACCAGCCGCTAACATAAACGGCTCCGTCCGGATTGACCGCAATGGCAATTGCTCTATCCGCGCCATCATCTATGCCCTGAAATCGAGCCGGCCAAAGCGTCGTTCCTGTTGAGATTACTGTAATGGCCACGGTGGCCGTCGGGCTTTCTGCATCGCCATCATTTGCTTTATATGTAAAATTGTCAGATCCGACAAAATTGAAATTCGGAGTGTAGCTAAATGATCCGTCCGCGTTGAGGTTCAAGTTTCCGTGTAGTGGTGGGTTTACCAACACCGAAGAAAGACTATCCCCCTCCACATCGGTGTCATTCGCAAGCACACCCGGTGATGGCCACTTCAATACTGAATTCTGTTCCACGAGGTAATTATCGTCTAGTGCGACCGGTATGTCATTGATGGGATTGATAGTAATCAGCGCCGTGACCTCAGCGCTTTGTGAAATGCCGTCACTTGCTATATAGGTAAAACTATCCAAACCGTGAATATTGCTATTTGGTTCATAAGTTAGCGAACCATTCGTGTTCAGAGTCAAGCTGCCGTATGAAACTCCGCCAATCAACTGCGCCACAATCGGATCGCCGTCGGCATCGTTATCATTGCTAAGCACTCCGGGTGCGGAAACGATTAGAGTCTCATCTTCATTCACAGTGTACTCGTCTTCAACAGCAAATGGTGCCTCATTTTGTTCGAATGTAGCTATCAGATTTTTGTCAGTGTCCATGGTAACCGATACAGAGGTATTTGGGCTATTCAAATCACCCGTCCAACCGCTAAAGGTCCATCCGTGATTCGCGGTTGCTGAAAGCGCAACCGTGGTTCCGGAAACATATGTTCCCCCAGGTGGGTCTAAGTTTACATTACCCGAGCCCTGGATATGCACTATCAAGGTAAATTGTTCCGGTAAAATCTCTTCGAAAATAGCTGTAACATTCTTGTTCGAATTCATGGTAATTGTCGCTGGATTTGCGGAGCCACTTAGATCGCCGCTCCAGCCGACAAATTGCCAATTGGTAGCCGGACTTGCCGTCAAAGTGACTCCTGTGCCGGAGCTGTAAAAGCCGCCGGGAGGGTTCAATTCAACACTCCCGGTACCGTCAATCTTTGTTGTTAACACGAAGTTTCCATCGACTTGGCTGATCACGTAGAAATCATCGATAACGTCACCATCGATATTTTTGAAATAGAAGTGTGCCAGAGTTGGGTTCCCGCTGTAATTAAACGTTCCGAACAGAGCTCCAAATGTGGCGTCCTGGTCCTTTGAATACTTAACAGCCCACCACTTACCGTCTCTTTTTTGTCCGTGGACACTTCTACCTCCTAACCCCGAGATTGCATGAAAGATTTTCCCTTCGTGATCGGGTGTTTGTGCTAAGTCCCTCGAGATACGTAGGGTATCAGATTTGCTGGCAATGATTTGGTCATCCATATCGCTCAAAAGATGAGTTCGGGCGTACACGTGACATTGTCCATTCACGGTAAACGCCCCGCCTTTCCGAGATTCCTCATAAATCCTCCAGCCGGTTGCATTCTCGGTATTGCATAATTGCATATCTCTCATGTTCTTATGAAAGACGCTGATTCGCCAAATTGATGTGTCTTCAGCTAATTTGTCTCTGAGGTAGGCTGCGTGCCCAGAGCCGGACACCCCAGGAGCCGTCAGAAGAAAAAAGATGCCGTTGTAGTGAAGCGATGATTTTATGCCTAAGTCACCATCCCATGGAATCCCGAGACGATTCAACCGTGCCTCCAGACGATCCTGGTACCCATTGCCTGAAAAGAACTTGTCCAGGTCATCTTCTCCAGTGCAAGCAAAATAAGGGAAATTCTTGCCTAAAATATCATTGATTTGTCGCTCCCAATGTTGGGGACGGCCGCTATAATCAAAATCACCTGCGTGAACGACGGCCTGTGCACCCTCATCCTTAATAAGTGTCAGTACCTCTTGTGATTCTCTGGTTAAACCTTGGTCAGCGATAAAAGCAATTTTGAAATTAACCGGTGTTGCATTTTGTGCATTTGTTTGGACAGGAAAACGCATTATTAGGAGCGCGGCCAGGACAAGAGTTCGTCTCAGGGTATACTTCACGGAGATACCTCGCAGAGATGTTATGTTAGTTAATTAGTACTACAGCGAAAGTTTTCAATTATAGCCAAAGTTTGAGCCTAAATTTTTCAGGCTTCCAAAACCTGCGAAGTCACATTTCTCCTTGAAAGAAGCTACTATAAAAACTTTCGCCGTAGTAGCCGTAGTATTTGTTATAGTATAGTAACAGTTAAAGTTAACCCTTCAGGTGTTCAGCCACATGCTGGGCACGATGGTGTTGGGAGCAAAGCAATCCCGGACTAGCTTATATAAAGCAAGTGAATTATTTATGGCCCAATCAGAGTATATATTTAACAAATTTTAAGAATCTACCTGTGTAAAAATATGACCAATTTGTTTTAAACGAAGAAAAGAGAGTATTTTAATCTTATATGAGTTTGAGGTAAAGAGGTAAGTTGACTATACCATGTACAAAGATCCTGGACACAAATTTTCACACGCTTTCGGCGTTTTTTCAGTTTTTGAATTCACTTTTTGAATCCGCAGCCAACTTTGCTGAACTTACTCATGGCATCCTTCTGACAAACGAGAACCAGTAATCGCCAAAGTACGCCAAAGGTAACTGTTTTGTTTTTCTACGCATGAACGCCGCTCGTATCTCAGATGGGGTTCCCCATACAATCCCACTATTTTGTCAGAACGAGTCTTTTTGTAGCCACGAAATCATTCGCTTGCAGGCGATACACATAAACGCCGCTGGCGGCTTTTAGATTGTTATTGTCTTTGCCGTCCCAGATCACTTTGTGTTGACCTGCAACGACCTCGCGTGAAATCAGCGTTCGTATAAGTTGCCCCCTTAGATTGTAGATAGTAACCTTAACTTCTCCGGATTTGGGCACTGCAAACGTGACCGTGGTACTGGGGTTAAACGGATTGGGATAATTTTGATTCAGCTCATATCTTTGCGGTATAAAAGCAAAGGGTCCCTCCGCTACTCCTCTGTCTGAATCTGTAGATTCTTTGGCCAGGGTTGTTTGGGGTTTAATTTCTAAAGCTATCATGGCCCAATCGACATCATCATCGAACGTACCGTTTACTGATACGGTGGTGGGAGTAGAGACGGGTCTATCCATGTTGGCTGCGGATGCTGCAGCGCCCCCGCTTCCTTGAAGGAACTCGGAGCGTTCGCTGTATGTGGTTCCGGGCGTATGTTTTTTATTTCTCATGGCGATGGCGGCGAAGACGTTGGCATGGTTGACGGATGTAGAGATATTGAAGTTATAGGCGTTGCTATCGCTGCCTCCGGAGCAGGTGCCGTTTTCGCCGTTGGTATTTCCGGAGACGATGTTCCCGATGGGATTGGCGAAGTCAGCCCCGGCGTATCTTGCGACGGTAATGACGCTGTTTCTGGGTGCGTCGTTGAGGGTTGCGGTGACGGTTCCGGGGTTTGGATTTCCTTGTGCCATCCAGACTTCGACGCCGGTTTGTTTGCGCCCGGCGCACTGAGTTCTGAGGAGTGTCCACTGGAGTCCGAGTCCTGAGACGCTGTTAGCTTGCGTGTAGGGTTTGGTGGCGATGCTGGCGAGGTAGAGGTTGCCGGGTTCGGCAGCGAGGGGGTTGTTTGTGGTGACGGAATTTATGTCGGATGTGCCACCGGATTGGGTTTCTTTGAATGTAATTTGTCCTGAGCTTGGCGGCGGGTCTTCGCCGGTTCCCGTGAGTGGAATTTGGGATGGATTTTCATCGGGGTCGTTGCTTTGGATTTCGAGCGCGGCGTTTTTGGTTCCGGTGGATGTTGGGTTAAACGAGACGTCGATGTTGTGTGTTTGATTGGGTGCGAGGGTGAAGCTTCCGCTGCCGTTATCGATGCTGAATTCGGCGGCGTCTGCTCCGGTTAGCGACGTAGCGGAGACGTTGAGGTCTGCGCTACCGTTGTTTGCGATTTCGAATGTTTGGGTTGCGCTTGAGCTGATGAAGACGTTTCCGTAGTCGTGCGACGTGGGAGTGGCGGCGATGTCGGGTTGCGGTTGTTCGGTGGCGTTTCCGGTCAAGTTGACTTGGAGCGGATTTTCGTCGGGGTCGTTGCTTGAGAATTCGAGCGCGGCGTTTTTGGTTCCGGTGGATGTTGGGTTAAATGAGACGTCGACGTTGTGTGTTTGATTGGGTGCGAGGGTGAAGGCACCGCCACCGGCATCGATGCTGAATTCGGCGGCGTCGGAGCCGGTTAGTGAGGTGGCCGAGACATCGAGGTCGGCATCTCCCTGGTTTGCGATTTCGAATGTTTGGGATTGTGAGTTTCCGACGACGACGTCACCGTAGTCGTGGGCTGTCGGGGCCACTGCAATGTCCGGGGTCGGTTGAGTAGATGGTAAGTCAATATAATTGTGGAAATAGTGTTTTGAGCTCCGGTCGCTTGCCAGCACGACCAAACCGGTTTCGGCGTTGACGGTTTGCTTTGAGGCAGTTGGATCGTTGATTTTGTTATCGTCAGCGCTCTGAATAAACGGAGATCCGATTCCCGTTGGAAAATCGATGTTGTTAACGTCGGTGACTTTATAAAAGATGTCTCCGTTTCCGCTGGTTTCCCGGTTTCTGCTAAAGACGTAGACTTCTTTGTTTTCGCTGTCAAGCACCACAATCGGACGTGTGGCACTGAAATCGCTCGTGCGGTAAACAGGATAATCCTTCCAATTGCTTTCCACCGTGCAATCCTTTCCGGATTCGCACACCAACAACACAATCACATCGACTTGTCGAGAGGTTTTGATGACTGCAAAGAGCCTTCCTACTTTGTCGCAGGCCAATGTTGACATACTGATGTGGTCATCCGCCGAAATAGAGTAGGCGGCTCCGCTGCTCCATTCCTGATCCGAAGCTCCGTCTTCATGTGTTGCGACATACATGGCTTTTGGTGATGATTGCTTACTCCAAAGCACGATAACTTTGCCATCAAATGCTATGATTGAAGAAATGTCATCGCTTGACACGTCTGCGAACTCACCTGCCGGCAATACATAAGGCGTGTCCCAGTTTCTGTCATCGCCATTAATGTTATGATTGAGCATTACCTTGGAGTTTTCAACGTAGGTCACCCATAATTGACCTATCGTGTCTTTTGTTAGGACAAGCGTTTCTGAAATGCCCGAACTGATCTCCACGGGGAACCCGGAATCCAAACTGTAAGTATCCGTGACAGAGTTGTAGCTGTATCTGAATAACTCACCACGTTCTCCGGGCGGTGCTGAGTCTCCGCCTGTCGTCCAGATATGCGACACCACATAGAGATGTTCACCATCCCATAACACATCTGCTTTGGTGTCACTTCGAGGATCTAAATCTGTACCGGTGTCAATCCAGGACTGTGTCTCCAAATCCAGTCGATGAATACGATACGAATTGCCAGAAGTGCTCCACATGCTTGCCCACCAATGCCCATCATTCCACCAGAGCTTGCTTTCCGGTTTCTCAGCGGTCACTTCAGAGTTTGCGCCTGTGTCTTTGGGATAAGAAAAATCTCGATAGCCGACTTCAATTGGTTCAGAAGTTTGGCTCAATGCCGTCTGCCAGCAAATTAAAGCCGACAAGATCGCCGCTGACCAGACTCTGCTAATCGACCGCTCTAATCCGAGGAACCAGAAAGCTGTTTTCATGCGTCTCTCCCGATTTCTGTGAATATTTGAAGTATGTGTATTAAGATGACTTAATTATATTTACATAGTGTTAAAATTGGCTGTCTAAATTTTAAAAGCATGCGGCGCGATTTATCAAAGAGGCCGGTTTGTAGCCGATAGGAGTAAAGGGCTCCATCTCGTATACTTCAGTACACCTCCCGAAGATGTTGTGTTCAAACAAGTGTGGGGGCCGGAGACGGAAAAATCTTATCTGCAGCACATGTGCGCGATGAATGAATACTGTGGGATGCTGCTTAGTGTCAGTGCAAAGCCTGGCAAAGAATTTCCTTTTCCCCTAGCTGAAAAGTTCCCCCACATGTCGGGCGTGATGGTGTTAGGAGCAAAGCAAGCCCGACTAAATCATAAAGCAACTGAATGATTCATGGCCCCAATCGGAGCATATTTTAACGAATTTTAAAAAATTGCCTGCGTAAGAATACAAACAATTGGTTTTAAACGGAGAAAAGAAAATTACTTTAATTTAATTTAATATGAATCTGAGATGAGTTGACTGTGCGACACAAAGGTCATTTTCGGCTTTTTG
>JAABYK010000111.1:0-12603 GCA_011775825.1 Candidatus Zhuqueibacterota bacterium | reverse complement strand
GGGTCCATCCGTGTCCGCAGAAAGGAATCAGATAGAGATGCAGTCTTAACTTAATTAATGAAAGCAGCCTTTCCGAGTCATTCCCGCATGTGACATGTGGTAGGTTTTTGCAATTTTCTCTATTGACTTTTTAAGTCAATTATTTTATACTTGGACTCAAATTCTAACCTTGTCTTCTCTTCCAATCTACTTTACTTCTTGAGCGGGGACTTTTACCATTACCCTACGGAGGGAGAACATGTTGAGAAATTCAAACGAGTCTGAAACTTCTCTAACTGCGGCAAAGAGGGCGTTTTCTCAAAATTCGGTGGTAGTTTTAGGTTTACTTTTGCTGGTTTTCTTCGGTTTAACGAATTCTGGTTTCCATGCTCAGCCTATTCAGCAGACCGCCCAGGATTCTCTCCGGCAAGCGATTCAACGTGCTGACAGTTTGGAGTCGCAGGTCGAGGGGTTGGCAGCGGAAATAAAAGAAACCAAAGAAGAGAAACGGTGGGTTGCAATTACGATCTTTGTGCTGCTTGGAATCATAGGGCTATTTATAGGCTTTATGATTTATCTGCAAAATAAATTCTTAAAGAGCTTTCAGCAAGAACAACTGGCTACCGTTTTTCAATTTCCGGTTGGACTGCCATCGGGAACCGTCCGATCCATGGTAACGCTAATTATTGTCACGTTTTCCTTGTATTTGATCATCCTGTCTGCTTTCAAAGTCACGGATAGCGAGTTCCCGGAAGTCTTGTCCGCCATTCTTTCCACAATCCTTGGATTCTATTTTGGTAGCCGAACTGCCACACAAAAAGAGAGTGGTTTGGTAGAGGAGACGCAAAAACAATTAAATAAGGCCGTAGACGAACGAGAAGCCAGCAAGGCCGAGCAACTGATCAAGAAAGTCGGAAAGAACATCAAGTTGGTGAAAACGGTTGTCGACATTCTCCCCGGCGATTTGAGCAAAAAGTATCGTCCTCTGTTGGAAAAACTGGAAAAGGGTGCTAAGTTGGCAGAAGGCCTTATGGGAAATAAGGTGTTTAGCAAGGCAGCAGAGGAGGCAGGCAAAGCGTTTGAGGCATTCAAGAAAGAAAATCCCCTTCGTGATATCGTATCGAAAGCGAAATCATCATTCGGCAAGATAGTCAGCAACATTCCGCCTCTGGCGATCATCGGTTCGGTAGTCGGAATCGGTGCGACAATATTTGGCGTTGCATATCATAAATGGAAAGCAAGGATTTTGAACATGCCGTTTGATCCCGCCGTGGTACCGCTGAAAGTTGTAGATGCGGACACAGGATTTGTGCTTGTGAGAAAAAGTCCGATCTTGAAACAAGCCTTCGCAGAGAAGATGGAAGCATTTGATCGAAATTTTATGGAGCAAGTTGCCAACGATTTTGTGTCCAAAGAGAAGGACATTGAACAACTTTGGCAGGACTATCAGCAGTTTTTTGAGTCAAGAGAGGCTTTGGAGTCCGGATTGCAAGAATATCGCATGGCGGCTGCCTACTTGGAGCTGCAGTCTGATGAGGCTGTGGCAACTCATTTGCCATCCGGCACGGACTACAAGACCTTCGTGGAGGCCATCGATAGAATTCGCGCCGATGAAGAGGCCGGAGCCGACTTAGATCTGCTGGTTGAAGTCGTGGAGGGCCTCAAGAAGTCGGATGAACCGATTATCAGCATTTTTGAAAAAATTAAAAAGGAGGAGGAAGAGTCATGAAAAATATTTCAGGCGCTCTTTTAGCCCGAGACAGTTGGGGGAAGAGGGGGCTGCACACGAGCTTTCGGAATTTCGTTGGACGGCGAATTTTGTTCGCTGGTGTATTTCTCATTTCACTGAATCTGCTCCTCAGCGGTTGTTCTGCCACACTCAAACAGTTGGAGAGATTCAAAAAAGGCTACAATGCCGAAGAATATGAGAGGATTGCTGCTGAGGAAGTGACCTGTACCGCCGACGATGAGGGGTGCAATCAGGTACATTTAATTAAGGGAAATGCCTGCCTGATTTTGGCGAAGAGAAGCACGAACGAACAGGAACAACTGCAATTCTATTCCTGCGCTGCAGACGAGTTTGATCAGGGGATTAAGCAGACAAAAAACTGGCAGCTCAAAGAACTGGATCTGAACCGGCCGCAAACTTACGAAAATTATTGTCAAGCTTTGCGCAATTTACAAGACGAACAAAGCGGTACGACCGCAATAGCAACCGGGGAGCGTCTGCTGGCGGTTGCCGAACAATTTCAGAGGTTGGAACCGGATCATTATGGTGCACAATATTTTTATGCCTTAGCCCGCTTCAGGAAGATTCTGCCTGATTTGATTGAAGGGGATCCGGCAAAAAGCGCGCAACTTTGCGAGGAGTTGAACAGCATTCTAAATGATCTCAACCAAACCGTTTCCGAAGCGATGCAAAATCCAACCACTGAGTGGCAGCGCTATGAGCGCAATTTTGGCGATCTCAAAGCAAAAATAAAACTTGAGAAGGAAGGTTTAGAGAATTGCGCATAGTAAGACCTTAGCACAGTATTTTCTGAGTTTGGTTACAGGGCGAGGAGCCAATGCAATTTACTCGATATTTGAAGTACAAATTCCCCATGCCCAAAGGCGAAGACGTGCTACGGGTTCAGTTGCGCCTTTTGGAATTGGGCTATAAGCAGGTAGGAGAGCCTGACGGTAAATATGGCGCTGCAACTGAGGGGGCTGTGCGGGCATTCCAGAAAGATCGGCAACTTACGGTTGATGGGATCGTTGGGCCGATAACCTGGAATGCCTTGTTTGATGTTACGGACGGTCAGACGCACAAAATCGAACAGGTGATTGATGAGCTGAAAGAACACCATCGTTACCAAGATAGCATTCAGTGGCGGCTGCAAAAAGCCGGCGTCGAAACCGAGGAGAGCGGCATCGAACGAACCAGGGGCAAGCCGGTGACGGTCAGCCGGGTTTGGAGCGAATTTGGCAATTCAATCGAAAAGTGGGCAAAGGAATTTGGCGTGCCGGTGGAATTGATCGTCGCAACCATCTGTACCGAAACTTCCGGCGATCCGAACGCGGTGAGGGAGGAGCCTCACTATGTTTCGGATGAGGCCACCCCGAACAAAATCTCCGCGGGCTTAATGCAAACGCTTCTTTCCACAGCCAGAAGCACCCTCGAGGATGGGACGATTACGCGCGAATGGCTGCTTGAACCCAGCAATTCCATCAAAGCCGGGACCTCTTACATTGCATCGCAATGGAAGAAAACCCACTTTGATCCGCCGAAAGTAGCGTGTGCTTACAATGCCGGTGGAATCTATTACAATGATAGCGAAGAGAATCGCTGGAAGATGCGTCAGTATCCCATTGGCACGTCTCATCACGCCGACCGCTTTGTGAAGTGGTACAACGATTTTAACTTTGTTTTGAAATCAGAGAAGATCCGTCCGGAGGTCAGTTTCTACAGTTTGTTGGCCTAGTGCCGTGAAAAAGATCAGCTTTACCCTCGACTTCCTCAAGGTGAATCAAGCTAATTTTTATCGACGTGATTGGCGTCTAACCATGACTCGAATCGAACATAGCAGGATTTTCGGCCAGAACTGCGGATCCCATTCAAAAAACGCACCGATGAGATTCGTCAAACGTCTTGTCCTGGTCATCTCAATGACCTCCATTTTTGCTTTACCTACAATATCCACTCCAGAACAAAATGGGCGGAATCGGACTCTAACTTTTGAATATCTTTTCGGTGGAGGCTCCCGGGCTGAATTGGACGCAACCTTAACCGTGACGTTGCGGGCATTTGAGTTCTCTGGCAGTGCGATGGTCGAAGATGGAATATTGGTGGTTGAAGATGAACTGGTTGGGATGGTTCTGTTTATGCCAACTTTCGGTTCTCGGCAGGTTGAGAGCTTTCTGGTAAAGATCGAAAGAAAGGGTAAGGAAAGCCGGCCGTTTAAGCCAGCGCCAAAATTATTTGCGATTGAGGATTTTGAAGGGCTCGCCTCCGACCGCGATAACGACGTCTACTTGATCGGTTCACATCAACCTGACGACGGCGACCGACGGATTGAGCGAGAGTTCCTGATTCATGCACGTTGGAAAGAAAACAAAAAAGAGCTGACATTCCTTGAAGCAAACTTCGAATTATTAAAGCAAATGGTGTCCCCCCTGGAGGAGATGAACATGACTCTTGGTCTCACTGATTCAACCATCAAAGCCGATCTTAACATCGAGGGTTTGGCGTTTCATGAAGACAAACTTTTCATTGGCTTTCGCGAGCCAAAAACGGACGATGGCAAAGCACTGATGTTGTCGGCCTATGCAGAAAGTCTGTTCGAGAATAACTCGAACGTGGATTTCAAGATCACGAAATTGGATTTAAAAGAGGCTGGCATTCGCGCCCTGGACTGGGACCCGCAAGAGAAGAAGATGCTGATTTTGTCCGGTGCCTCCAAACAAGACGATGGAGCCTCACCGAAACTTTGGTCTTTCGATTTAGGCTCGAGGAAATTGGCAGAGATCTATATTTTTGAGGACACCGACCGAATTCCCGAAGGAGTGTCCCGGACTCAAGACGGGAAGATCGTCGTCGTCTTTGATTTGGATACTGACCAGCCTGCCGAAATCATGTTGCTCAACTGGAGATCCGGGGTTCGATAGTCGTCCGAATCATCCGATTAAGTCAACATTGCTACAGGCTTTTTCCTGAGCTTATTTTTAAATCTGTCGATGATGTGTTTTTCTTCCGGTTCTTTCGCTCCCATGAAGTAGACTCCGGCATAGAATAGCGCCATCAAAATCAGAGTGGAAACGGTTGTTATAAGAGAAGAATGAAGGTTCAGAAAGGCCCCCATCATGTAGAATAGACATGCGGTCATCCCGGCGGTCGCGATGGGCCAGAGTAAAGCATACGCAAAGGGGTGCAACTTGAAAAGCGTGTATCCCTGGAACAATCTGGCCGCTGAAATAAAAATATAGGCGCTGAGCATCCCAAGCGCCACGCCGATCATGCCGAGTTTTGGCAATAAAGCAAGCGAGACGGCGACATTAATGGCGAGCATGGCGGCTGCCAGCCACGTGTTCAGCAAGGATTTGCCTGTCATTAAAAGCAGACTTTCTGCAGCGCTGAATGAGCCGAATATTCCGTGTGATAACGCCAAAACAATTAACACTCCCGCTGCCTGAACGGCCTGTTCGTTAAACAGACCGAGCAGTTGTCCCGGAAACAGAACGATTGCCACAACCGGAAGCAGCGAACCCGCCATAAGCCAACGCGTGACCAGAACATAGTTTCTTTTCAGGCGTTGGCTCTGTTTGTTGTAATAAAGCTCGGACACAATCGGAGAGAAGATGGGTTCAAAGCCCTGTCGAACGCGTTTTATGACCGAAATGATTTCCACGGCAATCCCGTACAGACCTGCCGCCGTCACGTTGATAAATGCGCCAACCAATATAACGTCGATTCTGGCGACCATCAGATTCAGAAAATCCATCATCGCCATGGGCGACGTATATCGAATGGTATCCTTTTTAACTTCTGCCGGCAGCGGTTCTGATCGCCATCCAAGGTGGCGATATTTGCGGTACATCACAAATGCAGCACTGCTGGCCGCCACACTGCTGGCAATAATATGCGCCGAAACAATGGCTGTGGCACCCAATTTTAGCGGAATCAAGGCCAGGGTCCCCAACAATAACAGGAGCGGTTCCAACGCCTGTCGAATCAGCACTTCGTAGCGCATGATTCGCAGCGCTTTCGTGGTCGCGATGAATGTATGCGTCAAAACCACAAAGGGAAGGGCGACAGACAAAAGCTTCAAAGGAGGGATAAGTTTAGGATCATCAAAAAGTTTCAGGGCAATGATAGAACTCAGGTTAAGGAGTGCGAAGGTCACCAGCAGACTTAACCCCATCGCGATGCCAATGTTAAATCGCAAAACCCCAAATATTTTTGCTTTCGTTTGTTCGCTGTCGCCGGAATTAAAGCGAGCGATATCTCTAATCAGACTGCGGTCGATTCCCCAGAGGCCGAACTTGGAAGCGATGTCCACAACGCTCCATGCCAACAAGTAGAGTCCCAAAGCCGTAGGGCCATAAACGCGGGCCACCACAAAAATAAAGAGCACCTTGCTGACTTTGGCTATCATGCCGAGATAGTTGATCAGTGCGCCCTTAATCAGGTCTTTGGCATCTCTGTGGTTTGAGTTGTCCGGTAGTTGAGCGGTCTTTACAGGTTGATCACTCATTACATGTTTCATTAAATCTCAAAATTAGTTCGCCAGCGCGGGACTTTTTATTCTGGTTTTTGCCGTTACGTAAACAAGTCGCAAAGTATGCCAGGTCGCCGTTGCCAACATCCACAAGCTGATGGCGTAAAATGTTTCTTGCGCAAGACCCCAAATCACACCGATCATGAAAACCCAGATATTATTATTCATTCGGCTCCCCACGAACCGAACAAACACATCAATGTCTGAATAGTCGTGGATTTCGGAGTTGTGGAGTTTTTTAAAGAGTCCGGGTACGATGCGTTCTATCATGTATGAAAGGAATAGGACCCCTGTAAATGTGGCGGCCGTGGAAGTGAGATCGCCAACGGAAAAATACCAGCCTAAAGCCAAATACCAGATGCCATCGTATACCGTGCCACCTATGTGGTCCAACAAATCCCCGGTCTTGCTGAATCGCAACGTCAATCGCGCGAGTTTACCATCCACACCGTCAAGCACGCCGCTGACTGCCGCCAGGATACACCCCAAAAGCAGATGACCTGTTGCGAACAGCGGAATGGTTAAGCCAGCTAAAATCAACCAGAGTACAGTAATCTGATTTGGCGTCACCCGCGTGTGCGCCAGCATTCGGACCGAACCAAATTCCAGGGGAGGGTGGATGTACTTTGCTACGAATTCAAGCACACCTTTGTGAACGGTGTTACGCAATATCCGATCCGCTTCTTTGACCTGCGCTGGCGTTTCGACCAAAAATAGAAACGGTGGAATCTCTCTGCGAAGATTCTCAATATAGTTCTCAAATCTTGCAAGACTCAAGGAATCAATTGTAGAGTTCTGCATGGCCGCGTTTAGTATTGCAGTTAAGCTTTGTTCATTAGTGTCTTTAAACAAGGAAGATTTGGATGAAGAAAGCAGTGCTGCACCTGCTCTTCTGCTGCCCGATGGCGAGATAACGGCACAGGCAGATTTGGCGCTGATGAGTTCCTTAAGTAGCCGCCGGTCGTTTATTGCATGACCCTCCAGGACGAGGAGGAAGTTGTCACTCTGGTTTAACGCATTTCCCAGTTTCGCAAAAGGTTTCTGGGTTTCGAAAACCACGGAAACATTCAGTGACTCTGGTATGGGGTGACAGAACCTCTTGAGAGGACCGATTTCCTTTGTGGTTACCACAGTAATCTCTGTGATCGACAGTTTCTCCAATTCACGCAAATTTCTCTCAAGTAATGTCAAGCCCCAGAGTCGTTGGTTGACCATGGGGTGTCTTGCATCGATCCACGCTCTCACGGACGCAAATATCTCCTTTCTTTCTTTGAACCAAATATTTGATGTGGCTTAAAGTGGCTTGAATACATCATCCAAAACTTTTAAATTGTGCTAATTATTTCAAAGTTTCAACTTTTTTTAAAACTCATTCGTTTACTGGTTTGACTTTGCTTGTTTGACACTAGATCGGCGATGCCCTCCAATGAGACTCACCCCCCACTAAGAATGTCCCCTCTGATCACAGACTCTATCTCACTCGTGTTTGCAGCAAGCGGATTCGAAGAAAAACATCTCATAAGTATGTTCTCAAGTTAACAGGCTTTGAGTTCTCAGTCAATTCTGCAACGACAACGTTCGTAGCTTGGCTTGATTTTATTAACGTTATATTATAAATTGGTATTCCTGAGGTTATCCTTTTTGTGCTTGTAACAACGACAGAGGACGACGAAACTGAGAAAAGTCCAACTTGTGATTTTTGATTTAGATGGCACCCTCATTGACACCATGGGAAGTTTTGCAGACCTGGCGGGTGAATTGATCAGGACCCATTACGGTTGGAGTTTCGAGATCGGCAGGAAACGTTATTTGGAAACCAGTGGGATCCCGTTTTTCCAACAACTTGCGGTTCTGTTTCCTGAGAATGAGAGAAACCCAGTGGTTGCCGAACACTTCGAAACAAGAAAGATCCGCGCTTTTATGAACGAAACCGTTTCCGAAAAGACCCGCGAAACCCTGAAGACGTTGAGGGATCTTGAAATTCGAACCGCCATTTCCTCAAACAATTTTCATACTTTAGTCAGGGAATTCATTCGCCGAGAAAATATTCCTGTTGATTTAGCCCTTGGTTTCAAACCCGAATTCTGCAAAGGCAGACCGCACTTTGATTATATTAGAAAATACTTCGCCATTCCGTTCAGCAAGATGCTATTCGTTGGAGATTCATTACGAGATGCAATTCTGGCTAAGGAGGCTAATATTCGATTTGCGGCTAAACTTGGCACATTCTCAGACATGGAGTTCAAAGAGATTTGGGATTCGAGGTCTTTGCCGACCATTTATGAAATTTATGAAATTCTTGATATCTTGGAGGAACTATGAACGCTTTGGTCTTAGCCGCCGGAACCGGCAGTCGCTTAGTGAATTTGACTCGTGATTTGCCTAAAGCTTTAGTAGAGGTCAACAGTCGTCCCCTAATCGATTACACATTGCGATTTGTTCGCAGCCTAAACTGTGATCAAATCGTTGTTGTCGGAGGATTCTATTTTGAAAAATTGCAGGACTATTTGAAGAACCATGATGATCTGACAATTAAGGAGAACAAGGAATTCCTTAAAGGGAGCATCTTAACGTTGAACTCAGGGCTATCTGAAATCGAGGATGCATTTGTTTTGGTGAATGCGGATCATATTTTTCCTTTGAGATTAGGCAAGAGATTTCTTGAAGTGCGAGAGGGAATCGAACACACAACTGCATTTGTGGATTTCGACCGTCCGCTTTATGAAGATGATATGAAGGTGCTTTTGAAGGATGGGAGGGAAGTGAAAAAGATTTCAAAGGGACTTCATGATTTTGATGCCGGGTATGTTGGCATCACCTATGTCCCGAAACAAAGACTGAAGCTTTATAAGGACATAGCGGGACAGCTTCAGAATGAAAACGAAAATGCTGTGGTTGAGGTTGTTTTGCAAAGATTGGTTGACAGGAATGAGCAGTTGGGTACGGTCGATGTATCTGGGATACGCTGGCTCGAAGTTGACAACCTCTGGGATCTTAAGAATGCGGAGCGGATTCTTAAGTGGGTGCCAGGATATTTGGATTAAGGTTCCGTAATGAGTGATTAACCGTTATTCAAGATGCTGACGCAAGTAATCGATGGTTGCCAGCGTTGCCTGGAATTTGCGGTTGTCGCGACGACCTGGGGGGTCTACAATCTCCTGAACAAGTTGGAGATTGGACTTCGTTGCCAAATCATTTAAGGTGAGATTATAATCTTCGTTTGTGGCTTGCTGAGAAAAACCCTGGCGAAATGTCATTAAGTAAAATGCCACATCCCAGGACTGTTGGTTTGTGAAGGCATGACCATAAGCAGGCATGGCAGTACCGGCAATCCCAATTCGAATGGCGTTGTAAAAACGATAAGGCGTTGCTTCATTCATGTAGTCAGGCTCGAGGAAACTATTCGGCGCAGGCTCCAAGCCCTCGGCCGCCGATCCGTTCCCATTCCCCTCCAAACCATGACAAACCGCGCAGTTGTTTCGGTACAGAGATTTTCCCTTCGCCAAACTCGGTGTCTCTTCAGGGCTTGTCCGAATGTCCAATTCGCTGGCCAAATCTCGAATCAGGACTCTTGTTAAACTTTGGACTTTTGCCCAACTCGCTTTTGTTTTAATGAGATTGCGTAGTGCCTGCAGGTTGGAAAATGTAGAATCGACCATTTGGTCCGATCGAAGCGCGGTGTACCAGTCCATGGCCTGTTGACTAAACTCCAGCATTTCTGCATATTCATATTGATTGATCACGCCGTTTTCTCCTACCGCTGCGCCATAATCCTGACCGATGTACTGCAACAGGAAGACAAGTCTGTCTGTATCGCGCTGCGGAGCGATCGTCTGATGGGAGCGCTCGCCAGGAATTGCCTGATTATCCTGGAACACCCAAAAAGCGGTCGCAAATATGGCAAAGCAAATCAGAAAGCTGTGAACTGTCTTTTGCATCATATGTATTCTCTCGTCTCGCGATTAATTTATGTCGAGTTAATTAATGTTTTGTGTGCAAAAAATGAGCCGCGGATGTATTAAGCTGAAACAACTTCCACAACAAATCCACCCGGGTCATTCGTGAATTACCTGGATTTTTCTCTTAACGGGCTTCACATAAACTTCGTCATCTATGCTTATTTCCTGCTCGGGTTGAACATTAATGGTTAACTCATAAACTTCGTGCTGACCATTTGGTATAGAAAGTGTGGCCTCTTTGTAGTGCCCGTGATAATTGATCTTCTTCACGGTCCCTCGAATGCCATCGTCGCTTCTGTTAACGAGCACGAAGTTGTCAGGTCGAATCGACAGACAGGCTCGGCCATTGGAGTTGGGACCGATGTCCAATCCGATAAATCCAATTTGAGTTTTAAAGCCTTGATCAGAAGAAATGCCGTTTAGAATATTAGTCTTGCCGAAGTATCTCGCCACATAACAAGTCTTGGGTTTGGTATAAATGTTTTCAGTCGTGTCAATCTGAAGAATTTGGCCATCCTTTAACAGTGCGATACGATCTGAAATGGCAAGAGCATCTTTTGTATCATGTGTCACCAAAATCGTGGTGGTATGGGTTTTTTTGATGATATTTCTGATGTCTTCCCGGACTTGTGCTTTAAGGGACTCGTCGAGGTTGCTGAATGGTTCATCGAGAAGCAAAATGGACGGGTTGGGTGCGAGAGCCCGCGCGAGAGCCACCCTCTGCTGTTCGCCGCCCGAAAGTTCGTGCGGGAAGCGTTTTTTAAATCCCGGCAAATTAATGAGATTAAGCATGTCTTGAATGCGGATTTTCTTGTCGGTTCGGCCGAGTCCGTCGAGGCCAAATCCGATATTCTTGGAAATGGTCAAGTGGGGGAAGAGGGCATAGTCCTGAAAGACCATGCCTACGCCTCGCTTCTCGGGAGCCATGAATCGTTTGTTACCAAAAACGACGTCAGCATTTATCGTGATTTCACCGGAATCGGGAATCTCGAAGCCCGCGATCATTCTGAGAAGGGTGGTCTTGCCGCTGCCACTTTCGCCGACAAGCGTCAACAACTCGCCCGCTTCAACATTGAAGCTCACATTCTTGACGGCGAAATCGTCAGCACGGAAGAACGTCTTCGAAAGATTTCGAACGGTTAGTGCGTTCATTTGAGATTTTTCCTAACAATCTGTTCATTAAAATAATTGGAACGATTCCCGTAGCGACAATAATCAGGGCGGGAGTGGCCGATTCGGCGACCATTTCATCGCTGGCCAGTTCAAAGGTTTTCGTCGCAAGTGTGTCAAAATTAAACGGCCGCATAATCAGAGTTAACGGAAGCTCCTTCAGGACATCGACAAATACCAGAATGGCTGCCGCCATCAGCGCCCCTTTGATGATCGGGATGTTGACTTTCAATAGAGATTTGAGAGGTGAATGCCCAAGTGAGCGCGAGGCTTCGTCCATATTGCCACAGAGTCGTTCAAAACCAGACTTAATTGGATTGAAAGCGAGAGCCAAAAATCGCACGACATAAGCAAAAGTTACCGCGACGAGCGTACCACTCAAGATCAGGCCAGTGGATGCCCCAAAATGGTCTCTGAAGAAGGTATCAACACCGATATCAACCCAGGCGAAGGGAATCATCACGCCCACGGCAATCACAGCTCCGGGAATGGAGTAACCCAGGATCGAAATCTTTGAAATGGCTTGGGTGTAGAGCGACTGGCGCAGACGCACCGAGTAGACGATAATGATAGCAACAATGACGCATAAGAACGAAGCCAACACGGCCAGAAAAAAGCTATTTGCAATCAGTGTGAAGAATTCCCGGCCAAGAACATTGTTGGCAGTCTGAGAGGCCCAAAAAAGCAACTGTGAAGCCGGAATGAGAAACCCGAGTAGCACCGGAGTTAAGCATATTAGAAAAGCAGCCCCCGCCTTTTTTTTGGTTAGAACGGTTTTGTTCAATGTCCGAGAGGTTTTGGCATTATTGTCGAATTTTGCGCGGCCACGCTGCGCTCGTTCCAGAGTAATCAGGCATAAGGCGACAAACATCAAAAAGCCACATAGTCGAATGGCGGCGTCTGTATCGCCCATGGAAAACCAGGCCCTGAAAATTCCCGTGGTGAATGTGTCGACTCCGAAGTACTTCACGGCGCCGTAGTCGTTGATCACTTCCATGATCACGAGCATGACGCCGCCGATGATGGCCGGCCGTGCCAGCGGCAAAATCACTCGGAAAAATGTTTGCGTTTGAGACTTACCCAGAATGCGCGATGTCTCCAGAAGCGATTGCGATTGTAGCAAGAAAGAGGAGCGCGCAATCAGGAAAACGTATGGATACAAAACAAACGATAGAATGAGGATCAGGCATGGGAGGTTCATAACATCAAGGTTGAAAGCAAGTTGCCCATCACCCAAG
>JAABYK010000408.1:11104-12960 GCA_011775825.1 Candidatus Zhuqueibacterota bacterium | reverse complement strand
GCCAAGTGTCGCCAACTTGTGCGCCAGGTGCTGAAGCAATCTCCCAATGCGTTTGTGGCCGTGGTGGGTTGCTATGCACAGATGGGAACGGAGGCCCTGAAAAGCATCGAGGGGGTCGACCTGATCGTTGGCAATGAAGAGAAGATGCGAGTTTCCAATTTCATCGATATTCCGCAAAAATTGCCGGAGACGCTGGTTCGAAAAGATCGCATCAAGCGAACGCCTTTTACGATCAGCTCAGTAGGCAATTATGAACACGCCACGCGAGCGAACTTGAAAATCCAGGATGGATGCGACTTTATGTGCTCGTTTTGCATTATCCCTTTTGCACGGGGCCGAGCCCGGAGTCGAGCGTTCTGGGATATTCAGCGCGAGGCCATCGAATTGGTGGAGCGTGGACATAAAGAGCTGGTGCTGACCGGCGTGAACATTGGCACGTATGAGTACGACGGCAAAGGGTTGCTCGATGTCATCAAAATGTTGGAAACCGTGGACGGGTTGGGGCGCATCCGCATCAGCTCCATCGAACCGACAACCATCCCGGAAGCGTTGGTTGAGCACATGGCGGAATCGGAGAAACTCTGCAACCACTTTCACATCCCGCTCCAAAGTGGCGACGATTCGGTTTTGCAGAACATGCGCCGTCTTTACTCGGTGGCTGAGTATGTGGAGTTCCTGGAGTTTATTCACAAGCGCATCCCGGATGTCTGCCTGGGCACGGATGTGATGGTCGGATTTCCGGGTGAGAGAGAGTCAGAGTTTGAGAACACCAGGTCGTTATTGGAAGCGCTGCCCTTTGCCTATTTTCATGTATTCTCATTTTCAGAGAGGGACGGCACGCAGGCCATCAAAATGGCCGACAAAGTGAGTCCGCAAATTAGGAAAGCCCGCAGCAAAATATTGAGAAAATTGTCGAAACAGAAGCGCCGGGCGTTTTACCAAAATCATATCGGTAAGTCGGTGCGTGTGTTGATGGAAGAACGAAATGAGCACGGATTGTTTCAGGGCTTCACCGACAATTACGTTAAAGTCGGCTCCCAAACCGATCTCAATCTGTCCAATAGATTTGTAGATGTCGCGGTGGATGCGATTGCAAAAAAGGAGATAGCTGTGGGACAGGTGTTGCAGGTATTTTGAAAGTAGGACAATTTGGAAGCCGAGACTTTCTTAACAAAAGCTCAGAATTCGTTAAAAGCGGCGGAACTTTGTCTTAAGAATGGGTTGTATGATGATGCGGTTAGTCGTGCGTACTATGCAGCATTAAGGGCGGCTATCGCTTTACTGTTGAAGATAGATGTCTCGTTGGAGACGAAAAGAATACATGCCTGGGTTCAGGCAGCTTTCCCAAAAGAATGTGTGCATCGAAGAAAAGTTATGTCACAACGTTTTGTGTCTTATATTTCGGAACTCCAGAATGACCGCAATATTGCTGACTACCATCCCAGGTACTTGAGTAAAAAAACGGCAAAACGAGCCTTAACAAGAGCAAAGAATTTTGTGCATCAAATAACGAAGGTATTTGAAAATGACCAAAAAGAAAAAAATAAAACTAGCAACGGATGACATCATAGCAAGAATAAAAGAACGTTTTCCTGAGGCAAAAGTAAAGGGTGTGATTGAATGGATGAATGCGGATGCAGCAATTGAAGTTGAAACGCCAACGGATAATGGCTGGGAAATTTCTGAGTTTACGGCACCCATCCAGACGGATTATGCGATGAAGTGGAATATCTCTATTACGGTCTTGCCATTGGAAAAAATAGATGGATTCAGCCAAACTTGATTAATCAAAATGCAGAGTAATGTGGCTCAAAAAGCCATCGATGAGATTGTATCGAAGGTTACAAAAAAATTTC
>JAABYK010000408.1:0-11074 GCA_011775825.1 Candidatus Zhuqueibacterota bacterium | reverse complement strand
AAAGGTCAAGTTTGAAAAGGCAACGGAATGGCATGACGCGGATATTGCAATTTCCTTCATAACGCCGGAAGACAACGGCTGGGAAATATCCGAGTTCACGGCTCCAATTCAACTGAAATATCTCGAGAAATATGATCTCGATATAGTAGTTCTCCCACTGGAAGTAGTAGACGGAAATGTTGTGAAAGGGGTACAGAAAACACCATGAAAAAAGTCTACATCGAAACCTACGGTTGTCAGATGAACGAATACGACACGGAGTTGATTCGTTCCATTCTGAAAGCCAACAATTATGAATTTACCGACTCCCAGCAAAACGCCGACGTGGTTTTCTTGAATACGTGCGCAATTCGAGAAAATGCGCATTCAAAAATCTACGGGCGTCTGGGTGAAATCAAGCATCTGAAAGAGCGAAACCGAAATGTGGTGGTCGGGCTTCTGGGGTGCATGTCACAAAATCTGCGCGGCAATTTGAAACGCCAGGAAGAGTTGGTGGACATATTTGCCGGACCCGACAGTTACAAACGCTTGCCCGCCATGATCGAGTCGGTGCTTACCAAAGGTGGGAAAAAATACGATTTTGCGCTTTCGGAATTCGAAGATTACGGCGACGTCTATCCGCAACGCGTCCCCGGCGTGAATGCCTGGATAGCTGTGATGCGCGGCTGCGATAATTTCTGTACCTTTTGCGTTGTCCCGTACACCCGGGGTCGCGAACGCAGCCGCAGTCCGGAAAACGTGGTCGCGGAGGTTCAACGTTTGGCGGAGGAGAGATTTAAGCAAGTGACGCTTTTGGGACAAAATGTCAATTCGTATCGTGCTGACGGTTACGATTTTGCTGATCTGATGATGATGGTGTCGGAAGTTGATGGCATCGAACGCATTCGGTTTACGTCGCCGCATCCCAAAGACTTTCCCGATAAATTCCTGGAGGTCATGGCTGACAATCCCAAAATCTGTAATCACATTCATTTGCCGTTGCAGGCGGGGAATAATCGTATTCTGGAGCAAATGGCTCGAACCTATACCAAGCAGAGCTTTCTGCAACTGGTCGACAAAATCCGCGATAAGATTCCGAACGTCGCGTTAACCACTGACGTCATCGTTGGCTTTTCCTCCGAAACCGACGCCGATTTTGAGGACACATTTGAAGTGATGGAGACAGTCGAGTTCGATTTGGCGTTCATTTTCAAGTATTCGGAGCGCGAGAACACCATTGCAGACCGGAAATTTTCTGACGATGTGCCCCCCCACAAGAAGACGGAACGAATCGTCCGATTGAATGAACTGCAGAAGCGCATCTCTCTGAGGAAAAATCAGGCGGTCATTGGTCAGTCGTTTGAGGTGCTGGTTGAAGGTCCAAGCAAGAAGAATCCCAACGAATGGATGGGACGAACCGACGGCAATAAGATTGTGATCTTCGAACGAGGCCCTTTCAAGGCCGGAGACATCATCGAGACCGAGATTGTTGATGCGACGGCGAATACATTGTTTGGCAAACATGACCTTAGCGCCCACACATCGGCACGCCATGCTTTGCCCATCTTGCACGAAACCAACTAATTTGAGACATTGAAATGGCGAAATTCAAAGGAACAGACCTGTACCAGATTGACGACCTGTTGTCCGATGAGGAACGTCTGACAAGAGCCATGGTTCGGGAGTTCGTCAACGAAGAATTCCTGCCCATCATTCGCGAACATTACCGAGAGGGGGAGTTTCCCGCTGATCTGATTCCCAAAATTGCCGAATTGGGGCTACTCGGTGCCAATCTTGAAGGATACGGTTGCGCCGGGTTGAACAACGTCGCGTACGGCCTCATCAATCAGGAACTCGAACGCGGAGACAGCGGACTCAGGAGTTTTGTCTCGGTGCAAGGAAATCTGGTCATGTATCCAATTCACGCGTTTGGCAGCGAGGAGCAGAAGAAAATCTGGCTGCCAAAATTGGCTAACGGAGAGGCCGTTGGCTGTTTCGGGCTCACAGAATCCGATGCTGGCTCAAATCCCGGGGCCATGCGAACACGTGCCGAACGTACCAACGATGCCTGGGTGTTGAATGGCGGCAAAATGTGGATCACGAACGGAACTCTGGCCGACGTCGCCGTGGTTTGGGCGAGAACAGATGAGGGCGTGCGTGGATTTCTGGTTGAAACAGGGACACCCGGGTTCACCGCCAAGGCGATTCACGGAAAGCTGTCTTTACGCGCATCTGACACCGCGGAATTGTTGTTCGATAATTGTGAGATCCCGGAGGACAATCTTTTGCCGAAAACCAGCGGCTTAAAGAACGCGTTGATGTGTTTGACGCAAGCACGCTACGGCATTGCCTGGGGCGCCATCGGGGCTGCGATGGCGTGCTATGAAGAGGTCTTGAACTACGCCAAAGACCGCATTCAGTTTGATGACAAACCCATCGCCGCACATCAGCTTGTGCAGCAAAAGCTTGTGGACATGGTCACCGAGATTACCAAAGGTCAGCTTCTGAATTTGCAATTAGGGCGGTTGAAGGATGAGAATAAAGCCACCCATGTTCATATTTCGTTAGCCAAACGCAACAATGTCTCACAAGCACTGCAGATTGCCAGAAATGCACGACAATTATTGGGTGCAAATGGCATCCTCGATGACTATCACAGCATGCGCCACATGTGCAACCTGGAAACCGTCATTACATATGAAGGCACACACGAAATACATACCTTGATTGTGGGAGAACATATTACCGGCCATCCAGCATATTCGTGACGGAGAGAAAACCATGAATCTTTACGACAAAGACGACGGGTTTAAACAATTTGTGCTGGACGAGGCAAATGCCTTGTTACCTGACATCATCGCAAAAACGGAAGAAGCCTTGGAGGACCTCCAAAACATTCAGGATCGCTTCGAATCGGAGAAAGTCATTGACACGGAACTACATGAGGACGAATACGAGGGTGAGACAGCTGTAATTCTACAGAAATGGTCTCGAGACATGGTTGCTTTGGGTGTGTATCCGAAGGGATATTTTACCGTGGATTTTAAGTCACCGGTACCGGATACACTATTTTGTTGGACCTATGGAGAAACAGAGATCACGCACACTCACAAAGTATTTGAGACGTTTCGAGACCGTCGACTGATCAAAAACAAAGACAAGCCCGGATTTGAACAGTCATTGAACTAAGCCTGTGTTAAGATACTTCTTTTTTTCGCTTTTCGTCCAATTATCGACTGGTTTGCTATTCACCAGCCTCTTTATTTCTCTTGCTGAAATCGGGAAATTCTATTTTCGATTGACCACCATGGTCGCGCTGATTTTGTTGACCTTAGGCCTGTTGTCGAATCCTTTCAACCATATTAATTACTTGAACCTGGTTAACTTGGGCGATGGGTTGCTTGCGACCACTGAAAAACTAACTTACATCTTTTGTGTTCTTAGTGGTTTGTCAATCGTTGTTTATAATTTAATTCATCCGAGGCTGCACAAGCCGTTGTTGGCGAGTGCGGCCATGATGGGTTTGCTTGGAATCTCCGCGTATGCCTTTTCAAGTTCACAATCGCAGCAATTTAGTACATCCGAGGCTGCGATTCTTGTCAGCAATGGGATTGCTTCAGCTTTGATGCTGGGTTCGGTGCTCGGTGCAATGATAACGGGCCACTGGTACCTCGTACAAAACAAACTGAGCATGTCTCCTCTGAAGAATAGTTCGATTATTTACATCTTAAGCGTACTGCTCAGGATAGGGTTGGTGTCATTCTCTCTGTTTTATTATTGGAATGCAGGTTTGGCCAACATCGATTTTTCGTTTTTAAAAAGCATTAATTTTCACAGCCTGATTTTCTATGGTCGATTCGCCATCGGATTGGTCATTCCGTTAATCCTGGGAATTATGGTTTGGAATACGGCAAAGATTCGCTCGACCCAATCCGCCACCGGCATCCTGTATGCCACAACAATTCTGGTGCTGATCGGCGAAACATTTGCAAAATTTCTGTATTTTTCTACTGGCATTCCGTTTTAGAAGTATTTCGCAACATTTTATTTATCTTGATTTTCAACCTTTTATTTTTATATTTGTTTATTAAAGCATTCAGTTTTTTATCCAATAGCTACAAATGCCCCAAGATAAGAAAGAACATCTAAGGTTAAGCCAAAAGTTGGATTTGATGGCCGCCTTGTTTAACGGTGACTCCATTCGTCCCATTTTAGAGGGGTTCACCACGGAGCAGTTGGTTGAAGCCCACGGTTTCTTGTGGGATAAGTTGGTGGAGTTGCATTATCTGACTCAAAAACGAGAGTTTGTCCGCGAAGAAGTGACCAGGAACATGGTGTCGTCAGCCACATATCAGCATCAGCAAGGCTGCGATCTGCGACTGGATTATTGCAAAGGCGTGGAATGCATCTGGTCAAATCCAATTTGTGCCGGGAATAAAGTTAAGAATAACATGGAAGTCATGGCAGAAACGATCACACGCTACCTGAATTCAAATTCATCAAACGATAATTCTGAAGCACCTGCTGAAATCAGTCAAAAGGATAACATATTGTTTTAGTTAATGGGCACAGAAGAGGATGGAAGTTACGATGTTTGAAGGTTTAACATATATCTTAGGAGGTCTGGTCTTATTTGGCCTGGGATGGGCTGCTTCCCTGATTATGTCGGGTAAGAAACTCAAAAGCGCTCAATCTGAAGCGAAAGAAATTATTGATGAAGCGCGGAAAGAGGCAGAGCGCGAAAAACACAAAGTCGTCTTGAAGGCCAAAGAAGATTGGTTCAACATTCGGGATGAACAGGAAAGGCGCATCAAATCTCATCAGAGGAAGTTGGACCAGATTGAAAATGAAATCTCGGAAAAAGAGAAATGGCTGAAACGCAAGGACAACGAGTTAAGTCAGAAAGAAAGCAAGTTGAACTTGGATGAAAGGGCAGTTCAGGAACAAAGGGATGCGCTTAAAACAAAAGAAATTGAACTGAATCGGTTGATTCAACAACAGAATGTGGCGCTTTCCCGTGTCTCCAATCTTAGCGTGGAAGATGCAAAGGAGCTTTTGTTAGAGAATCTTAAACGAGAGTACAAAACCGAAGCAGCTGAAATCTACAAAGAAATTGTTGATAGTGCCAAAGAAAATGCCACTAAGGAAGCCCGTCGAATCATCACAATGGCGATTGAGAAAAATGCCTCAGACCATTGTGTGGATACATCCGTATCTGTGGTTTCGCTTCCCTCGGATGAGATCAAAGGCCGGATCATCGGACGAGACGGTCGGAATATCAAAGCATTTGAAGCAGCGACTGGGGTAAAAGTGATCGTCGATGATACTCCGGAAGCTGTTGTGCTTTCAAGCTTTGATCCGGTCCGTCGTGAAATCGCGCGTATTACCTTAGAAAAAATTATCAAGAATCACAAAATCAACCCGCAGAGAATAGAAGACCTCGTCAGTCATGCCGAGAAGGAAGTTGACAAACTGATTTGGCGAGCCGGCAATGAAGTCATTGCCAGAGTTAGTGTGGGCAGAATGCATCCGGAATTAATCAGGATACTTGGTCGGCTGAAATATCGTACGAGTTATGGTCAGAATGTGCTGCAACATTCCGAAGAGGTTGCGGCTTTGGCCGGGGCAATGGCGGAAGAGCTCAAATTGAATGCAAAGCTCGCACGAAGGGCAGGCCTTTTCCACGACATCGGCAAAGCAATGAGTCAAGACATGGAAGGCACGCATACACAAATTGGCATCGAACTCGCCAAGAAACACCATGAGGATTCGGTTGTCATCAATGCCATCGCATCTCACCACGAGGATGAAGCGGCTACCTCTCTGATTTCAGTGCTGGTTTGCGCCGCAGATGCCATATCTGGCGCTCGGCCCGGTGCAAGGCGAGACACGCTCGATGGTTACGTGCGCCGAATTGAAAGCCTTGAAAAATTGGCGGATTCCTTTGATCTGGTTTCCAAGGCCTATGCCATCTCCGCCGGCAGAGAAGTACGGGTCATTGTGCAGCCTGAGAAAGTTAGCGATTCCCAGGCAGATTTATTGGCGAGCGATATCTCAAATAGAATTAAATCCGACCTGGAATATCCAGGACAAATTAAAGTTACAGTTATTAGAGAAACGCGTGCTGTCAGCTACGCGTGACATATCGATTAAATTTAGATTACTAAAATCAAGGAGATAGAAAATGGCTGGCAAGAGAATCAAAATAGCGGTGTCATTTGGGATCGTGGCGCTGGTTTTAGGTTGGCTGCTCATTTCCGGTTTCAATGAAAACATGCAGTACTATGTAAGCATAAAAGAAGTTAAGGCAATGCCTGCAGACGACCTCACAAAAGGCTTGCGAGTGAAAGGAAAACTGGTTTCAGGGTCATTGGAGCAAAGCGATGAGAATTTGGACAAGAGCTTTCAAATCGTGCAGGATAACGAGGTGCTAAAAGTGCATTACAATGGGTTGCTTCCGGATACGTTTAAAGACGGCGCGGAAGTACTGGTTGAGGGGAAATATACCGATGCCGGGTATTTTAACGCTCAAAAAGTGATGGCAAAATGTCCATCAAAATATGAGACCACGGAAACATATGATCAAAAGGTCGGAAATTACAAATCAACAAATTCCGATGCCAATAAGGAGGGGACGTATTAATATAAGGACTTAATAACTATGATGAATTTAGGTCAAAATATTTTGATCTTAGCCTTAGCTACTGCAGGCTATTCTGTTTGGAGTTCGGTCGCCGGTGGCAGAAAACACCGAGGTGACCTGGTCAAATCCGGTGAACATGCTCTGTTTGCGGTCACTACACTCCTGAGCCTGGCGGTTCTCTTGCTTTGGAGAGACATACTCAGTCATGATTTTCACAACGTGTATGTCACGAATTACTCCAACCGCGACATGCCAACGTTTTATGTGTTTTCGGCTCTATGGGGAGGCCAGAAGGGCTCACTGCTTTTTTGGGGATGGATTCTAACGCTCTACTCGGCGTTAACGGTTTATCTTAACAGAAACAAGAATCGCGAGTTAATGCCTTATGTCGTGGCCACCCTAATGGTCGGCACGATGTTCTTTATTGCGCTCAATGTCTTTGTCTCTCAGCCTTTTGAAAAATTTTGGCAATTAAGCGACGGCCGAGTGATTCATGCGGTCACCCAGCCAGCCAATTCCGTGGCCTTTGCTGCGGCTGATGGTCGGGGATTGAATCCGCTACTTCAGCATCCGGCCATGGCGATCCATCCACCGGTTTTGTATATGGGGTTTGTCGGATTTAGCGTGCCGTTCGCCTTTGCAATTGCGTCCCTTATTACAGGTCGGCTTGGTAATCAATGGCTGCAAACCATCAGACGGTGGACCCTAGTGCCCTGGTTCTTTCTCGGAATCGGCATGCTACTGGGTGGCAAATGGGCCTACATGGAACTTGGATGGGGCGGCTACTGGGCCTGGGACCCCGTTGAAAATGCTGCCCTCATGCCGTGGTTGCTTGCCACTGCGTTTATCCACTCTGTGATGATTCAAGAAAAGAAGAATATGCTCAGAGTGTGGAACATGGTACTTATCCTTGGTACCTACATTCTCTGCATATTCGGGACCTTTCTGACCAGAAGCGGTGTCATCTCTTCGGTTCATTCATTTGCTCGTTCCGACATTGGTCCCATGTTTATGGGTTATCTGGCTCTATTGATAGCCGGATCTGTTTATCTGCTTCTCAAAAGATTGCCGCAATTGAAGAATGACAACCATTTTGACTCCGTGGTTTCGCGAGAATCGGCATTCCTTATCAATAACCTCATATTCCTGGGAGCGCTGTTTGCTGTATTTTGGGGTACCATTTTCCCGCTTGTAACGGAGGCCATTCGAGGCGTGAAGATCACGGTTGCGGAACCATTCTTTAACAAAGTCACGATTCCAATTGGCCTGTTCTTGTTGTTTTTGTCCGGCGTGGGCCCGTTGGTAGCCTGGCGTAAGACGTCCACAAAGCTGCTGAAGAAGATATTCTTGAAGCCCACAATAGTTGCGCTGATCGGCCTGGCGGTCATGCTCGTCTTCGGAATCAGGCACTTTTACGCCCTGGTTTCATTGACGTTGTGCATTTTTGTGACTGCGACAATCGTTTTAGAATTTCACCGCGGAGCAAGAGCAAGAATGCGCAGCAATAACGAAACCTATGCCTTTGCCCTTTATCGACTCATGCAAAAGAACAAACGTCGATATGGGGGGTACGTTGTGCATTTCGGCATCGTGGTCCTGTTTGTCGGGTTCACCGGGAAGGCTTTTAACGCTGAAAAAGAGAGCCGTCTGGAAATCGGGGATTCGATGCAAATCAGAAATTACAGACTGGAATACCTGGATATTAAAACTATGCAAGACCCGAATAAAATCGTCTGGCAGGCCACGATGGATGTCTACAAAGATGGCGAAAAAGTAAAAAGAATTTATCCAAACAAGCATTTTTATATTGTGCAGGAACAACCAACGACTGAGGTGGTTTTGCGGTCCACGCTATTGGAAGACCTTTACGTTGTGTTGGCTCAGCCGAATGAAGACAAGAGTGCGATTTTTAAGGTTTACATCAATCCGCTTGTGAATCTTGTGTGGTTGGCAGGGTTTATCGTCACGATTGGAACCTTTATTATTTTGCTCCCGGATAAACAAGTTCCAAAGCAAACCGCCCGCTCAACCAAGGCGAAGAAACCGCGCGAGAAAGAGTTCGCATAGAAATTCTTTGACTTTGCTAAGTTTATACCCCATCTATTTGTTGCCCAAAAAATGGATGGGGTTTTTTATTTTGTAAGTATTTACCAAGCGAATGGATTTGCAACGTTACTCAAAAAAACAGACAGGATTCACAGGATTTTCAGGATAATACGTAATCAACACAGCATCACAAATCATGAAACACTGGAAAGCCTTACCCCGTGGGAGAATCTATTTAACCGGACAAGCGGGAACCAAGCAAAGAAAAGTTGTCTTGACTCAATGGCAAAATAATTTTTATAATAATTAACATTTCTCACTTCAAAAAATGGACGTATGTGTTTATTACTTTGTGACTTAATCAAATATCGAAGTAGAAGTTTTCGAAAATAGTATTTTTTGTCTTTATTGAACTTAAGTTTCTTTTGCCAAATCGAATGTCTCGATATGGGCACAAATACTCAAGATTTAGCCTCAAATCGAAGTGAGAAATGTTAGTAATAATTTTGTCCTTTGCAAGAAATTGAATTTCCAAGGGATGCGAATAAAGATAGTGACGATCGGTTTTAGTAGGATTGTCGAAAGCGAAGACGTCAAAGCAAAATCATTTCTTTTACAAGTTCGAACTGTGCAGAAAAAACAAAAATTTCCAAAAGGCAGAATGATTCTCCGGTAGAATAATTGTCCTGGTGATTTTAATCGTTTTGCCCCAAATTGTTTTGCCTTTTAGTTTTAAGTAGATCCGGTCGACCGAACCGATTTAAATCCGGTTTAAACAGTGGCTGCATGAATTCCCATGATTTACAGGATTTGTTCAGATGGCTTAAATGTTACTTTATTTTGTTATGTAACCTCTTAAAAAATAACCCCGATTTTTTTGAATTTTCTCTTGACAAAAGGGGTTACGTTCTGTATATTAAATACGACTTAAATGGTCGTATTTAGAGGTTCTTTATGTTACGATTAACCAAAAAGACAGAATACGGAATCATTGCTTTGAAACACATGCTCAATCAACCAGGCGGAACCGTCACGCGTTCGAAGGAGATTGCCGAACGTTACCATATCCCGTCGGAGATCATGGCAAAGATACTTCAGGAATTAGCACGAAAAGGCATGATTCGATCAAATCAGGGTGCAAAAGGGGGATATGTGCTGGCAAGAGACGGGAATAAAATCACACTTTCCGACATTATTCAAACATTNNAAGCGGATTGCGACTGTGTACAACTACAGCATTGCAATATTAGCGACCCTTTCAGAGTCATTCAAGAGCAGTTGAAACTCTTTTTGTCCGGTATTTCTTTAGCAGATCTGGACAACGAAATGGAAATGCANNAGCGGTCAGATTTCATAAATTTGTCTAATTCAACTTAAAGGAGTCATATATGATAGACGTGACCGAAAAAGCGATCAAAGAAGTCAAGAAATTGATGCAACAAGAGAATAAGGGTGAGCAGATGCAAGGATTGCGAGTGGGTGTGAAAGGAGGCGGTTGTTCTGGACTTTCTTATTTTCTGGAATTTGAGAAGGAGCCACGCTCCGATGATAACATTTTGGAGTTGGATGGCATTAAGGTGTTTCTGGATCCGAAAAGCGCTCTCTATTTGAAGGGCACAAAACTTGACTTCTCAGATGGTTTAAACGGAAAAGGATTTGAGTTTAGCAATCCAAATGCTCAGAGAACCTGCGGTTGTGGAAGCAGTTTTGGAGTGTAATTAAAACAAAACTGAATGCAGATGGCGCAGAACAATCACAAAAAGTACCGGAATAGCAAACAACGAACGAAAATTTTAGAAATCCTGAAGTCGACAAAAGATCATCCAACGGCTGTCCGGATTTATGAACAATTGCGCACGGAGTTTCCGGCGTTGAGTCTGGGGAATGTTTATCGAAATCTCAACATTCTTGTTGAGCAGGGCCAGATCAGTGAGTTGCGCTTCGGAAGCACCTTTGATAGGTATGATGGCGATATTCGTCCACATTATCATTTCATTTGTGAAGGATGCGGTTCAATCGAGGATTTGGATATTGAGCATGAGGACGTGTTGAACAAAAAAGTTGAAGAGAATACAAATTATAAAGTCAATCATCATCGCCTTGAGTTTTACGGGCAATGCGAAAATTGTCTGCAATGAACTTTGAACGGAGCGGGAAACAAAGAATTCAAAAGATAAAGAGAGGAGATCTAAATGAGTAGTGAACTCCAAACAATTGAAAGATTTACTAAGTCCGATTACAAATGGGGCTTTACGACTGAAATAGATATGGATACTGCCCCGAAAGGACTGAACGAAGATACAATACGCTTTATCTCGGCCAAAAAGAACGAGCCGGAATGGATGCTTGAATGGCGCTTGAAGGCGTTTAAGCATTGGCAGAAGATGCGAGAGCCGGGCTGGTCGA
>JAABYK010000210.1:13836-17023 GCA_011775825.1 Candidatus Zhuqueibacterota bacterium | reverse complement strand
TGTAGCAGAGATAGGGGTTTCACACTACTCAAGCCTGGATTGAGGCATGCTTGATAGCATTTGGAACTCATCCCCCAACCCCCCTTCTCTTCTCAAGAGAAGGGGGCCATCTCATTTTAAAGCGATGCGAATGAGTGACAAGTCCCCCTCTCTTGGCCAAGCCTGTCCCGTGCAGACTGGAAGAGGGAGGATTTAGGGGGTGAGTTCGACTCTGCACGTAGCATAGAAGACGTTACAAAATCGAAGGTTGCAAGCTTCCCGACTGTCCGAACCCGGACATCAGAAATGTGGCAATTTCATCACTTCAAGCCCTTTAGGCGCTAACTTGTGTATTACAAACAATAACTTAGCTCCGTTATAAAGTAGCCTTCTTGGTGATCCTTATCACCCTTTTAAACAACTCTCTTACGAGTTTTGTAAAACCCTAAACAGAAACTTAGCTAGTCAGAATTTGCCTTGTGCGCGTTCTTTGGCGGGAAGGATCTCCAGGCAGGTTGTCCACCAGCCGGTTAAGATTGTATCGATGAACTCTTGCGGAAGGTCTTCGTCTTGCATTTCTGAGGCGAGCTTTTTGTAATCGTACTGCAATGGAATGAAGTCGAGGGAGACACCTCCGTTTTGCGAAAGAATCGCATACCAAACGTTGGTTTTGCCATCATTTTCAGGCCGTCCGATGACGCCAACATTGGCGAAGAATTTGCCGTCTTGCAAGTGTCTTTTCCAGTGGATTCCAGTATGCGTTGCTAAGATAATGTCTGCATCAAAGTCTTGACACAGCTTTTCGAGGAAATGCGTCGGAGTCGTGGACTCCCACAGAAATTCATTGGTCTTCCGGGGAGAGCCGTGGCACATCAGGATGTCCTTGCCGTCAAGGGTCATTCGTAACTCTGGCGGCAGTGTTTTCTGCCACTTCTTAAATTCGGAATCGACATGTCGATACGTGTAATCGTAGCTAATCTGCGCGAAGTAATTATCCTGCGGATCTGTATATCCGCATTGACAGTCGCTCAAGTCATTGCCAATGGAATGGTCGTAATTTCCCTGTACCACGGCAATGTCGTTTTCAAGTAAGATGGGAAAAACTTTGTTCGGATTTGGTCCGAAAGCTCCAAGATCGCCCAAACAGAAAAATCGCTCCACCCCTCTTTTCCTGGCATCGGCGACCAGAGCCTCGAGAGCCAGATAGTTATTATACACGCCGCCGAAGATGGCAATTTTCTCGCAATCGATGTTTTGCATGCTTACCCGTGGTTCGTCGCGTTGCCTTTAGTTTGAAAATTAGCAGCATCCATCAGGACCGCAATAAGGTGCATCCGTTGTTTCGGTGACATCATACTCGAGTCCTTTCGTTTCTCTCGGGTGTCGTTTGGCGTTCTTGTTGCAGACGAAGGTTTCTGCTTCTTCCAGTGGGATGTCTTCGTACGGGTCCACTTTGATGATGTCGTTGGCATACGGTTCCTTGTTGTAAATTCGGTATGTCTTGTCGCAGACTGCCATGCGTTCGCCGCGATAGAGGGTGTGTCCGTCGTCATCGATGACTGCTTTCCAGGGGCCTTGGTAGATGACGGCTTGATTTCGTTCCAAACACGGCCCTTCTTTACCTTTGTAAGCGGTCAGGGTCATGGCTCGGAACTCGATGCCTTCAACGGTTTGCCAGGGTTGGTTATCGCGCTTTTCAATCTGTATGCCGTAAAAACCGACATCCGCAAATGCCTTTAAAAATGCATTCTCGCGTAAAGCACCCGAAATACAGCCACTCCACAATTCGGGATCGTTCTTGAGATGCTTGGGTACGTCTTCGTCGGAGACGATGTCGGAAATCGCTACACGACCGCCCACTTTTAATACCCGAAAGATTTCGGAAAAAAGCTGCTTTTTGGCCTCATCCCTGACCAGATTTAACACACAGTTGGATACGACCAGGTCCACCGACTGATCCGGAATTAAGGGCTGGTTTTTCTTTTGCTCGTCAATGTATTCTTCATAGCGAACCAGATCCGCAGCGTTTTTAATGGGATTTTCCCGCAAATAAAAATCGATCTTATCCAAATCGAGCCGCAAGTCTTGGATTTTCCCGCGACGAAATTCGACGTTGTGGTAGCCAATTTTATCGCCAACGTCTTGCCGGTAAGATCGAGCCAGTCCCAGCATTTCGTTATTGAAATCGACACCGATGACCTTGCCTTCCTTTCCGACCATTTGGGAGATGATGAAGCAAATTTTTCCGGTACCACTTCCCAGGTCCAAAACGGTCTCGTTCGGATTCACATATTTTGACGGATCACCACACCCGTAGTCTCGTTCGATAATTTCTTTTGGAATAACGTCCAAATATTTTTTGTCATATTCCTCAGTCGCGCAGCACAACGCCGCCTCTGTTTGGAGAGCACTTCTTTCATAGCGTTCGCGTACTGCTTTCTCAACACTCATGTTTTGATTTGTGCTAGTGTTTTCCATTGGCACTTCCCTTTCCAAAATTAATTGCTTTCTGTTGCTGAAAAATTATGGCAAATTGCACCAGAGATGTAACAGGTGTAACACGCCTGGTGCTTGAGTGGATAAGGTTCAAACGACTCTTTGAGAGATTGGGAAAGTTTTGCTTCCGGGTAATCGATCAAGATTGGACACACGTACACGCCTTTGTCAGTGACCATGCGGCTGTGTGTGCATTGCAAAAGGTTGTCGTCGTAATCGGCCATCATCTCTTTGGTTATGTATTCATATTTGTCGTATCCTCGACTGCGAACCTTTTCCCGTCCAATCCGCAAAGGCGGAATGAGTTTGATTCTGGGCCGAGGGTAGCCCATCTCCATCAGCATGTTCCGAAATCCGTGAAAGACCTGCTCGGTTTCGGAATCCTCCCAGGTTTGAGCAGCGGTGATGATAGGCAGAAAGTCAAATTCAACCAGCGTTTGCACCCCTTTCATGGCTTTGTCGAAGCTGCCTTCCCCTCGGATGGCGTCATTGCTTTCCGCTGTGAATCCATCGATGCTGACTCTCAATTCCAGCGAGTAAATCGATTTGTCCTGAATCTCGCGGAGTCGTCTGGCGACCCGGTCGTTGACCAGAATGCCGTTGGTCAGCACAGTGGCGGGACCGATAGCTAATGTATCCTCCAGAATTCCCAATATGTCTCTATTCATAAACGGCTCACCGCCGGTAAAATAGTACTCTTTAACGCCGATGC
>JAABYK010000210.1:13092-13813 GCA_011775825.1 Candidatus Zhuqueibacterota bacterium | reverse complement strand
CATGAATCCAAATTTGTGATTCTCCGGACTGCAACTGATGAAGCAATGCGTGCACCACAAATTACAGATGGTTCCGCCCACTTGAAACCACAGAGCGTCCAGGCTGTGCAGCGGCACCGATGGCACGTCATCTGCCGCCGGCTTCTCTTCTATTTGAATCAGGGGTTGGGCCGTTTCCGTCGTTTCGTGGGTTTTCGTTCTTTCAAAACTCAATTCAAACGGACCTTTCTTGCAATATGTTTTCGTACAGGTTAAGATTTTCGTCACCCGTGATGAGGGAAAAGACTTCCACGATCTGACTCAGCCCGACCCGGATGAGAAAGGTGGAATTTCGCCCGTAGCTCTTGTTGCCGATGATATAAAAATTCGGTTCCGGATTTTTGAGTGTATTCGCACCCATACTGCTTTGGTCCAAACAGTCTGCCGAAGATGCGCCCAACAGCGCTGCAGACAATTTCATCGGCCCGCGGGACGCATAACATTCGTGAACTTGAAGCTCGCTGTAAAGCGAGTTGTCAGGACTGTAACCTACATTCGCAATAATTCGATCGACTTCGATGTTGTCAATGGTGTCGTTCCTTCGCAACCCCACGATGAAGCTGTCCTGATTTTCCAAGTACTCAACGGAGTCCACTGTGGTTTTATTCCGAAATTTGATTTGAGGAAGCCCATTCTGTGCGACTGCGTTGGCCGTCTCAGTCAGCCGCGCTCGATTTGGCAA
>JAABYK010000210.1:7550-13045 GCA_011775825.1 Candidatus Zhuqueibacterota bacterium | reverse complement strand
TTTTGAAAATCCGAAATCGCCGTGGCAGCTGAGTAACCGGAACCCACCAGCAGTGTTTTCCTGCCTGCAAAGCGTTTGCGATCCGCACCGTAAATGTCCGACAACTGGTAATCGATCTTGTGGCGCCATTTGTTTTCTCCCAATGCCGGAATGCCGCCTTCACCCAACCAGTTCGGATTTCCGTACACTCCCGAAGCATCGATCACAATGTCCGCTGTGTGCATTTTCTCGTTGCCGTCCGCGTCCGCGATCAAAATCCGAAATGGGTAAGTGGTTCGGTCTGTGCTGCCAATCAAATCGCCTTTCAGGATTTGTGCTCGACCGATGGTTTGAATGTCTGTATTTGAGTGGACCGAATGCGCTAGTTGGGGGAGCCTACTCAGGGGAAGTAAATACGCATCCACGTGTTGTTTGCCCGTCAAATACGCTTCCTGTTCGGGTTCTTGCCATTCGGGGAAATGCTTTTTGAGCGAAGAAACTCCTAGAATCGAATGATTCATTTTCCAGGGTGAAAACAACGTCACATGGCCCCAACTCCGCATGTTGGCGCCCACTTCAGATTTTTCAAACACATCGACATGGTAGCCCAGTTGAGCCCCATAAAGCGCAGCTTCCAGGCCAACGGGACCGGCTCCGATGATCGCCAATCTTTTTTGTCCCATCCTTTTTCCTTGTTCTTAAAATTCACATATGTAAATATATGCATGTGTAGATTCGAAAACAAGAAACCTCAGTCATTTATTCCGCTGAATGTGGTTTGTTTTATGATTTTTTTGTTGAAAGGTGTTCTGACTTAAGAAAATGCCGGATCGGGTGAGGTAATCAGAAAAATGAAAGACGGTTGTTGAAATCCTTCTTAGGAGACGGACACCTGCGAATAGCAATGGTTTTGTATCTGAACTATCATAATTTGGCAAAGATCTCCTCATGCTCAGGAAAGCGGCCGGTCTTTTTCTTTGAGTAAATCAGCTTACCATCCTTTACCACTTCAAAAACGCCGCCCGAGCCTTCAATGAGCTCGACATTCGTACCGGGAAAGTTTTTCTCAATATCCGCCTGCAAACTGGAGGCTTTGGGATAGTAGTTTCACATTACGCAATATTCGATTGAAATGTCCATCGCGCTCCTTGAATATGTCTTATTCCACAGTGACCCTACGTTGAGATTTAAAAAATAGTATCTTTTGGCACAATTGCAAGTGAAAATTGTTGCAAAAATAACATACCAATTTGGGTAGGAATTATCACACTTGGACTCTCAGTGTGAAGAAATATCTTTTCATGCTGAGAGTCGAAGCATGACAGACTTCCAAGTTATTTTGCACAAGCCCTAAGGCTAAAGGGCTAGCCAAAGTATTTGATATTTTGAAGCCCATATATTGACAAGAAAACGAAAGACAGAAAATTGCGTTTGGAGAATTAATTCCGAAGCGTCGAGACACCGTGAAGCAAAGAGCAGGTTGCATCCCGACACGTACACGTCGGGACTGTCCTTCATCTTTCTGTCTTCTGAAAGCTTGTTACAGGATGATTCTGCTAAGAGTCAATCTCTGAGAAATTGGCCACTGAGTTCAATTTCAGCCAATTCGCACAAAAACGATAACAGGCGGGCAACCTCACATGTGAAGGACACGTAATTCTTAGCATAACGAACTCGTCTTTCAATTTAACCACTCATTCGCAAATCCGGACAGAGGGAGCATTTTAAATGTGGAGAAATTATCTCAAAATAGCCATTCGAAACCTAGCGAAATACAAGGGATACTCATTGATCAATATTTGTGGGCTGGCAATTGGTCTCGCCTGCTGTTTTCTCATTGTCCTGTATGTACAGCACGAACTCAGCTATGACGAATTTCACGAGCACGCGCCGCGCATTTATCGTCTATTGCACGTGTCGGTTCAGGATCCAAGTGCTCGCTCGGCCCTGAGTGCGTCTGCTTATGCACCTCATTTGGTGAATGAATTTCCAGAAATTGAACACGCTGTACGTTTCTTTACCACAATCAACCGTGCGAGCCTAAAGCATGGTGCCGAAGCCCGAACGGTCGGAGGATTCGTCTTTGCGGATGGTTCCGTTTTTGATGTTTTTAGTTTCCGGCTACTTCGGGGCCATCCAGAGACGGCGCTTTCCGCTCCAAATTCAATGGTGTTAACGGAGGAGGCCGCAAAATCGTGGTTTGGCGATGAAGATGCCATTGGCAAAACCATAACCTATCTACGCGGTGATACAGAACAGAACCTTCAAGTCACCGGCATTTTGGAAAAGGTACCCGCCCATTCACATCTACAATTCGACTATCTGGTCTCCTTTAGTTCCATCAAACCGTTCATGGGCGAAGATGCTCTTGAGGAGTACACGAATTTTAACTACTACACGTATGTTTTGCTGCCGGAAGGTGTGTCTCCGCAAGAATTGGCGCCCCGATTTGCCGATTTTCTCAGAAAATATCGAGGAGACAATACAGCGGAGTCCGTGACTCTGGCGTTGCAACCGTTAACAGACATTCATCTGACTACGGACATTCGCTGGGATGTGGGCTCTAACAACGACACACGCTATCTTTATATTTTCTCCGTGGTCGCTTTGTTCATCTTGCTCATTGCAAGCATCAATTTTGTGAATCTTTCCACGGCTCGTGCAGCTTTACGTGCCAAGGAAGTGGGCGTGCGAAAAGTTGTGGGCGCACACCGACACCAGTTGATCCTGCAGTTGTTCGGCGAGTCAATATTCGCCTGCGTCATCGCCATGCTATTGGCGCTTGGCCTGTTGCAGCTTTCTGCTCCTGTCGTCGGAAATATGATCGGTCAGGAATTCAATGTTGACTTGTTCGGAAATCTCACGCTCCTGCTGATGCTGGCTGGCATCGGACTCCTTTCGGGAATTGTGGCAGGAGTTTATCCTGCCCTGGTCCTTTCGGCGTTTAACCCGAGTGCCGTGCTGAAAGAGTCGATGACACGAGGTGCAAAAGGTGCGAAGTTGCGCAAAGGCCTGATCATAGCTCAGTTCAGCATCTCGGTGGTTCTTCTGGTTGCCATGGTCACAGTCTATAATCAACTTCAATACATGAAGAATCGGAATTTAGGCTTTGATAAAGAACGTGTCTTGATGGTGAGTCTGAGTGGTCCTGTCAAAGAACACTTTGAGACGTTCAGGTCGAAGTTAGTTGAGCACATCAACATTCAAAAGGTAGCGCTTGGAACCGTTCCTGGTCGCGTTGGAACCAGTCGCGGCTACAAGTGGCCAGGCGATAAAGAAGAAGAGAGCACGGGCTTCTACACAATGTTTGTGGATCCCTATTCAGTGGAAGCGTTGGGACTTCAAATTGTGCAGGGTCGCGATTTTTCCGAAAAGATTCCCACAGACGTAACAAACGCTTACATCCTTAACGAAGCGGCTGTCCGAGAACTGGAGTGGGACAATTCTGTTGGCAAGCCATTCAGGGTTTGGGACGAAGAAATGGGCCAAGTGATTGGAGTGGTCAAAGACTTTCATTTTAAATCGTTGCATCATAAAATTGAACCGCTCGTGCTGGATATTAAGCCTGAGTGGTCATGGACTGCCGTTATTAGAACCGCCCCCGGAAATATTGGATCAACTTTGGATATTATCAAAAAGCAATGGCAGGAGTTTGAAGCGGAGCTGCCCTTTAACTATCGCTTCCTCGATGCCGATTTTGAGCGCCTGTACCGCTCTGAAGAACGTCTCGGACGTCTGTTTAGCGGGTTTACGTTTTTGGCTATCTTTGTGGCCTGCCTTGGCTTGTTTGGGCTGGCTGCATTTATGGCTGAGCAACGTACGAAAGAGATCGGCATTCGTAAAGTCTTAGGGGCGTCAGTTCGAGATATTTTGCTCCTTCTTTCGAAAGAGTTTACACAATTGGTTCTTGTTGCTTTTATGGTGGCCATTCCATTTGCCTATTATGCCATGAAATCATGGCTGCAAAACTTTGCTTATCGAGTAACTCTCGACGCGACCCCGTTTGTACTTTGTGGTCTGTTGGTGTTGGTCATCGCTCTCCTGACCGTAAGCTCACAAGCTTTCAAGGCAGCGCTGTCCAATCCCGCTAAGTCGTTGCGGTATGAATGAGGGGTGCCAAAGGCAACTAACTAACTTGCGGCTCTTTTAGACATGTCACCTTGGCAATGGCAGTCATGAAGCCGAAATACCGGTATTCTTATTATATAAATTATAAGAAGAAATCCAAATGCATCAATCACATGGGGTTGATGACAACGACTTTAGCAGCTAAGACGCTTTTCTGTGCGTCCCAATTAATCGTCGGAAGCCATCTTGTGATTCACAGGCAACTTCAGGGTAAACACGCTGCCTTTTCCAGGCTCGCTTTCCACATCAATGGTGCCGCCGTGCTCTTGCAGAATCTTGTAAGAGATGGATAATCCCAGTCCCGTTCCAACCCCCACACCTTTGGTGGTAAAGCCGGGGTCAAAAATTTTGCGGAGATTTTCTGAAGGAATGCCAACACCGGTGTCGCGAAATTCGATATAAATGGTATCGTCTTTTGAATACGTCTTGATCCGTATTTCGCCTTTGTCTTCGATGGCCTGGCAAGCATTGACAAGCATATTCATAAACACCTGGTTCAATTGGTTGGCATAGCAATTCACCTTCGGAATGTCTCCGTATTCTTTGATGATTTGGATGCGATCGCGGCTCAAATGATCAATCAATGCCAGCGTGCTGTCAATGCCTTCGTGCAAATCAACCGTCTTTAATTCTCCTTCATCGAGGCGAGCAAAATTACGCAAGTTCTTGACAATTTGAGTGATTCGGTCGCAAGCGTTTTTATTTACATTTGATAGATTTTCGAGTACATCTAACTTCTTCCCCATTTCACCCAGCGGGGCTTTGGAAGTCTTCTTGAACTGTTGTTTGAGCTTCTTAAAGCCGCGCTGAAACATATCCGTATTGCTGCTGATGGAACCGATGGGAGTGTTAATTTCGTGTGCCACACCAGCCACCAGCATTCCCAGTGAAGCCATTTTTTCGGATTGGAACAGTTGCGCCTGCGCTTCCTGCAATTTCCGGGTGCGTTCCTCTACTTTCTGCTCCAGATTCTCGTTGAGATTCTGGATTTCCTGGTAGCTCTTGGCATTTTCTATCGCGATGCCCGCCAGGTTGGCAAAGCCCTCCAAGAAAGCGAGGTCCTCCTGCTTAAAGAAATGTTTGGAATCGGTGGTGTCCAAATAGATGGTGCCAATCAACTTCTCTTTCGATCGCAGTGGGACACAAATCACGGATTTGATTTTATAGCGCGCCAGACTCGTAGATGTGTTGTGCTCCTCCATGTCGGGCACTTTCTGTAGAAGAACAGGCTGTTCTTCACTTTCAACTTTCTTAATGACGGAGCTGCTAAGCGCCACCACATTTTCTATTGACCGCTTGTCCATCTGTCTCGCCACCTCCACCGCCAGCTCGCCGCTGTTTTCATCCCGAAACAGAATCAGGCCCTTCTCTGCGTGCAACAGCTCGAT
>JAABYK010000210.1:6776-7525 GCA_011775825.1 Candidatus Zhuqueibacterota bacterium | reverse complement strand
TTACGGCTCACCTCATAAAGCGTGACCAACTGTGCATGACTTATGCTTGTTTCGGTCGTCATAACACTTCCGATGGGAAAATGAAAATAAGCCTCAGGCAAACGCCTTCAGAATCTCGCGATGCAGTCCTTGCAGGTCACCGTATGCCTTTTTGATTTCTTCGACTTTTTTGTCAAGTTCTTGCATGAGCCTCCGTTTTTCGAGACCATTTCGGAGAACAATTTTTAGGTCCTCGTTGTCCCAGGGCTTTTCGATGTACTGAAACAGGCCGACATCGTTAATGGCCTTGATAGCGTTTTCCTTATCCGCATATCCCGTTAAAATGATTCGGGTAGAATGTGGGTCGATTTCTTTAACTTTGCCGAGGAAGGTGATGCCATCCATATCCGGCATGAGATAATCGGATATGACCAGGTCGACGCGATTCTCTTTGACGTACTCTAAAGCCTCTGAGCCTTTCTTGAAAGTCACGACTTCGTAATCGGTCTCCAGTTCCAGGAATGAGCTCAGACTGGTGAGGACCATTTCCTCATCGTCCAGAATCAGGACGCGTGCCCGGTCCGTTTGTTCACCGTCATTTGACATATAGAAGTTCCTCCATCAATTGTTGTCTAATTAAATCGTTCTATCAAAGCCCTCAGCCGACGGGCCAATGAACGCAAAACCGCCTCGGCAATGCGTACGTGATCCGAAAGCAAATCGTAAAAATCCTCTCTTGATATTCTTAAGGCCTCTGTTTCTTCGATTGC
>JAABYK010000210.1:3583-6734 GCA_011775825.1 Candidatus Zhuqueibacterota bacterium | reverse complement strand
ACAGCGAATCCGCTGAATCGTTAGTCTCATAGAGATTGTTGCCTGGCAAATACGTGACTTCTTCTGCGATGGCGGCCAGGTGAGCCAAATCCTCCACCCGCACTTCTTTAAAAACATCGATATCCTGCAAAAAAATGACCTTCTCGATTACCGAGTACATTCTCCAGATCCATTATCCATACAATGCATTTATGCGAATTGTTTCAATACCAGACTCGCGGTCTCCTGAACCAATGAGTCTTCCGCCTTTTTAGCCTGAGCAATCACGGCTCGAAATTCATCGATCAGACCGCATTTGCCAATCTCAAAAATCGTGCAAGCACGAATCCAGGGATCGCTGTCGAACACAAGGGCTTCCAGCGCCTCTTTCTGACAATGGAACTCCACATCTGAGAGCCCATTTGCCTGTTGCAAAACCTGTTCCGGCGGCAACTCTTCAACAATCGGTATGAGAACCCGCTTCAGATTGTTTGACAGAATATTGTCCAAAAATTCAACGGCATTTGCTCGAATCCTTCGGTTCTGGCTGATGGTCGCTGCGTAAGCATTATAAATGTCGCGTGGGGGATAGCGCAGCCCCAGGAGTCGAAAAATTCGATCAAGATGATCGTCCAGGCGTTCCTGCAACACGCGTGCAAGGAGTGACGACCCGTTTGGGTTTGAACCGTTTCCGTTCGATGAGTCGGTCACGTGGAGGGCGGCAAGAATTCGCAGATATTTTTTCAGTTCGTCGAGCAGGGCTGCATCCACTCGTTTGTCGAAGTTCAGGTTTGGAAACCGTGCCCGCAATTTGTTCATGCTTTTGATGACCTGATATCGCAAGAAGTCATCTTCCTGATTCAAGTTATCCAGGAGGACTTCAACAGACTGCTGCCCCCCGATCAAACTTAGGACGCGCGGGATGCCAGAACGAATGTTCATGGACAGGCGTTCATTTCTCAAGTACTCCGACAGGGTGACGGTGATTGTGTCTCCGTACTCAGCCAGCGCTTCACGAGCTACTTTTCGATAATTTCGATCCCCCAGATTTTCAATGAGGATAGAGACAAACCTGGGGTCATGTGTTTGTCCCACACTTCGAATTGCATGCATCTTGACGCCGCTATCGGAGTCCTCGAGTAGTTCTATCAAGAATGAATTGTAATTCTGGTTGGCGAGAATTCCGATGGCATCAGCTACCTGGATTCTGCCATCTCGCCCATCTTTAAGGAATGAACGCATCAGTCGGCGGTCTAAAAGTTTTCTGGCCAATTTTGGTTTTTCAGCGATGTAGTACAAGACGGCTCCGCGCAACCGACTGTCCTCGTGCTTAAGCCATTCGGCGAGTTTCTCATCGGCGTCTTTAGCATAGGTTGCATAGAATCGTACGGCCTCGCGACGCACTTCCACGTTTTCGTCATAGAGCAAAGGCGCCACGTTTGGCCAGAGCTTGAGGTCAGAATCTTTTTGCTGACGCAGCAAATGCAATGCATGCAACCGGACGTCTGCAGACGGATGTTCCAGCAAGGGCACCGTCGGTGGAATCAACTCAACGCCCTTCACGGATTCCAGCATCTTCAATGCATAGACCACCTGACGTTCGTTACGGCTGGCGAGCGAGATAATCAGTGAGTTGATGGTTTCTTCGTCATTGATGGAGACATTGATCAATTCGTCGGCATTGATGCGCCGCTTTGCCAGAGCTTGTCGAAACGAGTTCACATATTCTCGATACGTTGAAAACGACAGGCCGACCCAAATGCTGATCATAACGATCGAGATGAGACTTATTTGTGCGACACTTAATCCCATCCATGAATACGCGATCAGCAAGAGCACCCCGGCAAGTCCGCGCGCAAATCGGTCGGCAAACATATCCACAAACGCTTTGGTTTTGTTTTTGACCTCCGTGGAGATGGGCAAATACAACAGTTCGGTTCCCACTTTGTTGATGGAATGTCGAAAGGCGCCATCTCCCAGCTTTATGGCTAAAATCGAGATCAACCCATAACTTAAAAACACCCAGACCGAACAGAGCAACAACGCGACGGGCAGAAAAAGAATGGTGACGCCCACACCAAACCGTCGAATAATCATATTGGTGAAAAAGAGCTGAAACAGCAACGCGAGGACGCTCATGGTGGAAACCCAGAACCCAAGAAAGCCGGTCAGGTCATCGGTTCCGGCGTTGGCCTGACTCGCGAAAGCCACAAACTGAAAGTCGACAATTTGCACGACCAAAAACGTAAGAGAGATGATGCCCATCAGCAGAGCAAGGTGGCGGGAGTTTCGTATCAACGTCACCACCTCACCAACAATGCGAAACGATTGCTTGGGCGGTGAGGGTTGTGCTCGGCGCGTTCGTTCCACCGAAGGCTCTCGGTGCTGCCAAGCCAAATTCATCAACACGATGGTCGTGGCCAGCAGAGCCATGCAAACAAACGCCAGGTTGGCTGTTCCGCCAATTTGCTTTACCAGGAAGCGTGTAAAGTAGCCGCCAGCAATGCCCCCCAGGATGGCAAACGATGTTAAGACCGGAAACAGACGCCTGGCTTCGCGCGCATTGAACAGATGGTTCGCCAGCAGCCAGAACTGCGTTGTGGTGAGCACCCCGTAAATGCTTGCCCAAATAAAAAGGCTGTAAAACAGCCACGCCGAATCTACATTCAGGCCGAGCAACCACCGAAACAGCAGCAAGTTGCTCATGAGAAAAAGATTGGTGCCATTGATGAGTCGATCCAAACGGCGGTTGGACGAAACCCGCAAATAAAATATGACCACGACGCCAACCACCAGTGCAAGCAAAATATAAAGGATAGGCAATTGTTCAAGGCCCAGTTTGGAGACAAAAAGGGAGCGGGTCATGGGTTTGAGAACATTGTAAGAAGCAATGATCACAAAGACATAACCCGCCATGATGCCGACGCGCGTGCCTTCGCCTTCGCGGATGTTGATGACTTTTTGGAGAAGACGTTTCACCGAAAGACGACTGTATATAAGATATTATTCTTCGATAATTTAAGTTTTGAAAAATATACACAACTCGCCCTTCTTTGTCAATCAATTTTTAGGAGCCAAGATCCGTGTTGCAACAGCCGTTTCATGGCGTTTCTGGTACAACGAAATACCAGGTTGATTGTCAAAGGAGTTTTGCTTACCTTACCTAATATTT
>JAABYK010000210.1:0-3558 GCA_011775825.1 Candidatus Zhuqueibacterota bacterium | reverse complement strand
ACCCAAGAATCGATATCAAGATTTTTGTAAATGGCAAAATCTGGACAAACGATCGTCCTCAGAAAGAAGCCACCGCCATGGCCGTCCAGGGCGGATGCATCGTTGCCGTGGGTGACGAAAGCACAGTCCAACCCTTCAAGCATTCAAACACACAGATTGTCGATCTGAATGGCAAACGCGTGCTCCCCGGTTTCAACGATGCCCACGTTCATTTCATGAAGGGAGGTTTTCATCTACTCGGCGTCGACTTGCGCAAGGCCCAAACTCGCGATGAATTTCGTGCTATCGTGAAAGACTATGCCTCAAATTTGCCAAATGGTCGTTGGATCACCGGCGGTAATTGGGATCACGAAGTCTGGCCGGACAAGCACTGGCCATCCAAAGAACTGATCGATGACGTCACACCGGACCATCCGGTGATGGTGCAGCGTTTGGATATGCATATTGCTCTGGCAAATAGCCGAGCCTTGGGTATGGCCGGTATCACCACGGACACGCCCGATCCCTTTGGAGGCACCATCCATCGTGACCCAAAGACCGGCGTGCCAACCGGCATTCTCATCGACAATGCTGCGGATTTGGTTTATGGTGTGATTCCCGACCCCACGGCGGAGGAAAGGCTGCAAGCCGCCAGGGCTGCGCAACAGCATGCGCTCTCTTTGGGGGTGACCAGCCTGCAAGACATCAACGCCAGTGAACGCGACCTCCGGACATATCTGAACCTGTGTGAAGCAAGCGAATTTAAGGTGCGGTTGTACGTCTTTCGGCCCATCGGCCTCAGAAGACAATTAGCAGAAGTGGGGGTGCGACGCGCCTTCGGAAATGCCTGGATGCGCATCGGCGGCGTGAAAGCCTTCACCGACGGCTCGATGGGCGCTCGTTCCGCGCTCTTCTATGAGCCATACAATGACGATCCCGCGACAAGCGGTCTGGCGTTACAATCGAAAGAGGACTTACTGAAAATGATTCTCGAAGCCGATGCGTCGGGGCTGCAGATTGCTCTGCACGCCATAGGAGACAAGGCCAATACCTGGGCGCTGGATGCATTCGAAGCGGCCCGCAAGCGAAACGGCAATTGGGAACGCCGTCACCGCATCGAACATGCACAGGTGGTGTTGCCGACCGATCTGCCTCGTTTTGCGGAACTGGGCGTCATCGCCAGCCTGCAGCCATCACATTGCATCGACGATATGCGCTGGGCCGAGGGGCGCATCGGCAACCGGACGAAGCATTCCTATTTGGTGAGATCTTTTGTTAAGCACGATTCCCAAATTGCGTTTGGCACAGATTGGACGGTTGCATCGCTCAATCCCATGGAGGGGCTCTATGCTGCGGTCACACGGGAGTCTCTGGAAGGCAGTCCGGCGGGCGGCTGGTTCCCCGATGAAAAAATTGCTCTTGAACAAGCCATCGAGTTCTACACCCTCGGCAGCGCCTACGCAGAATTTGCGGACCACGAAAAAGGCCGTCTGGTGCCGGGAAGCCTGGCCGATTTCGTGGTTTTGGATCGAGATATTTTCAGCATTTCGCCAAAAGAGCTGCCGGAGACCAGGGTGCTCATGACGGTGGTGGGTGGAGACGTCATGTTTGAACAAACGTGAAAAGGAGCTACCGGTCAATAAACATCCCACACACCGGGTGTGGCAAGCTCGATAAGATGGCCATCGGGATCGCGAAAGTAGAGGCTGCGTCCTCCGCGCTCCCAGGATACCTCGCTCAGCACGTCTACGTCCCGGCTTTCGAGCCAGCTTCGCCACGACTCAAACTCCGAATGCGCAATGGCAAACGCGATGTGCATTGAGCCAGAGGCGCCACAGGGCGGAACGACGCCTCCTGGGGTCTGGTTGGGTTCCTGAGTCACGCCCTGCTTTACGAGAAGCAGGAGCTGTGCCCCTGGCACCACGAATCCACAACCACGCTCGTCAGACCTGAACTTCTGCAGACCCAACACCTCTTCGTAAAAAGCGCACGCGGCGGACAGGTCTTCCACGAACAGCACCGTTTCCAGCAGGCCGTTTAGTTTGGGCATTGGTTGCATTTCCAAAACTAAGTATGTTCCTCAGTGTGATCGATATAACGCTCAATTAGCCAATTTCCCGCAACCTTGCGCCAGAGAATCGTGTAAATTCCTTCATGCTCCGGCAGGGCTTCCCCGGAGGTTTTCCGGGCCCGGGTCACGAATCTGCCGCGTTCAACCGCCCATTCACCTGCAACACGTATATGAAACACATCGACGGTGTAGGAGTACAGGTATTGTGAAAAAGGTTTTGAAAGCCACTGTTGAATAGTCTTCCTGCCCGCAATTGCAGATTGACCCATCGGGAGCCACACAGCGTCATCGGTTAGCAGTTTCGCAAAATCTTCTGCACTGTTTCGATTAATTGAATCAATCCATGCTTGACGCTGGTGCTTAATTTGTTCAAGGTCGCTGTTCATAATACACAGGTCTGGTTTCGGTTAAAATTTCGCAGATTCGAAATTTTTACCTACATGAGGGATTAAGAACACATAAGTTGCTGGTTAGAAATGAGCTTGGAGAGGGCACTTAACCTACCTAAAAATCCAAAGCCCTCGTGTCAGGTGCAAAAAAATATTAGCTGTCCTATTTTAAACTTCAAGAATTTTGCATCACCCATCAGTTGTTGTTCAAAAACCAAGCAAAACCAAAGTATATTTATATTATCAAGGAGGTCTCTTGAGATCATTTCCCGAAGATTAATTTGTTTTTTCAGTAAAACCAAATCATAAAACAATAAGAAAGGGCGCTGAAAAAATCAGCGCCCGGACAGAAAGCTACTTTTTTTCTTTCTCGGCGTATTTTACGGAGCAGCCGTAAGGCTTGGTGGTTTTGTGTTCGATTTCCTGGCCGGCCAGTGCCGCGTCTAATGCCGCGGCCACGTAATTTTCCGCCTTTTCGAGGTCTTCCACATCCGTCGACCGAATGTCATCGATGCCGCCGGCGTAGATCAACTTGCCTTCGGGATCGATGATGAACATGTGCGGCGTGGTCTTGGCGCCGTACATCCTGCCAACCGTGCCATCTTCATCGGTGAGATAAGCCGTCGGTGCTGCTTCTAATTCTTTTAAGCGGGATTTGATCTCTTTCGGTTTGTAATGGCCTTGCTTGCCGGGCGCCGAAGAGCAGATGGCAAGCCAGACCACATCCTTTTCGGCATACTTTTTCTGCAACTTCTGCATGTGGCCGCTGCGATAATGCTTGCCGACAAACGGACAATCGAAATTGATCCATTCCAGTACCACGAACTTGCCTTTGTAATCGGCCAGGGAATGTTCTTCACCGTCGACGTCCTTCAATGTGAAATTTGGCGCAGGTTTGTCAATTTCGACGTCAACCGCAAATCCCAAAGCAAGGCTCACTAAAAATGTCACGAGCAGAATCGCTAATCCTCTTTTCATATCTCATACCTCCTTAGTTTGGTTCATGATGGTTTGTAGCGTTAACTTCAACTTCCACTCTCAAAGCTCTACTTGAATTGGGTCCGTTCCAGCCTATGTCTGACACCAGAATTCCGAACAGGTTTTTAACTGGCTTGTGAT
>JAABYK010000211.1:3906-12747 GCA_011775825.1 Candidatus Zhuqueibacterota bacterium | reverse complement strand
TCGAAATTTTTCGTGAAATGCAAGCCATGCACTCTCCAAAATGCTGCGGTCAGGTGATCAGCTCGCAAAAGACTGCTGAATAATCGTCCAAAAATTTCTTGTCATTCTTTTTTAAAAATCTTAAATTTTTAAAAGGCTTTCACTGAACAACCATTACGGGAGGGCCGTCATGAAAACATATCTACTCTTTACGACGTTGTTTGCCGTTTTGTCGATTTCAGCCTTGTACGCTCAGGCTGAAGACATTTCTCTCATCGCACCCGATGGCACCACAGTGACCATCGAGCGCGACAACTACGGCGTACCCCACATCGCGGCCGAAACGGAAACGGGCGTATTCTTTGGTCAAGGATTTGCCGTGGCGCAAGATCGGCTGTTTCAGATGGAGCAGTTTCGTAGGGCTGCGGAAGGGAGACTCAGCGAAGCTTTTGGGACGCGCGCACTTGAAGACGACAAATTTGTGCGAACGATGTTTTACACCCCGGAAGAAAGAGTGCAACAATTTGCAGACCTTCCCTCGAAATTGCAGAATGTGTTCGAGGCTTATCGAGATGGCATCAACACCTATGTCGACTCCATGGAAGCCAACCCGCAAACATTCAAACCCATTGAATTTCAGGTCTTTGGGCTGGAGTTTGAACGTTGGACAGTTTACAACACCATTGCCATCATCCAGTTTTTTACCCGAATTTTTGGCCAGGCCGGTGGTGAAGAGCTGGAGCGATTAGTCGAACTTCAGGAACATGGACAGGAATGGTTCGACGAGAATCGGCCCCTCAATGATCCCACGGCGCCCACGACCATTCATGCGACGACCGGCTCTGCCACGTCCAAAAAGTGGAGCTATTCAGGCACCGAAGTGAGAAATGAAGTGATTGAGTCCATCAAGTCGAAACGAAACGACAGAAAGGCCAGAGCTTTGGAAATGGGATTGCCGACAAAATTCGGCAGCTTTGCCACGCTCATTTCGCCAAGCAAATCCAGCACCGGCAATGTCATGCTTTTGGGCGCACCACAAATGGGAGAGCCGCAAGAAAAACAGACGAGCGTTGTTAATGAAGTTGAACTGAACGCGCCCACGCTCCATGTCGCTGGGATGACCATCGCGGGCGTCCCTCTCGTCATTATCGGACATACCGATCACTTTGCCTGGACACTCACCAGTGGCCTGTCCGATAACAGCGATACCTACATTGAAACGACGATGGACAATTCTTTTAGCAAGTACTTGCACAATGGTGAATTCATAGATTTCGACGTGTTTGAGGAGACCATCAAAACGCCGACGGGTGAACTGGCTTTCACGCATTATCGAACTGTGCACGGACCGGTGTTCGCCGACGATCTCGAAAACAATCAAGCCTTTTCAATGAAGATGACCTTCTGGAATGCGGAACTGGATATGGCAGTTGGTTTTTACAATCTGATAAAAGCCACCACACTCGAAGAATTTGAGGCTGCGGCTTCAACCGTGCCATTTTCTTTCAATCTGTTCTACGCGGGACAGGACCAGAAGATCAAATTCTGGCACATCGGCAAATTTGTGGACCGCAGTCTGGAAGAGGTCGATCCCAGATTGCCGCACAATGGAGATGGCAGCGAGGAGTGGCCTGGCTTCCTGGCTTTCGAAGATCTGCCACATGCGGATTTCACTGACCAGGACTATTTTGTGAACTGGAATAACAAGCCGGTGGACTGGTGGAACCATGGCGACAACATTCCGTGGGCAACAGCCACGGATGCAATGAATAGTCACGCCATGACGCGCGTGAATCTGATTGAAAATTTTGTGAGCCCGATAAGTTTTTTTACTTACGACAACTTGAAGGACATCCCCAGACAGATCAACAGTCACGGCACGTACCAACAAGCGATTGAACTCACCGGTTCTTCCTTTAATGATGAAAATATCATCCCACCAGGCCAAAGCGGGTTTAATGATTTGATGGCTCAACCCAGTCCGCACACAAAAGATCAGTGGCCGCTGCATGTAAACTGGCAATTCAAAGACATGCAATTCAGTACGTCACTGGCCACAAGTGTGGATTCCGAAACGGAGATCCCGTTGACCTTTAGACTGCATCAGAATTACCCGAATCCGTTTAATCCGGCCACAACCATTTCCTACGAATTGCCGGAACCGGGAAACGTATCCCTCGAAATTTACAATCTCAACGGCCAATTGGTTCAAAAGTTAGTGAACACATTTCAAACGGCTGGTGTCCATGAGGTGGAGTGGAATGCCAGCGGATTGAGTTCTGGTGTGTATGTGTATCGAATCAAAGCGGGAGAGTTTTCGTCGGTACGAAAGAGTCTTTTGTTGAAATAACGGCAAGTTTTGTCAACAATCGCAATCCCCGGAGATTGGACACTTCGGGGATTTTTTGTATGTAGTTGTTTAAAACTGACCCCCAAAACATTCTCAAAGGATCGACCCTACCTAATAGCAAAAAAATCTCTTGCCGTTTTGGGACAATTTGATTTTCTTTATAGATATGATTGCGATTATCACACTCCTACTGGTTTTGATGCTGTCGATTCTGGTGACGCGTATTGCCAGCATTGCTCTTTCACATACAGGGATGTCAAAGGAAATAGCCCGTTTTCAAGCCAGATCCGCGTTCACAGGAGTTGGCTTCACTACCGGCGAAGCTGAAAAGGTGGTGCAGCATCCCGTGCGTCGACGGATCGTGCTGTTGCTCATGCTTCTCGGCAATGCCGGGATTGTCACGGCCATCTCTTCGTTAATCCTTACCTTTATTTCTTCGAAAGATACGGGTTCTCTAAATATTAAGATCATCAGCCTGATTGTCGGACTCACCATTCTTTGGGTATTGGCTCAAAGTGAATGGGTAGATCGTCGGCTGTCGAGAATAATTAGCTGGGCCTTAAAGCGTTACACACAATTGGATATAAAAGACTACGCCAGCATTCTTCAACTTGCCGGCAACTATCGAGTGTCAGAGCTTCAAGTCGAATCGAGGGATTGGCTTGCACATAAAAGGGTCAAAGATCTGCATCTCCGAGACGAGGGTGTTCTGATTCTCGGAATCCACCGTGCAAGTGGGAAATATCTTGGTGCACCCAATCGTGACACCGAGATCTATCCGGATGATACACTCATCCTCTATGGCAGGGATGCCATTATTGAGTCCTTGGACAGAAGGCAAAAGGGATTTCTCGGCGACATGGAGCATGTGGAAGCAGTGAAAGAGCAGAAGAAGGTCGAAGAAGAACAGGAAGAAAAAGAAGACGATTCGGCTGAAAAGTGAGCCAAGCCATTACAACTCTGGTTTCAATGTTGAGAAGGCAATCATTTCCTAATGGGGTTTTTAATCCATGGAAGGATGTGGATAGAGATAATGAATTGAGCCGAGAAGGGCCTAAGATTCGCAGGCGCCATCTTGAGTGTTATCTCGAAGCCAGGCTGAAATCTGCAAAGCTGCTCTTGCTCGGGGAGGCCGTTGGCTACCAGGGCGGACATTTCAGCGGTCTCGCCATGACTTCGGAGCGGATCTTGCTCGGTTACCAAATGGAGAAAGGCATCCTGCCGGAACATGTTTTTCCAGATCTCGAACCGCAAAGAACCAGCAAACCAGAAAAGATGGACAAGGGGTTCACCGAACCCACTGCCACCATTGTTTGGGGCGCCCTGCTAAACTCTGGCATCAAACCGAACGAATTCGTATTGTGGAATGCCTTTGCCTGGCATCCCTATGAGTCCAGAAAAGGCTTGTTGAGCAACCGTAAGCCCAAGGTCGAAGAACTTGTCGCCGGGCAGAAAGTCTTAGCGCAATTCCTGGAGCTTTTTCCCGAAACAAAGACCGTCGCCGTTGGAAAAGTTGCCACGGAAGCCTTGAGTCAATTGGGTGTCCGTTGCACTTCGGTGCGACATCCGGCCCAGGGGGGCGCCAGAGAGTTCAGACGCCAAATCAACGAAATGCTCGACGATAGAAAAGGTAGATGAGTTACAGACTTGACGATCAGGAAACCCTGCCGGACGGCATCACACGCATTGCCACGGAGCAGGTCGGTAGAGCACTGGGACAGTTAACCACCGGTGTCGACGACCGCGATGAAGCCGTTCACGATGCACGCAAGTGTTTGAAGAAGGTGCGAGCCGTGCTGCGGCTTGTACGTGACGAAATCGCGGGATGATGTTTATCGTTCGGAAGATGTTTGCTTTCGCGATGCCGGCAGACAGCTCGCCGACATACGAGACAGTGCGGTCATGGTGCAGACACTCGATGAGCTAACCGGGGATTTTCCCAATGAGCTCAAGAATGGGGCCGTTGCAGAAATCCGACAGGAATTGGCAGACATGCATGAACAGGCGAAACAAACCATTCTCGATAAACATGACACCGCTGGGGAAGTAGCCAACACGATACAAAAGGCCAAAGAGCGTGTCGTTGACTGGCCCATTCAAGGGCATGATTTTTCTGCGCTCGCCGATGGACTTAAGCGTGTCTATAAACGCGGGCGCAAGCGAATGCGAGATACGTACGAGACTCAAACGACCGAGGACTTTCACGACTGGCGCAAGCGTGTCAAGTATCTCTGGTATCAAATCTCTGGTATCAAATGTGCATTTTGAGACCCATCTGGCCGAACGTGTTGCGGGAAGTGGCCGATTCTCTGCACGACTTATCGGACCATCTCGGCGACGATCGCTGAATGAGAGTCACGAAACAGCTTGTCGAGAAACATGGTTAGTAGAATAGTAAGGGAGGTTAATCCCGACCAAGTGTACCTGTTCGGTTCCCTGGCGCGAAGAGATGAAGATGCCAGGATCAAATGTAGATTTACTGATTATTGAAAAAGAGTCGTTTGGACCAAATCGAAGCAGACGAGAAGAAATATCCAGAATTCGCAATGCCTCAAGAACCTTTCGTGTACCCAAGGATGTGATTGTTTACAGTAAAGAAGAAATGGAAAAGTGGAAAGATTCGGCCAATCACATCGCTGGACGTGGTGTAAGAGAAGGGAGGTGGCTCTATGAGCGATCTTGAGCACGCACACCTAATGTTAAACTTGGTAAGAAGGATCTAAAAGCACTGCGTGGAATGATGTATTCGAAAATGTTTGATGACGAAATCTTCGGTTTCCATGCTCAGCAGGCTGTGGAAAAGGTCGTCAAAGCTTGGCCAAATCTATTGGGAATCGTTTATCCAAGAACACATGATTTTAGATGAACTATTCTCGCTGCTCGAACAGGTGATATAACCTGAACTCTCATTTTATCTTGAAAAGTCCGATTTAGTGGAACATCTACAAAACACCGTGAAACTACAACAATTGGGAAAAGCATTGTTAAGGCGCGAGTTCTCTGTTTTACCGCACTAATTGCCCACTCAATCGAAGCAACCCGGTTTCTGCCAACTTTGCCTCAAGTTGTGCGACCGTGAATCGCGTTTCCGAATCCACAAAGTTGTTCTGCACTTCTCGCAAGTCCACCGAAGTGATGGTGCCCAGGCGGAACTGCTGCAGTGCAATATCAACGTTCTGCCGGGCCAGTTGCACATTCTCTTCTTCCAGTTTGACCACTTGTAAGCTGGTTTGATATCTTTTGTACGTCTTTGCCAGTTCTGCTTCCACCTGGCTCTCTATGTCCTCATACCTAAGTTCACTGTTCCGAATATCAAGTTGGGCATTTTGCGATTTTCGGCGTGTATTGAAGCCATCGAATAGATTGAAACTAAAAGACAGGTTGACATCATAGGTGAGATCGCGGCCGAGTATAAAAAAGCCGGCATCGGACTCGCGTCTCGAAAAATCCGTACCCGCATTAAAGCTGATGGTCGGATACCATTCGGAACGGACTTCTTTTAAATTCAGCCTGGCCAGACGGGTATTTTTGCGGGCCACTCCCAGGGTATGGTTTTGTTCTAATGTCATCCCTCTCAGCTCTTCATAAATCAAATTCGGATTGATTAGAATCGTATCGGCGATGACGAATTCCGTGTTAACATCTCTGGCCAGGAGACGGTTAAGCTCCTTTTTGGCATTAGACCACTCCGTCTCCTGTCGTAGATAGGCAGAACTGTCTGCGATCAAATCCACTTTTGCTCGATTCCATTCCAGCCGGGAACCGCTTCCGATCTGATATTGTGCTTCTGCGATTCGTGTCCTCTCTTCGGAGATTAGGATAGCATCTTGAAGCGCCTTCAGTAGCTCCTGCTGTTGAACAATATTGTGGTACGCATTCGTAATTCGAGCAACGTTGGTCTCCACGGCGATCCTGGAATTTAGCTCACCGATGTCGCTTAATGTCTCGAACTGACTCCTGGAGGTAAACATTTTGAGACCATCAAAGATTGTCCAATTCAAAGCGACTCCTGCTGCTCTTGAATTGGCCGTGGCGCCGTCATTCTCATTTGTCTGGCCATTAGCAAATTCCTGGCGTGTTTGGATAAATTTGGTTCTGTTTGTGCTGGCAGTTGCGTCCAATGTCGGCAGAAAGCCGGCATTGCCCAGGGAATTGTTGTTTTCCGCGATGTCCGCCTCATTCCTGGAAATAATGATGGAATAGTTGTTTCTAAGGCCAATTTCAATTGCCTGTTCAAGCGACAGGTTTTCATGATTTTGTGCCAGAAGGGAAACCGGTCTCATAAACAAAAGAAGACCGAACCAGATCTGAATTCCAAAATTCACAAGAGAGAAACCCGGTTTACTGATGCTGATTACTTGAGATTTCATCTCCATCCTTTCACGTTTTGTTAGAAGGCAACCATTAAAAAGAAAGCCTTGAAAACAAATTCAAGGCTTCGAACGTTCCAAACGAGTTTTGAGTGACAGACGGTCAACTAAAACAGTGGGGTAACCGATCTTAATTCAATCAGTTTACCAACTCGACTTCTTCCTTCTCTTCTTCGATTTCTTCGTATGTCGGTTCGACTTCTTCCTCTTTTTTCTCTTTTGAGAAGTAGGAGTAAATCGCCGGGATCACGAACAAGGTGAGGATACTGGCAAACAGCAACCCACCAATGACCGCAATTCCCATGGGAACTCGACTCTCGGAACCGGCGCCCAATGCCAGAGCAATGGGTAAAATCCCCAGGATTGTGGAGAAGCTGGTCATCAAAATGGGACGGAAGCGCGCTGCCGCCGCGTCTTTGATGGCCTCCATGAGCGGTAATCCTTGAGCCTTGCGTTGGTTGGCAAATTCCACGATCAGGATGCCGTTTTTCGTGACCAAACCTATCAACATGATTTGCCCGATCTGACTGAATATATTTATGGTTTGGTTGAAATACCAGAGCGAAAGTAGCGCACCCCCTAGCGCCAACGGAACGGTAAACATGATGATAAACGGATCACGGAAGCTCTCAAATTGAGCCGACAGGACCAAATAAATCAACACCAGAGCCAACACAAAAGCAAAAGCAAGGCTTGATGAACTTTCGGCGAAATCGCGAGCCGAACCTGCCAGGTCGGTGCTAAATGTTTCATCAAGGACGTTTTCAGCTATCCTATCCATCGCCTCAATGCCTTCCCCTATGGTTTTACCGCGCGCCAGCGCCGCGGACACGGTCGCCGAGACGTAACGGTTGAAACGATACAGTTGTGGCGGACTGCTTTCCTCGCTCAAACTCACGACGTTGTCGAGTTGAATCAATTCACCTTTTCGATTTCTCACATACAGAGATTTAAGATCCAAAGGTTCGTCGCGATGTTCTCGGGTCACTTGCCCGATGACCTGATATTGTTTATCGTTCATGATAAAAAAGCCAAAACGCTGGCCGCTAAAGGCAAGTTGCAAAGTTTGAGCAATGTCTATGGTGGAGACACCCAGGTTTTGGGCGCGGTCGCGATCGATTTCAACCCTTAATTCAGGTTTGTTGAATTTTAAGTCAGAGTCAACAAACTGAAACGTCGGCTCCTTTCGGGCTTCTTCCACAAATCGCGGTAAAACTTCACGGAGTTTTTCAAAATTAGGCGCTTGCAACACATACTGCACGGGCAAACCAAACGTTCGTCGTCCGATGGATTCGTCCTGTTTAACAAACACCCTCGCCCCGCTTAGCTGGTTCACATCCGCTGTCAATTGATGTGCAATCTCCTGCTGGGAGCGTTCACGTTCGTCAGGTTCTACCAGGATCAGGCGCACGAATCCCGAATTGACCGAGCTCGAGGCGCCAAATCCGGGCGAGGTGACGGTTATGATGGCCTCACTTTCGGGAACGGTCTCTTCAATCAGATGAATGAGTCGGTCCATATAATGGTCCATGTACTCGAAGGTCGCGCCTTCCGGGCCGGTGGCAAACAGTGTCAAAGCGCTTCTGTCTTCGAGTGGGGCCAATTCCGAGGGCAGAATGGCACCGAACCCAACAATCATGATTATCGAAACCGCTATGATGACAAATGCCAGCCAGCGTTTTTGCATCAACGTCTCAAGTGTGTTCTTGTACCCACTGGTGAGGCGCTTAAAAAATGGCTCTGTTTTATAATAAAATCTGCTGTGCTTTTGGCGAGTTTTCAACAGTTTCGTTGATAGCATGGGTGTCAAGGATAGCGCAACAAATGAAGAAATCACGACGGCGCCAGCCAGCACGATACCAAATTCCTGGAATAATCGTCCCGTTAACCCCCGTAAAAATATGACCGGCAGGAATACGGCAACCAGTGCTACTGTGGTGGCGATGATGGCAAAAAAGACCTCTTTGGAGCCTTTCAAACCGGCCAATTTGCGCGGCATCCCTTGTTCAATTTTTGAGTAAATGTTCTCCAGCATGACGATGGCGTCATCCACCACGAGACCGATGGCCAGGACGATTCCCAGTAGCGTCAACACGTTGATTGAAAAGTCCATGATGTACATGATAAAGAATGCCCCGATCA
>JAABYK010000211.1:0-3814 GCA_011775825.1 Candidatus Zhuqueibacterota bacterium | reverse complement strand
CCGATCCCGAGTTCGATGTCCTCCGGCAGGTCCTTCTTGATCTGGTCGACCCGACGATAAAACTCATCCACAATGGTAATGTAATTTGCACCGGGCTGCGGAACGAGCACCACCCCAACCATGGGAACGCCATCCCGTTTTAGTACGGTGCGATAATTCTCCGGACCCAGTTCGGCATACCCGATATCCTTGAAACGAGTAACCACACCTTCTTCTTCTCTGATGATGAGATTGTTGAATTCCTCCACATCCTGGAGACGGCCCATGGTGCGGACAGTGAGTTCAGTGAGATTCCCCTCAATTCGTCCCGAAGGCAGTTCGACATTTTCACGCTTCAGTGCATTTTGGACATCCAGTGGCGTGACTCTATGAGCAGCAAGTTTTGCCGGATCCATCCAAAGTCGCATGGCGTATCGTTTTGACCCCCACACCCAAACCTGGCTGACATCGGGTATGGTTTGCACTCTCTCTTTGAACGTATTGATGGCGATATCCGAGATTTCCAGCAAGTTGCGCTTATCGCTCTTGATATTTAGAAAGACGATGGGAACGAGATCGGCGTCAGCTTTGGAAACAGCCGGATTATCCACATCCGGTGGCAGAAAACGAATGACTTGCGACACTTTATCTCGGACGTCGTTGGCCGCGGCTTCTAAATCTACATCAAGATCGAATTCCACTGTAATCGTACTGCGGCCCTCGCGGCTTACCGATGTCAGGGTGCGAATACCAGCTACGCCGCTGATGGATTCCTCCAGTGGCTCCGTAATCTGCGATTCGATGACCTCCGCATTGGCGCCGGTATAATTCGTGATGACGGTGATAATCGGTGGATCCACGTTGGGATATTCGCGCACACCAAGATTGGTAAACCCGATGATCCCAAACAAAACAATCGCAATCGACATCACCGTCGCCAGGACAGGACGATTAATGGAAACTGCTGATAGACTCATCGCACACCTTGTTGAGTTGTTTGTTTAAAGTTTTAAGTTTCGAGTCCAAGTTAATAATGTCAAGCCGATTTAAACTTTGTGCCTTTGAAATTAGACTTTTTCAAGTAATTCATCAATCCCGCAATCATTCGAGATGTTTCGCTTGCCAAAGAGGTAAGCCTATTGAAATCTTCAGGGCTGATATACCGCTGATCCTTGGCGATGTAGAGTTGGGCCTTAACTTCACCCGCTGAACCTCTAGCGATTGACAAGAAATGAATGAATTCTACGGTTCCACTTCGTTCAAAACCTTCAGCAACATTTGACATTATAGAGATTGCAGCTCTGCGAATTTGCCTTTTTAATTCAAAGTCCTTAGCAAAAGCCCCATTTTTCGTTATCTCGTAAATCTCTCTTGTTAGCTCTCGTGCCTTCTGCCAGGCCTCGATTTCTTCAAAGCTCTTAAAAGTGGCCAATATAGATAACCCGAAACTTAGAACCCAAAACTTAAAACTTAATTTGAACCGGAAACCGTTACCTGATCTCCCGGCCTGAGCTGCAAAATCCCTGACGTAATCACAGTGTCTCCAGCAGCCAGCCCCTCAGTGATTTGAATGTTTTTTTCCGTTCTCAGTCCGATTTCAACCTGCCGCGGCATGGCCTGACCATTTTTGAGCAAGAAGACTTTCTGACCTTTTAATTCAGGCACCAGGGCCTCGGTTGGAATCATCAGCGCATTTTCTATCTCATCTAATACCAGCCTGACATCGGCAAAGGCGCCCGGCAGGATCTTATTTTCTTTGTTCGGATAGAAAGCCCTGAGCTGTAGAGTTCGTGTGGCCGGGTCGATTCTGGGCTCTAAAGCATAAACCTCCCCTTCAAATTCTTCGTCATATCCCTGTACTTTAAACACAATTCGATCCCCTTCTTCTACGAGATTTACATATCTTTCAGGGATGGAGAAATCGATTTTGACCGGATTGATATCGAGCAAGTTTGCAATTTTTGTATCTGAGGAAATGTAGCTACCTTTGCTCACGTGCCTGAGTCCGACCACTCCGTCGAAAGGCGCCCGGATTTCGGTTTTGTCAATTTGTGCTTTGATCAACTGAATCTCAGCCTTTACAGTATTGAGTTCATTCAAAATGACATCGTAGTCTTCTTGGCTGATGGCCTCAATTTCCAGCTGTTTCCGACCTCTTCGCTCTTTGTCTTCCGCTAATTTCTTCTGATATTGAGCTTTGAGTAATTGTGCCCGCAATTCGGCATCATTTATCTTAACCAGCAGTTGTCCTCCACGGACTCTCGAGCCTTCATCTAGCCGAATTTCGGTAATTCTACCCGATATTTCACTCTTAAGTTCAACTTCTTCATTAGCTAAAACCGTTCCCGTGGTGAGGATTCTGTTCTTCAGACGTTCGGGCTTTATTATATGAACAGATACGGGAAGCGCTGCATTTCCAAAGGTTGCGTTGGAACTGGCGTTGTTATTGTCATGGTTTAGAGATTTCAGTTTTGGGATAAGCAATAACAAAATAATTAAAATTCCTGCGCCAAACAGCAGGACTTTTCTTAAAGTAAATCGCATCTTCAGACCCTAGAAAAATTCGAAATCTGTTGTTTATAGGGTTTAAATATAGGTACTACAGGAGACATTTACAAGAAACTTTTTGACTCATAAGCTTCAAATGTGCTCATACACTTGATACGCCTCCCTCCCAACTCGGTATAATGATAAGTTGATAAATTGGTTCCTCTCATGGAGAAATGGAAAGAGCGACCCAACAAAGCAGTTTTGATAGGAGATAACTCCGTTAACGCAAGAGGAGTAATTTCTTGACGACGTTACGCCCGGACATTTCTAACTTATAGTAGTACACGCCGGACCCGACCGCGTGGCCGCTGTCGTTTCTGCCATTCCATACAATCCGGTGATGTCCTTCTGAGGAAAATCCATCTACTAAGGTATGAATTTTCTCACCCTTGACGTTGTAAATACCCAGCGCAATATGTCCCGAACGAGAGAGTGTGTAGGTGATTTGTGTTTCGGCATTAAAAGGATTGGGGAAATTTTGGTGCAATACAAAGTCGGGAGCCGGTACATCGGGATTTGCGGATTCGACCGAACTCACCACATCAATGACAAATTCCGCAAAAACAGGTAAGTGGTCGGAGGCCAGATGAAGAGCCGTGGCCACACTTTCCGGCACGGCCGTGTTGACTCTGTCGTTTATGGCGAGATTAAAATGGCGCCCGTCATTACCAAAGGCTGTGTAAGAATTTGTCAGGATACTCATCGTATCTTCTTCAAGAAGATTTTGCGACACCAGCAGCATGTCAAAACGATCGTCCAGACCGCCTGCTGCGCCATGGTTGAACACCGAGTCGCGTGTGGATTGCGTGTGTAACATTGCAAACAGAGGGTTGTTATGCCAGATTCCAACGGTATTCAACGGATCGAACAGTCGCCCGTCATTATCTGCTTGGCTTGCGGTCAATCTGACAAACGCAGGTTCCGAAGAGCGTGTGACGTTGAAATCGCCTGCCACGATAAAACGGATGTTCGAAGGCAGGTCATTTAAATGATTTCTCAAAACTGTGGCTTCTCTTAAGCGCTGGTTAACATCGCTTTCGTTTCCGCCTGCTTTCAGATGCAGCGAATAGAGTCTGAATTCAACTCCTTTCACCTGCAGCATGTATTCAGAAATGTCGCGTAACTCCGTCTTGATTTGCTTTCTGGAGACAAAGGTGATGCGCGCTTTTTTGAAAAACAAGCTGTTGTCCGTATCGCGGCCGTCGAAAAATAGAGCGCGGTCGTAGGTATCGGAGGCTTCGAAATTCATGACTTCGTTCAAAAATCGGATTTGCGCCTCCTGTGA